>SKKH01000222.1 GCA_007121555.1 Gemmatimonadota bacterium | reverse complement strand
TGCCCCGGGTTCGACGGTGAGAGATAGCGGTCCGCCGCCGCCAGATACTGGCGCTGGAGATTCCGCCGGTACACGTCGATTCGGGGATCCCCCTGCTCCAGCTCGGTCCACACGGCACCCCTCAGGTCCTCCAGGAGGTCCGCAACCGTGTATGCCGGGGCTCCGTTGGCCAGCGCCTCATACTCCACGAGGCGCTGAAGGCGGATCTCACTGAGCAGCTGAGAGAGGACCCGTCCCTGCTGGGTTCCGATCCGGTCGATGGCGCCGGACGCTTCGATCCGGCGCAGGATCTCCGGGTTCTTGAACATCTCCGGCGTCTGGAAGGCGTGCTCGGCCAGGAACTGGAAAGCCTCCTCCTGCTCGGCCCGGGATACGGGCTCGAACCGGGGCCCCGTGCCGTGGCGCTCCTGGGTATAGGCGCCCCCGATGAGCGCCCCCACGTGACCCATGTAGCGACCCCACTGGGCCACGGCGTTTCCGTAGAGCTCCTCGAGGTCGGAGTAGTCCTGGCCCGGACGCTCGGCGGCGGGGATGAGCATCTCCATGACCCGTTCGAGATTGCGCATGGCCAGGGTGGACGAATAGACCGCTTCCGCGTTCCCCACGGCCTCGGTGACCGCATGAGGGTCGTTGGGGGCGTCAGGGGTGGTGAACCGGTACCAGGGAATCGTGTCCTGCATCCGGGCCCACCGGTCCAGGGTCTCGAGCTCTTCGTCGGGGGTCGAGGCCTCAGCGATGGGCGTATGCCCCCACATCACGGCGTAGCGGTCGTAGGGCCCCACTCGAGGAACGAGGAGCTCCGGCGGGATCTCGTCTTCGGGCTGCGCCACGTAGTTGAAGCGGGAGTAATCCATCACGGAGGCCACATGACCGCCCTTCCGCTCCAGGAACTCCCGGGAGCGGAGGGAATCGGCGGGATACATGGCGCTGGACTTGAAGTTGTGGGGGAAGCCCACCGCGTGCCCCACCTCGTGGGCCACCACATACTCCACGAGGACGCCCATGAGCTCATCGGGCAGGGGGAGCTGGTGCGCCCGGGGATCCAGGGGCGCGACCTGCACGAAGTACCAGTTCCGCAGGAGGTTCATCACGTTGTGGAACATGTTGACCTCGGCCTTGAGGATCTCCCCACTCCGGGGATCCACCACACTTCCACCGGTGGCGTTGGCGACCGGGGAGGGCCGCCAGTAGATCATGGAGTGACGGACGTCGTGCATGGACCAGTCCGGGTCCTCCTCCGGTGAGGGGGCCATCCGGGCCTCGATGGCGTTGGTGAAACCGGCCTCCTCGTAGGCCTCGATCCACTGATCCACCCCGCTCTCGACGAAGGGAACTAGCCACTCGGGGGTGGCCGGATCGATCCAGAATACGATGGGCTCGACCGGGTCAGACCGCTCGGCCGACGGGTCCTGCTTCTCCAGGCGGAATCGCCGGATGAAGTGCCGGCTATCGGCCCTGTGCTCGCTGCTGGCATAGTCCACGGTGGAGACCGACAAATAGCCCACCCTGGTATCCCGAAGTCGCGGCATCATGGGCTCCTCTGGCAGCTTCACCATGCTCCAGTGAGCCCTTCGGGTGTTGGTCTCGGCCGGCGTTCCGGGTGAGCTCCCCTGCTGGGTGGCCACCCCGGTCTGAACGGCCTGGACCTCCACATTGGTATCGAAGGCGGAGAAGGTCTCCACGAACGACCGGTCGGGCTGAATGCCCCGGAGGGGCGACATCTCGGGAATGTTGCCCGTGTAGAGCCGGGTTACCTCGACCACCGCCGCCGAGTCGGGCCCGAAGGTCTCGATATCAAAGGACGCGATGATGGGTCCCCGGGTCAGGGCCTGGACGGCCCGGGAAATCGCCCGGCTCGTGTCGGCCACGGCATCGAACCTCACCCCTCGCAGGTGGATCTTCTTCTCATGCCGTTCCCAGCGGACCAGCTCCTGGGTGATCCGGCCGCTGGCGAAGCCACTCAGCCCCACCCCCTCGTCGACCCGGCCCAGGAGGAGCATGTCCTGGTCCAATTCGCCCTCGGGAATCTCGAAGTAGAGCTTGTCTTCGATCTGGTGGACCGTGAAGAGGCCCTCCCGGGTCCGGGCCTCCTCGGTGATCACCGAGTCGTAGGGCTTGAGCTCACCATCGGATGACGGGCCCGGCACATCTGGCTCCCCGATGGTCACCTCGACTTCAGGGTCTTCGGGATCCGGTTGCTCCTCCGGTATCTCGTCAGGAGCCTCGGGTTCCTCCTGGACCTCTTCCTCCGGCACGGGGGCCGGGCCCGGGTCCTCAGGAGCCGAGCGGGCACCGCAGGCAGAGAGCGTGCTGAGGACGAGAAGCGCCACCAGCGCCAGCACTACGAGGAAGGGACGACGTACGGACAAGGATTCGGTCATGAGGAGGGATCCAGCAGAGGGAACGGTCGGTCGAGAAGAGAAATGGAAGGAGGATCGCAGGCGAAAACGCTCGTCCGGGAAGGCCTCACACAGGCCGCCAACACAGGCCTTTGAATCTACCCACACCCCTGATATCCCGTCGAGATCCTGGAGATCCGGTCCGGTCCACCTTCACCGGGTCCGACGGGGCTGATACCTTGGCCACTCTCGCCCGAGTTGTTACCGCTCCATCCACTGCCCGCCATGCACTCTGATCCTTCCGCACCTACCCTTTCCCTCTCCTGCCCGAGCATCCACCGAACCGCGCCGCGCCTCCTCCCTGGGGCCCTGGCGGCGATCACCTTTCTCGTTCTCCTGGGCCCCACCTTCGAGTTGATGGCCCAGACGGACGAGGCCCGGGAGACGGCCGTGACGGTAGGCACCCGGGTCGTCGCTCCCTTCGTGATCCAGGAGGAGGACGGCAGCTTCCATGGGATGACGGTGGCGCTCTGGGAGCATGTGGCAGGTGAGCTGGGGCTGGAGTACCGCTTCGAAGAACGAGACATCGCCGGCATGCTGGACGGGGTGGCCGACGGGTCCCTCTACGCCTCGGCCTCGGCTCTCACGATCACGAGCCAGCGAGAGGAAGAGGTGGA
>SKKH01000107.1 GCA_007121555.1 Gemmatimonadota bacterium | reverse complement strand
GGCAGCCTGCTCGGCCAGACCCCGCGCCCTGCCTTGCCTTCGCCCTCGACAGGGGCTTTGGAATTCCTTCTATCCCTGCACGGTCTTCGCGGAGATCCAGTATGTTTGAGAGGGGAGCCCCGTTTCCGGATAGATTACGATTCGAACGGGCTTCACACTTGCCTTCTGCGGACTGACGACTCTTGCGTACTACGAACTCCATGGCCATCAGGAACTACCGCGAGGTCTACGACGGGGTGGCCCTCCCGGTGCTCGTCATCGATCATGAGTCGTGGCTCATTCTGGACGTCAACGAGGCGGCGCTGAAGCAGTATGGCTACCAGCGGGAAGAGTTCGTGGGCCTTTCGGCGTTGGAGGTGCGTCCCCCCGAAGGTCGGGCCCACGCCGGAAAGGTCATGTCGGAAATGCCACACGGCGACTGGTGGACGACCTCCGTTCGACATCGCCGGAAGGACGGGTCGCTGTTTACGGCCGATTGCTGGTCTCGGGACACCCGGGTGGATGGGCGGCCTGTTCGGGTCGCCACCATTCACGAGGTGACCGAGCGCATCCAGCTTCAGAGGGAACTGCAGCAGGCCCAGAAAATGGAGGTGGTGGGTCGACTGGCCGGCGGCGTGGCCCACGACTTCAACAACGTCCTCACCACGATCATCGGTGGTTCGGAGCTCCTCATGGAGCACCTCCAGGATAATCCGGACGCCCGGGACGATCTCGAACTCATTCAGCGAGCCGCTCGTCGGGCGGCCCTTCTCAACCGACATCTCCTGGCGTTCAGTCGGCAGCAGATCCTGCGTGTGGAGGTCTGCTCCCTTGGCGAAGTGGTAGAGTATAGCGTGGGGCTTCTGGAGAAGGTGCTCGGTGACCGGATCGAGGTCGAGACGAGGTTCGCGCCCGAATGCTGGCCGGTGAGGATCGACGCCATCCAGCTGGAGCATGTCATCATGAACCTGGCGGTAAATGCCCAGGACGCCATGCCCGGAGGTGGGAGCCTCGTCCTCGCCACAGAGAACCTTTCGGTGTCTCTGGAGGAAGCTCGGCAGGACCCGGCGGTACCCCAGGGAGACTATGCTCAGCTCACCGTCCGGGACACGGGAATCGGGATGGACGATAGTGTTCGGGACCGGGTATTCGAGCCGTTCTTCACCACGAAACCTCCCCCCGAAGGGACCGGGCTGGGGCTCTCGATGGTCTATGGGATCATCCGCCAGAGCCATGGCTTCATTTCGGTGGACTCGACTCTCGGAGAGGGAACCACCTTTCGGATCCTCCTTCCAAAGGCCGAGCCGATTCCCCCTGAAACCGAGCCCGGTCGAAGCGAGGAGTTGTCGGAAGGATGCCGAGTACTCGTCGTGGAGAGCGATGACGGGGTCCGGTGGTCCACCTCCCGTGCCTTGGAGGGCCTGGGGTACACCGTGGCTTCGGCGGCCTCGGCCGAAGAGGCCCTCGCCACCTTGGAGGGGGCGACGCGGACCCCGGATCTGCTGGTGGCGGCCCTGAGTCTCCCCGGTATGAACGGCAGGGAGCTGGCGGACCGTTTCCAGTCGAACGCCCCCGGGCGAGGGGTACTCTTTCTCTCGGGCTATGCCGTGGAGGGGGACGACGACCTCGATGACATGCAGAGCGGGCGGGGGCTCATCCGGAAGCCGTACTCCCTGGGGTCGCTCACGGCGGCCGTACGCCGGCTGTTGGCCGAGTCCTGACGGCCCGAGTAATCTACCGGGTTGAGCCCGGTAAGGTGAATCGCCCCGGGTTTTTCGGAGACCTGTTTACGTGTGTGTGTCAAAACCGCGGTGAAACGAGCCTACAAGAAGAATTGGCCCAGCGACGAAAACCGCGTCACTGAGCCATTTCTCTGTTCCTGGGCCACGGGGCCCGAGTGGAGGCGGCGGGAGTTGAACAGGATTCCGACGGTCGGTCAGCGGGAGCGTAAACCTCTTATACGTCTGGCGTTACACGCTCCCTGCGAATTGAGTGTGACCTTTTGTGTGACCCCTTGGGGGGCCAAGTCCACTCGGAATGCGGGGATAGACGATCCGTTTGCCGAACTGAGGGTAGAAAGCTACGGTTGGGAGAGTCCATCACCTCGGAGCACGCAAATGTCTACCGAACAGATCGAACGAGAGCTCTTGAGGCTTCCGGCCTCCGAACGAGCCCGTCTCGCCGAGCGACTCATCGCGAGTCTGGATGAGGATGCGGAGATTGACCGGGCCTGGGTCGAAGAGGTCCGCCGACGAGATCAGGGGCTAGACTCGGGAGCGGTTCAATCGCTTCCGCTCGAGGATTCCCTCAGAGACCTCAGATACCAACTCGGGTGGTAGCCCGAATCCACCCCGAAGCATTGGCGGAGTTGGCTGAGGCCGCCAGGTTTTACGAAGACCGTGCACCAGGACTTGGGCGTGAGTTCTTCGAGGAGGTCGTGGCCGTCATACGGGCTGCCGTGGAGAACCCGGAAGCCGGGACGACGCAGGAACCACCCTATCGCCGGATGCTTTGCCGGCGCTTCCCCTTCGCGGTCGTGTACCGACAGGCGGGCGATGAATTACGGGTCCTCGCGGTCGCTCATCAACGTCGCCGGCCAGGATACTGGAAGAAACGGGAGTGATCCGGGAATCGGCCGACCCAGGCGATCGCAAAGCGATCCCATACTCGGACCGCATGTGCCATCGATGTGCCAATAGAAGGGCCGCTGCACTCCCGACGAGGCGGCGGGGGTCATCTGCGGTGGGGCTGGCGCCCCATCCTCGATGGTCTCGCGGAGTAGACGAGGCAGGTTCAGCCCGAGCCGGTCAGTCCGCTCGGTTCGAACCCTACGGCTTCTGCAGCCAGGCCCTATCGGGCCCGTCTGCGCAGCCGCTCGCTTCGCTCGCGACTGCTGACTCCCGCCGCCAGCCGACATCGGAGGCCCCCAAAAAAAACAAGGCCCAGCCACCCGAAGGTGGCTGAGCCCGGTCAGTGGAGGCGGCGGGAGTCGAACCCGCGTCCGCGAAAAGATCCGCCGAAGCTTCTACGTGCGTAGAGTCCTGTTGAGT
>SKKH01000115.1 GCA_007121555.1 Gemmatimonadota bacterium | reverse complement strand
CCCTCCTGGAGGTCTCCGGTCTCCTTCGCCCGCCGCTCCTCCTCACGCCTCCGCCGCACCCCTCGTACAATCAGGTGGAAGATTCCGGCGAGGAGGATCAGGATTCCTCCCTGAGCCATCCAGACGGCACCCCAGAAGGTCTCGAGAAGGAGAAATCCGAGGTCCTCGGCGAGGGGAGCGAAGGGATCCCGGAACTCCATCATCTGGACCCAGAGCCGCATACCCCAGATCGGCACCAGAAGGAGTGAAAGCAGGACCCCGGCTCGGGCAAGACGGAGCTCCATCTCTCCCATGGCCTGCCGGAGCGCCCTGGGCTGCCACGGTCCCACGAAGCTGCGCCAGGCGACCACGCCCACGAGCAGGAGCACGCCGGAAAAGAGAAGCCACCGCTGCAGGATCGGGAGTAGCGCCTCGCTCATGGGCTCCTGTCATGAAGCTGGAAGGGAGCGATGGGGCCGCACCCTCGTTCCTCGGGATCGGACGTCCCGTCGAGCCTCCCTGACGCCTCATGGGCTCGGCGGGGGCTGGAGCCCCAACGTGGGACATTCGCCCCCGTCCTACCACCTCAGGGTGATGGAGACCCCTGCCCCACCCTGCCGCGCCGGAGCCACCGATGGAGTGACCGAGAGGGACAGGCCGCCCTCACCCTCCAGCTCCTCGGCGTCGTCCTCCATGAAGCGGTCACCACCCGACTCCGCGGCTCGGTGAAGGGCCAGAACCCCCGCGGCGGCACTGAAAGACCCCAGGGCCAGGTTCGCCCAGCCGGCCCCCGAGGCATCGGCTCCGTGGTGAAGGCCCCAGGCCCCCAACCCGATCCCTGCCAGGCCCGACGCCAGCCCGGCCACGGCCCGACCCGTGTGTGCGTCATCCCGTCGGTTCCCCACCACATGGACGCCGACCATGATCCCGTTCAGGCTCCCGGCCCCCAGGCTCGCCAGGAGATAGTCGGAAAAGGGATAGCGGGACTCGGGCTCGTTCGAGGGGCAGGGCCCCCATCCCACCCCGCCTGCGCCACAGTACGCAGGCTGGATCCGTGCGGCCTCCTCGACCGAGAGCCCCACCGAGCTGAGCCACTCGGCGAGTCCGGGCTCGTCGACGAGCTCGGGAACCCGGGCCAGGTTCCGGGTCGAAGCGATCCGGTCCACCAGATCGTCGGCTCCGGAGCGGTGCATCAGGTACCCCACCGCGCAGTGCACCCCCCGGTCGTCCACGAAGACCGGGACCTTGCCACGAGGGACGTCGAGGTTTCGGGGAAAGAGACCCCGCTCCCGGTAGTCCCGTAGCACCCTGATCTGTTCTGTCCGAGCCGCCTGCACCTCCGGGGGAAGGTGGGATACGTCGACGCCTGTCAGTTCGGCCTCGACCCGAGCCAGATGACGCTGGATCCGGTTGCGCTCCGCCGCCACGAAGGCAGCCGAAGGGATGCCCGGCAAGGGTTCAGCCGACGACGTCCTCGGCACGGGTCGTCGGGCCTCGACCGGATGGGCCAGCTCCTCACCGGCGGACGGGGGGGCGGCCTCGGCGCGCTCCTTCTCTTCTCCGGTCACATGCGAAGCGTCCGCTCCCGGAAGCAGGAAGGCCGCGGCCAGGAGTAGGAGGGTGACGAGGAGAGCCAGAAACACTCGGGCGGACCGGGAGGGGGTCAGATGCATGGGGGAGCTCCGGAGCAGTGGAAGGCCGTCTCACCCGGAGAACGAGCGAAGCCCCGTTCGTGTGACACGGGGCCCGCCCCCTCCCCTCCTGTGTCCCCCTCCGTGTCCGTGCGCGCCTCCGTGCCCCTCGGCACCTCGCCGGTTCGCTGACTCCCCATCCGAACCCACTCAATGCATCTCGTGGTCGTGGGGCGCATCCCGCATGGAGGCCGTCATGGGATCCAGAGCGCCGTAGGTCCCCATCCGCATCGGTCCACCCCCCAGGAAGACTCGGAATCCCGCACTCACACTCCAGAAACTGTTCCCGGCGAAGAGGGTCTCGGGAGCCACTGCGGCCGGGCCCCGCTCCGGCCGAATCCGGTGGTGATTGACCTCGACGAAGGGGCGAGCACTGAAGGGCAGCGTCGTCCACTCTTGGCTGTAACCCGCCGAACTCACCAGCCAGCGCGTCGCTCCCAGGGCGTGGTCGTCATGGTCGTACCGAAAGAACCCGTCCCCTGACGAAGCCTCCCGCGGATACTCCGGACGGGTGGCGTATTCCAGGCGGACGAAGGGGGCATGCCGACCCCTCGGCCCGAGGCGTCCCTGCATCTCTCCCAGGACGGAGAAGTACCCCTCGCCGTCCTCGGGCTCACTCATGGAAGCCTCCACGAGCCCATACAAGCTGCCGACGGGATGGGACGCCTGGTGTCGGAGCGCCACGTTGTAGAGGACGGTGAGGTCCTCGTGTCCACCATGGGTCTCGCGGACCCGGCCATAAGAACCGGAAATCTCCCAGGGCGACGTGATTCCCTCGATCTCTCCGAAGCGCCAGGAGATGCGGCCGGACCAGGAGTTGCCGAAGTTTCCGTAGTTGCCCAGGTCGAGCCAATCTTCCGGCTCGTCCCCGTCGAAGATGCCGAACTCCACCCCCAGCCCGGCGTCGCTCAGGTAGCTGACGTTCACCGTCCAACGTTCCAGGATCTGCGAGAGGTGATGATTCGTGGGATACTTGAGCGCCGGACGGTACATGGGATCTCCCGTCCCATAGGGCGCGAACCCTCTTCCCGCCGAAAGGGACAGGGCGCCGCCCGGAGCCTCCCACCAGTTGAAGCTGAGCATGGCCTCGTGGAGAAGGGTGTGGGGATGGCGGGCGTCGATGAACCCTTCCCCCCATCCTCCGAGCGTCACCTCCCCATCGGGAAGTGTGAGCCCCTCGAAGTTGGGCATGATCCGGAGCACCCAGCGCGACCTCGAACTCTCGAGGTTGGCCATGACGGCGGCATGTGGAAACACGAGCTGGTTCCGGCTCAGTGGGCTGTCCGATGAAAAGGGTGCGGCGAAGGTGACGGAGGGAAACACGTGGGCCATTCCCATGAGGTGGCCGCCGCCCGGGAGGGGGGCCATCCACATCTCATGAGTGGG
>SKKH01000177.1 GCA_007121555.1 Gemmatimonadota bacterium | reverse complement strand
GGCACCACCTCCCGCGCCTTCGTTGACCGATTCGAACTGGGTGGAGAACGTTCCGGTCAGGGAGGAGGGGCGGGTGCGGGGCACGTCGTTGCGGATCACGTTGACCACGCCGCCCAGGGCGTTGGAGCCGTAGAGAAGTCCGGCCGGCCCCCGGACCACCTCCATGCGCTGGGCCGAGATGGGCTCCACCATGACCCCGTGATCCGAGGCCGAAGAATAGAGGTCGCCGGTCCGGTGCCCATCCTCGAGCATGAGGACCCTGTCCCCGCTCATTCCCCGAATCGTCGGGCTGGCCGCACCCGGCCCGTTGTACTGCACCGCGAACCCGGGGACCGAGCGGAGCGTTTCGGGGACATTACTGGAGAGACTTCGCTGAAGCTCGGCTCCCGAGAGTGAGGTGGTGGGTCGATATACCTCGCCGATTCCCCGCTCCCTGCCGGTCCCCGTCACCACCAGCCCACCCAGATGAATGGGCGAACGGGCGAGGGTGACCTGGAGTTCGGTTCGCTCTCCCTCCCGGACCTCCACATCCTCGTCCACGGGCGCGAATCCGAGCCGCTCCACCCGGACGGTGTAGCTCCTCACTCGGAGGTTGGTGAGCTCCACCTGCCCCGACGCATCGGTGATCGCTCCCCGGTCCTGTCCGCGGAGGCGGACCGTGACGCCCGCCAGGGGCTCGCCGCCCTCCACGTCGGTGACGGTGACCGCCAGGCTCCCCCGTGGCTCGTCGACCTGCAAGCCCTGGAGCCCCACGGGGAAAGCCAGCAGGAAGGACGAAAGCAGAACGAGGCCCGCCGTGAAGAGGCGGTCCACGGTTGCCGTATCCGCAGGGTCCGGAAGGATGGATGAGCTGAAACAGTGGTGAGACATGGCCTGGGTGTTGAGTTCCAGATTGAGGGGAGGAGTTGAGTCGGTCGCTGCCGGTCCGGCGAAGGTCCCTGGGCTCCTCGAGACACAGCGCCTCGAGAAGCGGGGGACGTCGGGCGGAGTGCCGCATCGGGCCACCCACGGAACGTCCCTCGGGCCGTATATCGGGGGTCGATAGGGGGTCCGTCAGGAGAGCTTCGAGACCGGGGTCTCGGAAGCACGGGAGCCACTGGAACGCGGCCCCTCCTCAAACCTCGAATCTCGACCCCTCCCACGATCCGAAGGGACGGAACGGATCAGACCCGGGGGGGAGCCCGGGCGGAGTGTGCCCCGGACGGGGCGGAGGAAATGTCGCGGAGCACAGGGGCCGCCACGACCTCACGAACCGTCAGGACCCAGTTCGGCGAAAGGTCGCCGGAACTCGTGACCGTGGGCGAGACCAGAAGCTGGCAGAAGAGACAATCCACGTCATCGGGGACGTGGTGACTCGGGGGGTGGGGCGCATGCTCGTGCCCGAGACCCGGATCCTCGGCGGACGCCGCCTGGAAGTCGGCGAAGGCGGCGAGGTACTCGTTGACCTCTTCCCCGTCCTCGGCAAGATGAAGGACAGGGGCCACCCCGACCCCCATGCCGAAAACCAGCATGGCGGCGGCTACGGCCCAACGTGCCCAGGGCCGAACCGAAGAGGTGGCGTATTGAGATCTCATGCGCATTGTGCTTGAGTACACGGAATCATCAGTGGCGGTTCCTCCCTCCGGGAAAGCGGCCGTCCGGCCTCACCTCGCATCGGCCTCCAGGTAGGTGTACCCCGCCAGCCCCGCAATATAGTCGGCGATGAAGGAGTTCGCCTCCTCCCGCGTCAATCCGCTGGCGTTCCGGATCTTTCGGCGGAAGTTCGTGATGAGGGCCTGACTGTCGAAGCGGACGTAGTCGAGGACGCTCGTCACCGTGTCGCCGTGGACGATCCCCCCCACCTCGTAACCCCCCTCGTCGTTCAGGTGGAGGTGCACGGCGTTGGTGTCACCGAAGAGATTGTGCAGGTCCCCGAGGATCTCCTGATACGCACCGGTGAGGAAAATGCCCAGGATGTAGTCCTCCCCGTGATCGAAGGGGTGGAGTTCCAGGCTCTTCTTCGGCTCCCGCCACCCCACGAACCGATCGATCTTCCCGTCGGAATCACAGGTCACATCCTGGAGGGTCCCCCGACGGGTGGGTTCTTCACCCAAACGGTGCACCGGCATGATGGGAAAGAGCTGGTCGATGGCCCAGGAATCCGGCAGGGACTGGAAGAGCGAGAAGTTGCAGAAGTACCGGTCCGTGAGGATCCCTTGCACCTCGGGAATGATGTCCTCGTACTCCTCGGGGTCGTCCGAGGCCACCTGAAGGACTCGATTCATGATTCCCAGGTACAGCCGCTCGCACAGCGCCCGGTCCGTCAGATCCAGGACTCCGCTGTTGAAGAACGACCGCATCTGGGTCCGGGCATAGGTCGCATCGTGATAGACCTCCCTCACCGAACGTGCGTCGATGTGCTCGTAGGCCTCGGCCAGCTCATGGACCAGGGAATGGGCTTCGTCCGAGATCTCCTCGGGAACCTCCACCGTCTGGGTCTCCAGGTCGATGACCCGCACCAGGAGGAGGGCGTGATGGGCCGTAAGGGCTCGCCCTGACTCGGAGATGATGTGGGGCATGGGAAGCTCGGCCTCCCGGCACGCCTCCGCCAGGGCGTAGACCACGTCGTTGGCGTATTCCTGGATACTGTAGTTCACGCTGGCTGGCCCCGTGGACCGGGAACCGTCGTAATCGACACCCAGGCCGCCCCCCACATCCACATGGGTCACATCGAGTCCGAGCCGGCGAAACTCCACGTAGTAGCGGGCCACCTCGGTCATGGCGTGCTTGATGTTTCGCACATCGGGAATCTGCGAACCCAGGTGGAAGTGGACCATCTTCAACACGTCGGTCCGCCCTGCCTTCCGGAGGGTCTCCACGACCCTCATGAGTTCCAGGGCACCGAGGCCGAACTTGCTCTTGTCTCCTCCGGTCTCGGACCAACGCCCAGCCCCGGCCGAGGAGAGCTTGATCCGGACCCCGATGGTGGGGTCCACCCCCATCTCGTCGGCGACCCTCAGGATGAGGTCCACCTCCGAGAGCTTCTCCACCACCAGCATCACCTCGTGGCCCAGCTTCTG
>SKKH01000110.1 GCA_007121555.1 Gemmatimonadota bacterium | reverse complement strand
CGCCCGGCCCATCCACCGGGACAGGCCCTTGATCTCCTGACCCAGCGCCTTGTCGCACTCGGGGATGGGGCCGGAGAGACGCACGTTGGCAAGGCGAGGGGTCGAGCTCGATCCATGGGAAGGCGACGTCCCGTATGGCGACCCCTGGCCCTGCCTCCTTCGTCGTGGCGACCCCTGGCCATGCGACCTTCGCGCTGGCGACCTCCGGGCTGGCGACGACTTCGAAGCTAACCTGGTCGCTCCCGATGAAGATCCCTTTGCCTTCGCCCCTTCCCTTGCCGCCGCCGCCACCCCGTTTCTCGCCCCATACACCGCGCTCGATTCCGCCACTTGAAACCCCATGACACACCTCCCAAGTACAAGAGATACAATGACTTGTAGAAATATAACGAGGGGGTTTTCGACCTCGAGAATCGCCGCAGGACGAGAAGAGTCGACCTCGAAGGTCTCCGGGCGAGGGGTGGCCCAGCTACGGCCTCAGAAGGGGCACGGAGGGGCACCCAGAGCCGCGGCAACGACTCATCCCGACCCTCACCCATCGCGGAATCTCAGATCCGTCCATGGCAGGTTGGGACTCCGGGATACGGGTTCGGGCGGTGGGAGTTGGGGCGTGGGTTCGGGCCCGACCACGCCGGGATGCGGGTTCGGGCGTGGGAGTGCAGGGTGTGGGTTCGGGCAGGGTGGAAGCGCATCGGTGCAGGAATCGGTGCGACGCGCGACTGGCGCGGGCCCGGTAGAGCGCCGGGAGCCGGCGCAGGCCCTGTCCCACGATCCCGGAACGCTTCAGCTGGAACGTTCGTCGTCCGCATGCGCGGTCGCCGCAACGGGCCGCTCCGGCATTCACCCGAATCCATCCGAGCCCGAAAACCACACGACCCCGAATCCATCGGACCCGACCCAGCCGTCGCCAACCTCAACCTCAACTCCAACGCAGTCCGAACTCGGCCGACTCGCGACCGGATCGCCTTCACATTCGACCGGCCCCGAGTAACCCAGCGCTCCCAATATCCAAAAGGCTCCTCGACCGGACGGAGCCACAGCCCTTTATAATGAAATCACATACCCTGCTGCATCCATTCCCACCTGGGAGGCCCGTCCCCCGGTCCCGGCCAGCCCTCGTGAAAGATCTCGACCAGGATCTCGAGGGAGTCCACCAATCGGGGCCCGGGTCGATTAAAGTACTGATGACCATCGATCAGGGCGACCCGTCCCTCGACCACCGCCCTCAATCCCGGCCACCCCGGAAGATCCCTGAGCGCTTCCGCCGCTCCCCGCGTCCTCGCCAGATCGAAGCCGCAGGGCATCACCAGGATCAGGTCCGGGTCCAGACCCTTCATATCCTCCCACTCCACCCATGGGGAGTGCTCGCCCGCCACACCCAGGAGATTCTCTCCACCTGCCATCTCGACGAGTTCAGGCATCCAGTTTCCGGCCACCATGAGGGGCTCGATCCACTCGATGGTCAGCACCCTGGGACGGGGACCCTCGGCTGGACTCCCCCCTTCAGGAGCGGCTCGCCCCTCTTCCTCGGCCGGCGATCGACGCCTTCCGCCTGGAGACCCGGTGCCTCCCGTCCTCCCGCGCCACTGGGTCGACCGCCGAGCCCGAGCGGAGATCTCACTCATGGCCTCTCTCATCTGGTGGACCAGCGCCCGACCCCGCTCGGGGACCGCCAAAGCCTCGGCAACCCGAAGCACATCTCCCAAAACCGAATCCAGGTCGTTGGGAGACAGGGAGACGATCCGAGTGGACTCATCCAGAAGTCGTTGCACCGCCTCCTGGATCGTCTCGAAGGGCACCGCGCAGACCCGGCACTGGTCCTGGGTCAGAATCACCTGAGGCGCCGTCCGCTTCAGCGTGTGATCGTGCACCAGGTAGATGGAGAGGCCCTCCTGGATCAACCTCTGGATCCCCTGGTCGATCTCCACACTGGAGTCCGGCGGCTCGTCCCGGGGCTCGGTGGCCCAGGGGATTCGCGCGACCCACTCGGGGTGGTCGCATTCGTGCGACCGGAGGACCAGACGGTCTCCCAGGCCCAGCGCACAGACGATCTCGGTGGCGGAAGGCAGGAGGCTCGCAATCCGGGAAGGAATCCGATGGGGCTCCTCACGCCGAGCCGTTCGGTCGTCCTCACCCGCGTCGACCCTCCCCGAGCCCGTCGATGCCCCGGAGTCCTCAGGCGGGTGCGGCTCCGTCATCCCTTGTCGACCTGGGTCGTCCACCCGTCGTGGGGTCCCTCGGCGCCTTCCCCGTTCTCCAGATATCTTCGACGGGAATCCAGGATCACCTCCTCGGCCGCTTCCTGGGAATCCCAACCCTCCACCTGGACCTCCTTCATCTCCAGGTCCTTGTAGATGGTGAAGAAGTGTTCGATCTCCCGGAGAAGGTGGGGGTGGACCTCGTCGAGTCTCGTGATCTCGGCCCAGTGGGGGTCATGGATGGGAACGCAAAGCACCTTCTCGTCCGGCCCCTTCTCATCGGCCATTCGAAACAGGCCCACCGGGCGTGCCTCGATCAGACAGCCCGGAAACGTGGGTTCCCAGACCAGGACCAACGCGTCCAGGGCATCCCCATCCCTTGCCAGCGTGCCCTCGATGAAGCCGTAATCGGTGGGATAGTGGACGGGAGAGAATAGGAGCCGGTCGAATCGGATCTTCCCCCGGTCCTTGTCGTACTCGTACTTGTTTCGACTCCCCTTGGGCACCTCGATCATGACCGGGAGGACCGGGAATTCGTTGGAATGGCTTCCGCGGGCTGGTGAATCGGTCACGCAGTAGACCTCCGGCGAGAGAAAGGGATGAGGGGACGCTCCAGCGAGGGAGTGAAACCCGGAGTGAACGCGGCTCTACCTCGACCCATCGAATATGCCACGCCGACTCCCTCCCCTCAAACCAGAGGGCAGACGACGCCGGCGTGGTCGCTTCCAGCCCAACCATCCGAGGACCCAGGGACCCAGATGAAGCCCCCCAACCAGATGACGCCCCCCAACCCGTCATCCTCCCAGGAGCTGAGCGGGACTCTCACTCGCATCGACGGGCGTGGATACAAGGCCTACAAGGAACTGCGGGGCGCCTGGGCCCTTCCCTCCTCCACCCTCCAGGTCGACCACGTCCAGGGGGATCCCTTCGCCGCCCCGAGCCGCGTCCGGGTCCTGCTCCCCCCTGCCACCACCGGGCTTCCCAAGGATCTCTGCAGGCCCGGCCCGAGAGCAGTGGGGATCGGCTGCCTCCTGGCCCGACGATTCGGCCAGGTGGCTGGCGCCCTTCCCGAGCCCAGGGGGAGCGGCCGCTCGGGCCAGATCCGCATCGAGGCGCAGGGCCAGGAGGTCATTCGGAACACCGCCGTCCAGGTGGGACCGGAGGGGGAGGTCGAGGCCCGATTCCGCCTCGGTCTCCCGGCCCGGGGAAGACGGATTCTGGGCCATCAGGCCGAGGAGCTCCTCCTGGCGACCCTGCCCGACCTGGTGGAGGCCTCCCTGGTGGCCCGGGCCTTCGACGAGGGCGAGCTGGAGATCCACGCCCTGACGAACGAGGACGCCGAAGCCCTTCGCAGCCAACTGGCACCCCGGAACCTCGTCGGCTTCGTGGCCGACGGGGCCCGACTCCCCCGGCGCAGCGGGGTGGACGACCGACCCATGGAAGGCGGAGGAGTCGTCCCCTTCGAATCCCCTTCAGAACTCCGGCTCACCCTGCCCACCCCCAACGCGGGCCCCATCTCGGGAATGGGCATCCCCAGGGGCGTTACCCTCATCGTCGGGGGAGGCTATCACGGCAAGAGCACCCTGCTCCGCGCGCTGGAGCGCGGCGTCTACAACCACCGGCCAGGAGATGGACGCGAGCGAGTGGTGGCCGATCCCGACGCAGTGAAGATCCGGGCCGAGGACGGTCGGCCCGTTCACTCGGTGAACATCTCGCCCTTCATCGGGACCCTGCCCACCGGCGACGACACCCGGCGGTTCACCACGGCCAACGCCTCTGGATCCACCTCCCAGGCCGCCGCGATCATGGAGGCCTTGGAATCGGGGGCCCGAACCCTCCTCATGGACGAGGACACCTCGGCCACAAATTTCATGATCCGGGATCGACGTATGCAGCTCCTGGTCCCAGGAGACCGGGAGCCCATCACTCCGTTCATCGACCGGGTCCGGGAGCTCCACGATGCCCTGGGGATCTCCTCGATCCTCGTGCTGGGGGGAAGCGGGGACTACCTCGATGTGGCGGATACCGTCATCGCCATGACCGGATTCCACCCCTCCGACGTGACCCGGGAGGCCCAGGAGGTGGCCCACGATCACCCCACCGGTCGAGTCGCCGAGCGGCCGCTCCCTCTCGAGGCGGCGATGGAGGGCCGTCCACCCCGGCGCCCCGTGCCCGGCTCCCTGGATCCCTCCCGGGGGCGACGCGGCGTCAGCCTCAAGGTCCGGGGTGAGGACGGGTTCCGCTTCGGCACCGATGACGTGGACCTCACCGGGGTGGAGCAACTCGTGTCCTGGGCCCAGACCCGAGCGGTGGCCGAAGCGCTCGTCCTGGCGCGACACCGATTCATGGGCGAGGGCCAGTCCGTCTCCCGGCTCCTCGACAAGGTCCTGAACGCCCTCGACGAGGAGGGCCTCGATCTCCTGGGTCATGGCCATGACGGCGACCTCACCCTCTTCCGACGCCACGAATTGGCTGCAGCCCTGAACCGACTCCCCACCCTGGAGGTGGATTGACCCCTTCCGTCAGGGAGTTCAGCTTGAGGCTGCAACCTCATCTCACTGCCGGAGGCCGTCCCGGCGAACCTGCTCGCCCCTGGACCTCCGACCCCCCGCCTGGGAGGCGCCCATGCCCGTGATCCGAAACCGCAACCAGATCCCCCTGGAGGACGTCTCCGCCGGCTCGAAGACCCAACGCCAGTCCCTGACCGAACCGGGGTCGGGAGCTGGATTCCACATGCGACGGTTCGTCATGGGTCCGGGCGGTGGGATGCCCCGGCACACCAACGCCGTGGAGCACCAGCAATATGTACTCCGGGGTGGGGCGGAGGTGGGGATCGGCGACGAGACCCATCAGGTGACCGCCGGAGACGTGGTCCATATTCCCGCCGGCGTGCCCCACTGGTACGACGCCGACGAGGACGAGGGCTTCGAGTTCCTGTGCGTGGTCCCCGACGACGAGGATCGGATCGAGCTGGTGGACGAATGACGGACCCGGCTCGATGCTGGGTCGCCCTGGGATAGTCGTGGGCCCATCCGTGCCGAACTCTCCGAAGTAACCGTGTCCCCTTCCTCGCCCTCCCCCTCCTCGTCCTCCGGTCCCGAGACGGGTGACCTGGATGCACCGGAGAGAGCTCCAACCCTGACCCGGCTGGCCGGTTTGGCCGCGCTGGTCGCCGCCGTCGTGATCGGGCTGAAGCTTCTGGCCTGGCACCTCACTGGATCGGTGGGCCTCTTTTCCGACGCCCTGGAGTCGGTGGCCAATCTGGCCGGAGCCCTCATGGCCTGGGCCATGCTCTGGTGGGCCGCCCAGCCCCCTGACGACGAGCACGCCTTCGGCCACAACAAGGCCGAATACTTCTCCAGCGGCTTCGAGGGCGCCCTGATCCTTGCGGCCGCCGCCGGAATCGCGGTGGCCGCCATCCCCCGCCTCCTGGACCCTCAGCCGGTGGAGGCCGTGGGCGTCGGACTCCTCGTGGCCGCCGCGGCCAGTCTTCTCAATGCGGGAATGGCCTGGCTCCTGCTCCGGGCCGGGCGCCGCCACGGCTCCATCACGCTGGAGGCCGGGGGCCAGCACCTCCTCACCGACCTCTGGACCTCGGGCGCCGTCATCGCCGGGGTGGGTCTGGTCGGACTCACCGGATGGAACCGTCTGGACGCTCTCCTGGCACTGGGGGTGGCGGTGCATATCCTGATCACCGGCATTCGACTGGTTCGCCGTTCGGCTCTCGGGCTCCTGGACACGGCACTTCCCCCCGCTGACCGGAGTCGGATCGAAGAGGTCCTCGCACCCTTCCGGGAGGAGGGGATCGAATTCCACGCCATTCGCACCCGACGGGCGGGCCAACGAAGCTTCATCTCCCTTCACGTCCTGGTGCCAGGCGAGTGGTCGGTACAGCGGGGCCACGACCTGGCGGAGGTCATCGAGGGCCGCCTCCGGGACATCCTCCCGGGCAGTCACGTCCTGACCCACCTGGAGCCGGTGGAGGACCCCGTCTCCTTCCAGGACGCCCGCATCCCTCCTCTCTCCTCGTGAACTCTCGGACCAACATGCCGTCATCGGGGCCTTCAGCCTCCATCCATCTCCTGCCCTTCGCCCAGCCCCTGGCCGGGCCTCCCGCCACCGCCTCCTGGTCCGTCACAGGCGCAGAGGGATCCCAGGCCGTCACCGGAGGAGGGCTGGTCGGGGTCGTGAACCGGGAAGATGGGCTTCAGGGGCTCTGGCGAGGAGCCGTCAGGGTGGCCGGCCCCCTGACGCTGAGGTTGGGCTCCGCGACCTCCCCCCTCGCGGGCACGGAGCTGCGGGTGGGGCCGGGAGGATGGGAACGGCGAATCTCCGTTCCTGGAGGGATGATCCTCTTCGAACGGGGGGTGCTGCCGGATTCGGCGCCGGCGCCCCTCCTCCACTGGAGCTGGGAAGGCCCCAGCCCCGAAGGCGAGCCCGTCCTCCTGCATCTGGCACTCGCGGCCTCGACGGGGGAGGTCTCCCGACAAGACGTCTACGGGCTGGAGGGACCCCTCGGACCAGACGGTCTGGGCGTCGCCCTCCTGCCACCGGGCGAAGAGCTGGAGTCCCTTCGCCGAAGGATCCATCCTCCCCACGCCAGGGAGCTGGCTCGGCACCGAAGGGGAGGGGCGGGTCGAGAGGAGGCCGAGTCCAGCGGGTCGGGTCCTGCAGGTGGGTCTTTCGGCGGACCGCACCCGGGCGGTCTGCACCTCGTGGCCGATGGTCGAAGCCTGGACCGAGCAGGGCTGATGCTGGCCGGCGCAGCGCTGGGGACCGATGGCGACGGACGGCCGACCGCCCCCTTCCTCCTGGGGCTGGTGGAGGGCGCCCCGGTGCTGGCTTCCGGGAGCGCTCTTGCGGAGTTGGGGCTCGGCGCCTTCTGCGGAGGTCGGGCCGAACTGGGCTGGGCGATGCTGGAGGCGCTGGCCGGCGAGGACGCCGCCCCTCCCCTCCCCCTCCTCCATCTGGCCGGTGAGGCCGCGGCATGGACCGGCGCCCTCCCGCGACTCGTCCGTCTGCGCCCAGCCCTGGACGCCGCCATGGACCATCTCCTCGAAGTGGCCGAAGACGGCGAATCCACCCCACCTCCGGCAGCCCACCCCGGCCCCCTCCTGGTCCTGGAACGACTGGCTGGGGGGGTGGAGCGGGGAGGTGGTGGCTGGCGGGAGGCGATTCTCGAGGTTCGCCAGGCCATGGCCCGCTCCCTCCGCTCCGACTCGCCGGCCGGATCCGCGGCCTCGAAGGGCGTTCGACTCCCGGTTCTGGGGGGATCCCCATCGAACGTTCCAGCGCCGGAGGCGGACCGGCCGGCCCACCTGCCGCCGCCCTGGGCCTTCGCCCCCCTCGACGCTCCCGTCACCGCACCCCGGCGCACCCTCCATGCCGCCCGCCTCCTCCGTTCCTGGATCGAGGGACGGCTGGGGGCGGACCCCGACGCCCGCTACGGACGACTGGAGTTTACCCTCGAGCTTCGCGGAGGTCCGGAGACGCTGGAGGTAGACCACCTCCAGGTGGGAGACGCCCGGATGGGCCTCTCCTGTCGCCTCGCCGACGGGGTCTTTAGGTTTCACCTCTTCCAGGCCGGAGGACGGGCACCTCTGACTCTCGTTTTCAGGGCGCGAGTTCCACTCGCTCCGCCTCTGAAGGTGAGGTTGGCCCAGGAGGTGGTGGAGCTCCCGGTGGAGCCCCTGGAGGGTGGCAGCGGTGTGAGCTTGCAGTTCCCCCTGGATCCGGAACGGAGGATCGTCATTGAGCGGAGCGTTGAAGAAGGCAGGTGATTCGTATCGGGAGACCCCCCCATGGAGGAAGTGGTCTCCCTTCGTCCTCACCGGGCTGGCCATCCTCCTGGCCTGGACCCTCACCCCCGAACTGACCCAACCGGTGGAAGAGGGGGGTCACTACGGGTTCACCTCGCTCCTTCCGGCCCTGACTACCCTCGTCCTGGTCTTCTTCACCCGGGACGTGGTCAGCTCGCTCTTCCTCGGGATCCTGGTGGCGGGCTTCGTCATCGCCGATGTGAACATCATCGACCGGTTCCTGATTCCCTCCATAGGCACCGAGTCCTTCGCCGTCATCCTCCTGGTGTACCTCTGGGCCCTGGGGGGACTCATCGGGATCTGGACACGGACGGGAGGAGCCCGGCACTTCGCCGACTGGGCTGCGCGCAAGATCGTCCGGGGTCCCCGGTCCGCGAAGTTCTTCGCCTGGCTCATGGGGATCACCTTCCACCAGGGCGGAACGATCTCCACGATCCTGGCCGGTACCACGGTGAAGTCGGTGACGGACAAGCAGAACGTTTCGCACGAGGAACTCACCTACGTGGTGGACTCCACGGCCTCGCCCATTGCCACCGTCATCCCCCTGAACGCCTGGCCGCTCTACGTGGCCGGCCTCCTGGTGGGCACCACTCCGCTCTTCATGACCGAGCAGGACGTAGTCACCTTCTTCTTCCGCTCGATCCCCCTGAACTTCTATGGGCTCTTCGCCATCACTCTGACGCTCCTCTTCGCCCTGGAGCTCCTGCCTTGGGAGGGAGCGAAGATGAAGCGGGCCCGAAAGCGGGCCCGGGAGACTGGAAAGCTGGACCGGGACGGATCCGAACCGCTGGCCGCCGACGAGCTCACCCAGCTCAAGATCCCCGGCGGCTACCGGCCCGGGCTGGAAGACTTCCTCGTGCCCCTCTTCGTCCTGGTGGGAGTCGCGCTCACCGGGGTGATCGGCCCCCTCATCCCCGCGATCCAGCAGGGGGAGATCGAGATCTTCCTGGCCGGAATCTCGGTTCCCATCGCCGAGGCCTTCGGACTCGCCGTCCTGGCCGCCATGGGGCTCGCGCTCGTCAAGGGAATGGAGCTGAAGCAGGTGGTGGACGGGTTCGTCGACGGATGCAAAGGGGTGACCATCGGAGCCATCATCCTGGCCCTGGCCGTCACCCTGGGCACGGTCTCCGGCGAGCTGGGAACGGCCAACTTCATCGTCGAGACCACCGCGGAGCTGGTGAATCCGGTGATCCTCCCGGCCCTCTTCATGTTCATCTGCATGGTCGTGGCCTTCTCCATAGGCTCGTCATGGGGTACCTACGCCGTGGTCTTTCCCCTGGCCATGCCCCTGGCCTACGCCATCAATCCCGATCCCTTCTACATGTCGCTGGCCTTCGGGGCCGTCCTGGGAGGCGCGGTCTTCGGCGACCAGTGCTCTCCCATCTCCGATACCACGATCCTGTCTTCGCTGGCCTGCGGGTGCGATGTGATGGACCACGTCCTGACCCAGCTCCCCCTGGCGCTGGCCGCCGCGAGTATCGGAGCCCTCCTCTCCACCATCCTCGCCTTCGTGGCCATGTAGACGTCCCCACGAACAAGGGGCGGCCCTCCGAGTGGAGGACCGCCCCGAACTGCCATCGGGTCTGAAACCCGGAACTGGAAGGCTATTTCTTCTTCTTTCGCTTCCGCTTCTTCACGGGAGTCACCGAGTCGGCATCCAGGTATCCCCTCTCCACGAGGAGGTCCTGAAGCCGGGATCCCCGGTCAGGCACCTCGGTCCGACTCACCAGACGAGCCAGTTCAATGCGCTCGGTGTCTTCGATCTTGTCCAGGATCGCGATGGGCGCCCCGTACCGCAGGAGGATCCGCTTTGCATCCACCACCACCGAATCGTCCACATCACCCTCCCAGCGTCAGAGTCAAGCGTACATTATCGCAACTTCAAGATGTCAAAGATAGGTAAATTCCACCTGGCCAGAAACATCTGGCGGGTGGACCCTCACCTCGGCCGACGTCCTCCTCTTGTTCAGCCGCCGAAGGGAATCCCCACCATGAGGAAGAGGTTTGCCTGACGGTCACCCTCCCCTATGCCCGTCACTCCCTGCGGAGTGATGGACTCGTCAGAGGGGTTGAAGCGGGAGATGTGGGCACCCAACTCGATGCGAGGCCGGAGAGGACCCAGGAAGAGATGGGTCCCGAGTCCCAGATGGAGCTGGGCCTGGGCCTGATCCTGAAGGGCGTTCTGCCACCCCTCCTCCCGGAGTCCCTCATCGTCGAAGTCGTAGTAGGCCACCCCCCCTCCGGCGACCAGGTACGGCCGAAGCAGCGCGAGACGGGGAAACGGATGGAGAACCAGTGCGGCCCCGACGGTGAGGAGGCTGCTTCGAGCGGCGCAGTCCTCGCATCCCACGCCCTGAACCGGCACATCGGAGCGGGTGGCGAAGCCGATTCCTGCCCGGACTCCCACA
Organism: Gemmatimonadota bacterium; assembly: GCA_007121555.1. Classification (GTDB taxonomy): domain Bacteria; phylum Gemmatimonadota; class Gemmatimonadetes; order Longimicrobiales; family Gaopeijiaceae; genus PWLA01. The sequence goes on along the minus strand of SKKH01000110.1, from coordinate 58,454 downwards.
GCGCTGGACTCGGGGTCCCCGGTCTCGAAGGTGGCCCCGAAGGCCAGGGTGGACTCCCGTCGTCCCAGTTCGAGAAGGGTCTCCCCGGTGTCATCCCGAAGCTCACCCAGGTCGGAGAGGGGGGCGTAGATCCCGGCCTGCGGGACGACGGTCACCTGGGCTTCGAGGTTCTGGGCCGCCAGGGAAAGCAACCCGGCCGTCAATGCCAATGACAGGGACCCCAGGATAGAGGACCCGGGGATGGACGAAAGTGGGAATCGGATCATGTTGGAACTCTCGGGATTGAGGAGGATCAGGGAGGTGAGGATAGCGGGACCCATGCGTCCCGGGGTTGCAACTCGACGCTGAGACGGGGGGAAGGTAGATTCGAAGCACCCTTCCCTCCCTCGTCGACCCGACCTCCATGTCCGAGACGCCACCATCTCTCTCCCGTTCGGTCGAGGACTACCTCAAGGTCATCTATTCCCTGGAGGAGCAGGGGAGTGCAGCCAGCACCAGCGCCATCGCCCAGGCGCTGGACGTTCAACCGGGATCGGTGAGCGGCATGGTGAAGCGCCTGGCCGGGTCGGGCTATGTCGAACACGAAAGGTACCGGGGAGCTCGCCTGACTCCCAGAGGACGACGAGAAGCGTTGAGAATCGTCCGGCGCCACCGGGTCCTGGAGACCTACCTCAGCCAACGCCTCGGCTACTCCTGGGACGATGTCCATGAGGAGGCGGAACGGCTGGAGCACGCCGCCTCCGACGACCTCATCGACCGCATGGCGGTAGCGCTGGAGAACCCGAGCCACGATCCACACGGCGCCCCCATCCCCACACGGGCGGGGCGGGTGGAAACGACGGAGCGAACCACCCTGGCCGACGTGGATGTGGGCAGCCGGGTCCGGATCCGGGCGGTCCGAGACGACGATTCGGAGCGCCTTCGGTACATGGAGTCTCGGGGCCTGCTGCCCGGCGTCCTGCTCACCGTTGAGAAGCAGGCTCCCTTCAACGGCCCGGTCTCGGTCCGCGTGGGGGAGCCCCCCGGGGCGCTGGAGACCGTGGGTCAGGAGTTGGCCCGACGCATCCGGGTCGGCAAGGTGAAGGACGACGGGGAACCGATCCGGAGCGAGCCCCGGGCCGTCGACGAACCGACCCCGGACTGAAGCTGGGGGTGGCGGCAGCTCCCCAGGGCTCAGTCCGACGAGGGCGGCCCGTCCACCGACCGGACTCCCGGCACCACCAGGGCCTTCGTGACCCGCAGGGCCTCGACGTCGCGGAGGGCTTCCTCCACCTCATCCAGCCCGTACTCCCGCCCGATCACGCGCTCGAAGGGAAGGGCATCGCCCCACCGCTCGAGCATCCGGATGGCCCCCACCAGGTGACGAAGATCGGTGCCCCACTGACCCCGAAGCTCCACATGCTTCCGATTGAGCTCGCTATGGGGGTTCAGCTCCACCCCTCCCGTGTCGGTGTAGTGTCCGGCCACCACGTAGGTGCCCCCATCCCGAAGAAGCTTCAGCCCCTCCTCGACCGCCGAGGGCTGACCCGCCGCCTCGATGACCACGTCCGCCCCCCGACCCGAGGTGAGCTCCAGGACCGCCTCCCTGCGCTCCTCCCGGCTGGTAGCCGCGAGGGAGAAGGTCTGGTCGGCCCCGAGGAGTGAGGCCAGCGCCAGACGGTCCTCGGGGTCACCGATGGCGAGCACCCGACCGGCCCCCCTCAGGTGGGCGAAGGCCATGGCGCTGAGCCCCACCGGCCCGGTGCCCTGGACCAGGACCGTGCTCCCCATCTCAAGGTCGCTCCGCTCCACGGCGGCGAAACCGGTGAAGAGGCCGCACCCTCCGCCGATGAGACGCCGGTAGGGCACCGACTCGGGGACCCGGAGCAGGTGGACTCCGGGCCGGAGGTGGATCACCTCGGACCAGCCTCCCATGAGTCCCTCGGAGAGGGGACTCGTGATCCCGTAGACTCGCCTGGACGGACAACGGTTGGGCTGGCGTGCCACCTGACACTGGAAGCAGCGGTAACAGGTGCCGAAGACGTCGAGGAAGGTCACGACGTCACCCACGGACAGGGCGTGTCCCATCACATCGGTGGAGATTCCTCGCATCTCCCTGACCCGGCCCACGCTCACATGACCCGGAATGATCGGATAGGGAACTCCGGCCAGGCGACCATGCCAGAGGTGCACGTCCGTGCCACAGACTTCGCTCGCCAGGGTCTCGAGGAGGGCCTCCCCGGGCCCACACTCCGGATCGGAAAAGGTCTGGAGACGAATGGGTCGTCCCGGACCGGGCATGACAGCGGCTCGTACGCTCATGGATGGGCTCCTCGGAAATCAGGAATCAGGAACACGATGGCAGATTCGACTCTTCCCCTTCCTCCACCTCAACCTCGAGTTCACGGATCACCAGGGAGGCGAAAACCCCCGTCCCGTCGCCGAAGAGGGAGGGGGTTCGGACCTGCCCGGAGGGGTTGAAGCTTCCCCCTCGACTCCAGTTCGTGGCGTTCCGGTCCAGCGCCGAGATCAGGACCCGGGCACGCACCCCGGTAGGAAGGCCGCCCTGGAGGGCCAACAGGAGTTCCCTGTCGCCGGAAAACCGTCGGAAGACCCCGAACTGGGAGGGGAAGAGGATCGAGGTGTCCGCCTCGGAGATGGCCAGTCCCAGGAGAATGAGAGGATCGTTCACCACCTCGATACCCTCCTCCTCGAGAGCCGCCCGGATTCCCCTGAGCTCCACCTCGGGCACGTAGGCCCACACCCCCGCCGAGGGGGTCCATTCCAGGGGGAGGAGGGAGCGAGGGGCGAGCCTGCACGCACCGCCCTGGGGGCGGGGGCTCAGGAGTTCGAAGTCGCCGGGGATGATCGTGCGGCCTTCGAGGAACTCTCCTCCCGGCAGGGAGACCTCCAGGTCGAAACGTGCCCCCGGGCGGACGAGCTCCCCGTCCTCCGGCGGAAGCCGAAAGCAAGCGGTGAAGAAGTCCTCTTCCGGAAGGAGGTCGTGGCACTCCTCAGGGGCCACCTCCTGAAAGGTGGCTCTGGCGCCGTCGTCCCGGGTCACCTCGATCCGAGCTTCCCTCGTGCCTCCGGGATCGGTCCCGCCGGACCAGTGGAGGAGGGCCAGCCCCTCACCGGCGTCCTCCTCGACCCTGAGGTACACCTCGGCCACCAGCACCTCCTGCGGGACCGCCACGGTGATCTCCTGGAGCTCGCACGCGGCAGTGGCGAGAAGGATCGCCAGGAGGGCCAGCCGGCCGCTCCACGGGCCGCTGCGCTGGACCTTCCTGCCCCCCTTCAAAAGCTCACCTCCACCCCGAAGGTGGGGAGCAGCGGGAACATGGAGAGCCCGGAGCGCGTCGGCGGATCGGCGCTGAAGTCGTAGAAATAGAAGAGGACGTTGGACTGGTTGTATACGTTCAGGATGTCCAGGTACGGAGTGATCGAGCCCCATGAGGGCCGGAAGCTTCGCCGGAAGGAGACGTCCATCCGGTGGTAGGTGGGGTAGCGTTCGCCGTTTCTGGGGCCCAGCACCACGGCCCGAGCCGGCTCCTCCTCCGTCTCCGATCCGAACTGCTCGCCCTGTCCCTGCCATCGACTTCTTCCGCCCCGGGTCTGCCTCGCTTCGAAGAAGGCGTACTGGGCGAGGGGCCGTGTGTAGGGAAGTCCGGTCCCCACATGCCAACGAAGCCCCCCGGTCCATTCCCGGGGCAGGGGGACCCGGAGCACCAGGTCCGCATCCAGGCGTCGATCGTGGAGGGGAGAATAGGTGATCTCGGGACGGTCCTCCCGCCCCGAGATGAAGTCGGGGAAGGTCCGATCGGCCTGGAGCCAGGAGAGCGAAAGGGAACCGGTGACGGTGCCCTCGGTTCGCTCCAGGAAGAGATCGGCGCCGTAGCCCCGGCCCCGCCCGTCGACGGTCTCGTCTCCGGGGTCGTTGGGGTCGGCGGCGAGGTTGGAAGCGATGACTCCATCGAAGCTCCGGTAGTAGCCGTCGGCGGCCACGAACCATCCCTCGGCGGGAAAGCCCTCGTAGCCCACCTGGATCTGGTCCGAAACCAGATGGGGCACCAGATCCGAGGCCGTCACCCAGAGATCGATCCCCAGGGGGAGTTCCTCGTCACGAAGAGACTGGGCGAACTGGGAGTAGCGCCCCACCGAGGCCTTCACCGCCCCGTCGCCTCGTCCGACGAAGCGGCGGACCGCCAGCCTGGGGCCCGGGACGACGACCCGGTCTCCCTCCTCGGGGAACCATGCGTCGACCCGAACACCGCCCTGAAGGCTCCACCGACCCGGACTCCTCCACTCCAGCTGCCCGAAGGCGCCGGTGGAGATTCCACCTCCATCGCCTCCACCGAAGTTCGTCCCGCCCGAGGCAGCGAAGTTCTCGAAGGTATACCGGTCCGCCTCCACCCCGGCCTTGGCCTGCCACCCCGGCGCCAGGTATCGGTTCACGCTGGCGTGACCCAGCCCCTGGACGATGCTGCTGCCAAACTCCGAGTCATCGAAATCGGTGAAGGTGAGCCCGGTCTGGAAGCGACTGGCTCCGAGCCGAAGCTCCAACCCTCCCCCACCCTCGAAGGGCAGACGATACCGGGTCCCCAGGAGGTCGTTCCCCCAGTCCCAGAAGATGCGAAGGGGAAAGTCCTCCTGCCCGATCCGGGAGAGGTCCAGCACGTCCCTTCCGGAATAGCCGGTCACCGTCCACCGCCCTCCCCCGGGGGTCCAGACATCCAGGATTCCCTGCAGATCCCGAATCACGTAGGGGAGCTCGGTGACGGGGCGGGCGAGTTGGTCCACGTAGGAGCGGCGTCCCGATACCCGCCACCGGGTCGACCTGAGCCCCAGACGCTCCTCGAAGCTCTCGCCGAAAGAGCCGGACACCGCCGCCCGGGCCGCCAGGAGGGAGACGCCCCCGTCCACCTCGAAGGTTCCCGATCCAGGGTCGGTCTCCACCCGCAGAACCGAGGAGACCCTCCCTCCGAACTCGGCGGGGAAACCTCCTGATTCAAGTTCGACCCGGTCCACCATGTCGGCGTTGAACACCGAGAAGACTCCCCCGACATGGAAGGGATTGAAGAGGGGGAACCCGTCCAGGAGGATCAGATTCTGATCGGCGGATCCCCCACGCACGTTGAAGCTGGCGCTGAAGTCGGTGGGTGAGACCACCCCTGGAAGGATCTCCAGAGCGCGGAGCGGGTCGGCTTCGGCGAGCCCCGGCACCCCCCGGATCTGTTCCGAGGAGAGCTCCCGAACCGTGATCCCGGCTCCCTCCTCGAAACGGGCTCTCCGCCGGCTTCGCTCGCCGTCCACCAGGACGCCCTCCACCTGTATGGCGACGGCCTCCATCTCTACATCGATGCGGACTCGGTCCGCACCCGCCTCCACCCGGACCGAGCGTTCCAGCGACCCGAACCCCAGGCGAAGGAATCGGACTTCGTACTCGCCGGGAGGCAGGCGGTCCACCCGAAAGTAGCCTGCGTCATCGGTCTCCGTCGTGCGAAGCGGACTCTGGTCGTCCTCGAACCAGAACTCCACCACCACCCCACGCAGGAGGGCGCCCTCCTGCGACGCCACCCGTCCCTCCACGCCGCCCGACTCGGGGGCCTGGGCGGTCACCCCCCATCCGGGCCCGACGGGGCCTCCCAGGAGGAGGACCCAGCACAGGAGCCATGGAGCCGTCGGAAGATCCAGGAGCGTCATGGGCGCATGCACGAGCGGAAGATCCACGGATAGAACGGGATTCCACGCCGACCCGGGAACGTCGCCGTGGGGGAGGACGAGTCTTCCCCTCAGATTGGAGGGAAGAAGAAGCGGTGGTCTGGAACCCCCTGCACGGCTGCAGGGTCCACAGCCATGCCCTTCCATCACCCATCCCGCCACATCCGTGTCCTTGGCGACGATGGGCCGCTCGCCTGGTGAGTCAGAGATTCAGTGCGCACCGACGCGAAGCGGTGGTCGGGCGGTCCCAACGGTGGCACCTCGACATTCTCAACAGCCCCTCAAGAGTGAAGATCTTCTACAGCGATCACTTCGTGCTCCCTCTGCCCCCGGGCCACAGATTTCCCATGAAGAAGTACCGCCTTCTTCGGGAAGCGGTGAGCGTCGCTGGCCGAGGTGAATGGGCGGAGCTGGAGGTACCGGAGGCCGTGGACGACCGCACTCTCCTCAGGGTCCACACTCCCGAGTACCTGGATGCGGTGACGTCGGGACGCCTCTCCGCTCAGGACCAGCGGGCCATCGGGTTTCCCTGGTCACCTGGACTGGTGGAGCGCTCCCGGCGGTCCGTCGGAGGCACCCTGAGCGCGGCACGGGCGGCCCTGGAAGACGGCGCCGCCGCGAATCTGGCCGGTGGAACGCACCACGCCTTCGCCGATCGGGGCCAGGGGTTCTGTGTCTTCAACGATGTGGCGGTGGCTGCCAGGGATCATCTGGAGAGGGGATCGGCTGCGCACCTGGCCGTATTGGACCTGGACGTCCACCAGGGAAACGGCACCGCGGCCATCTTTCACTCCGATCCCCGGGTCTTCACCGCGTCGGTGCACGGAGAGCGGAACTTCCCTTTTCGGAAGGAGGAGAGCGACCTGGACCTCCCCCTTCCAGACGGCACCGAGGACGAGCCCTACCTCGAGGCCGTGGGCCAGGCACTGGAGGCCACCCTGGCCCGGCCCCTTCCGGATCTCCTCTTCTATGTGGCCGGAGCCGATCCCTATCGCGGAGATCGACTCGGACGCCTCCGCGTCTCTCGGGAGGGTCTGGCCCACCGGGATCGGAGTGTCCTGGAGGCGTGCTGGAATCGAGGCGTGCCCGTCGCCGTGGTCATGGGTGGAGGATACGCCGAGCCGGTCGGGAAGACCGTGGGCATCCATCTCCATACGGTGGAGTCGACGGCCAGGACGCTCGTTCCACGTTCCTGGGATCAGTCGAAGTGAGACCTCGGGCGGGCGGGCTGCAGCGGATACCTTCCCCCGAACGCTGTTCAGACCCCCCGGGGGCGACGGTTCGTCACGGCTCGGGACGGGAGCACTGCTTCTCGCACGCGGGTTCCGTCTTCCCGGAGAAGGCGGATGATCTCCTCGACATGATCCCGACCCCGGGTCTCCAGGTGCATCCCGATCTCCACATCGCCCACCGAAATGTCGGCGAAGGCCCGCTGATGAGCGATCTCCAGAACGTTCGCGCCCTGGTCCGCGACGAGGCGGGTGAGGCGAGCCAGCGAACCGGGCCGATCCCGCACGGTGACCACGAAGCGGGCCATACGACCGTCGTCCACCATGCCTCGATCGATGATGCGGGAGAGGATGTTGAGGTCGATGTTCCCCCCGCAGAGAAGGGCCACCACCGACTCGTTCCGGGAGACCGGGATCCGACCTGCGAGCAGCGCGGCCAGGCCGGCGGCCCCCGCGCCTTCCACCAGACTCTTCTCTCGCTCCAGGAGGAGGAGGATGGCCCGGGCCACCTCCTCCTCTCCCACCAGGACGATGTCGTCGACGTATTGCTGGAGCAGGGGGAACGTCACCTCTCCGGGTGACTTCACGGCGATGCCGTCGGCCAGCGTCTCGCCGGTTTCGACCGCGGTGATCCGACCTTCGTCCAGGGAGCGCCGAGCGGACGGAGCCGCCTCGACCTCCACGCCCACGACCCGGACGTCGGGGATCAGGGCCTTGATGGCTACGGCGATCCCCGAGATGAGTCCACCTCCACCCACCGGCACCACCACCAGGTCCACATCGGGCACCTGTTCGGCGATCTCCAGCCCGATCGTGCCCTGCCCCTCCACGATCTGCTCGTCGTCGAAGGCATGGACCATGACCAGGTTCCGCTCCCGCTCGAGTCGACGGGACTCCTCGATGGCCTGACTGAAGCGCTGGCCGTGCAGGATGACCTCAGCCCCGTACCGGCGGGTGTTGCTGACCTTGACCAGGGGGGTGGTCTCGGGCATGAGAACGGTGGCCGGAATCCCCAGACGGTGGGCGTGGTAGGCCACGGCCTGGGCATGGTTGCCCGCGCTGGCGGTGACCACACCCCGCGTCCGCTCCTCCCCGGAAAGCGCCAGGAGCCGGTTCAGTGCACCCCGTTCCTTGAAGGATCCGGTCCGATGCAGGTTCTCGAATTTGAAGTGGAGTTTCCCGGGCACCAGGTTCTCGAAGAGAAAGGTGCGGGGACAGGGCGTCTGGATCACTTCGCCTCGGATTCTCTCCCGAGCCTGACGGATTTGGTCGAGCGAGGGCATGGGGCTCCCGGGGGTGAGGGGCGACGTAGACCGAAATCATCGAAGAGACTGACGACGATGAGGGGCGGGGTCGGGAAGGCGCAAGTCCGGACTCGCCTTCCAGTCTCCTCAACTCGTCTTCCAGCTCAAGGGGAGGGAAGAGAACGATGGAGGTGGCGGATGCGCCATCCCTCGGCCGTGGGGACCAGAAGCACCGTCTCCCGGAGCTCCCGGTCGGCCAGCCCCGCCAGCGCCTCCGGAGCGTCGTCGGCCACCTGGATGTGGAGGGTGGAAACCACCAGCGCTACGCCTCCGGGAAAGGAGAGGCGGGTCGAGGTTTCGCTGAGGTCCAGCCCCTCGGCCAATCGAGCTCGAAGCTCCAGAAGCACCTCTCCCCTGGAGGCGGAGGTTCCCACCTCCCCCGCGACCTCGTCCATCAGGGAGGCATCCCGATCCAGGAGCGCCAGGGCCAGGGAGAGGTCGCCGACCGCCATCGCCTCCCGGAAGGCACGCAGGGTCTGGAGGGGGCCCTCCGTGGGCCCGAAGGTATCGGGGTCGGGAATCTCGCCCTCCACCTGATGGGCAGAGGGATCCTCCTCCTCGGGCTCGTCACCGTTGGGCCTCTGCTCGAAGGTGCAGGCCACAGGGACGAGGAGGAGCAGAAGCCCCAGGATTCCGAGCTCACCGCGCTCTCGAATCAAGGGAGACTGCCAGCTTGGACGTCAGTTGGAAAAGCCAAGGAGTTTCTGCAGCTCCTCTTCAGAGAGATCGTCGGCGGACCGGGTGCCGAGTCCGCCCGCGCTCCTGGGGTGCTTGGGGCGATCCTTCCCGCTGGCGGCCTGGGATTCGCCCGTGTAGTCGAAGCCGTCCATGGAGGTTCGATCCAGGTCACGGCCCAGCCGGTGCTCGATGGACCTCAGGTAGCCCAGCTCCCCCGCGGTCACGAAGGTCACCGCGGTGCCCGCCGAACCGGCACGGCCCGTTCGACCGATCCGGTGGACGTAGTCTTCGGGGTCCATGGGCACGTCGTAGTTCACCACATGGGAAATCCCCTCCACATCGAGGCCCCGCTGGGCTACGTCGGTGGCGACCAGAACCCGCACCTCTCCGGTCGCGAACCGGTCCAACGCTCGAACCCGGTGCTGCATCCGTCGATCCGAATGCATGGTGTCGGTCGTCACTCCGGCCCGTCCCAGCCGAGCGCTGAGCGCGTCCGCTCCAGCCTTCGTACGGCTGAACACCAGAACCTGATCCCACCCGGGGTCCTCCAGCAGCGTCACGAGGAGCTCGGGCTTCTTCGCCGGCTTCACCATGTAGACGTGTTCATCGATGAGATCCGCGACGGTGCCCGAGGGGGTGGCCTCGATCCAGGCCGGGTCCTTGGTGATCCGCAGGGCGAGGGCGTGGACGCCGTTGGGCATCGTCGCCGAGAAGAGCATGCTCTGACGGTCACGGGGGGTCCGCTGGAGCACATCTTCGATCTGGGGACGGAATCCCATGTCCAGCATCCGGTCGGCCTCGTCCAGGATCAGAACCTTGAGCCCCGTCAGATCCACGTTCTTGCGGCTCATGTGATCGTTGAACCGTCCGGGGGTGGCCGCAATGATCTCCCAACCGCCTCTCAGGGCCTCGATCTGCGGCTCGTATCCCACTCCCCCGACCACGTCCGCGACCCGGAGGTTTGTGCCCTTCGAGAGAAGGCGGGCATCTGCGGCCACCTGCTGGGCCAATTCACGTGTGGGGCAGAGGGTCAGCACCTGCAGGCCTTTCCCCGGCTCGACCTTTTCGAGGGAGGGAATCATGAAAGCGCCGGTCTTTCCGGTACCGGTCTGGGCGACCCCCACGACATCCCGACCTTCCATGGCCGGTGGGATTCCCTTCTGCTGAATCGGGGTGGGGTGGGTCCACCCCTGAGCTTCAATGGCGGCAAGGCGCTCCTGCGAGAGGCCGAGACTCTTGAATGTTACGACTTCGTCCAAGTTTGACTCCATCACATGTTGGCGGACCCTGGGCCGGGACGCTCCCGACGCTTTGACGCCTGGATTCGCTCCGACGCCTCATGGCCCGCTTGTTATAGTTTAGCGTATCCCTTGCGTTCCGCCCATTTCGAACTTCCTCGGAGACGTGGGTGGACCACTCCAACCCAGATTCGAACATGGCTGCTCAGAATACCAGCAACCTCAGCGTACTCTTCGTCTGCCTCGGAAACATCTGTCGCTCGCCCCTGGCCGAAGGGGTGTTACGCCATCTGATCCACGAACGCGGCCTCGAGGACCGGGTGAAGGTGGATTCGGCGGGAACCGGCGCCTGGCACGTCGGTGAGGGGCCGGATCGGCGATCCGTGGCCGTGGCTCGGGAGCACGGCATCGAACTCGAAGGCCAGAGGGCTCGGCAGGTGAAGGCGGTGGACTTCCAGGTCTATGACCTGGTCATCGCCATGGACCGGGAGAACCTGCGAAACCTCGAGGATCTCCGAGGAGACGACGAGGCCGACCTTCACCTTCTCCGGGAATTCGACGCCGAGGCGGAGGAGGACCTGGAGGTCCCCGATCCCTACTACGGAGGTCCCGACGGCTTCAACCACGTCTACCGCCTCGTCCGACGTTCCTGCGAGGCGCTCCTGGACGAGGTCGAGGGTCGACTGGGTTGATCGCCGGAGCCGATATCCCGGCGGAGGTCTCCCGAGCCGTCACCGAACGCCTGGGTCCGATCCGGGGCTTTCATCGCGTCGGCGGCGGGTGCATCGATCCTGCCGTTCGAGTCGAGTTCGAGACGGCCCCCCCGGCCTTTCTCAAGTGGTCCCGCAAAGCCGGTCCCTCGCGCTTCGGCGTCGAAGCCCGAGGCCTCGACGCCCTGAGAGAACGGATCCAGGGCGGGGGTGGCGAGCCCGACGACAGTCCCGGAGCCTCGGAGGGATCGGAGAGCTCGGGACTGGCCGTGCCACGCGTCCTGGGATGGGATGACGGCACGCCCCAGGCTCCGGGATGGCTTCTGCTGGAATGGGTCGAGCCCGGACGGGAAACCCGGCCCTCAGGACGCCTGCTCGGCCTCGGCCTCGCCCATCTCCACCGGCCCCTCCCCCAGGGATCCGTTCCGGGCTGGGTGGAGGATGGGTGGATCGCCACCCTCCCACAGCCCAACCCTGCGGTCACCCCGTGGCCCACCTTCTGGGCCCAGGCGCGGCTCCTTCCACAGTGGCGGCGAGCCCGTGACGCGGGGCGGATCTCCGCCGAGGTCGACCCGGAGATGGACCGCCTCCTGGACGTGCTTCCCACCGGGCTGTCCGGTTGGGAGGAGGACGGCCTTTCCCTCCTCCACGGAGACCTCTGGGGAGGGAACGTGCTGGTGGACCGGACGAACACGCCGTTCCTCGTGGATCCGGCGGTCTATCGAGGACACCGCGAGGTGGACCTCGCCATGCTGGAGCTCTTCGGCTCGCCCGGGCGCAGCTTCGACACCACCTACCGGGAGGCGGCTCCCCTGGCCCCGGGGTACGAGGAGTTCAGGCGGGGGATCTACCAGCTCTATCCCCTTCTGGTCCACGTGAACCTCTTCGGAGGCGGGTACGTGGGGCGCACCCTGGACACCCTGCGAGCGTCGCTGGCCGCGCTGGGATGAACGATCGCCCTCAGGAGTCCGGGTCGGATCGGCCCGCCTGGCGAGCGTCGGAGCTCTGCCGGTGACGTCTCGGCGCCGGTCAGGAACGCCGGGCCACGAGGAGACCGTCACCGACCGGAAGGAGGGTGGCGTCGAGCGCCGGGTCGCCTGCGGCGATCACCAACGCCTCCCGTATGGCCACCGTGGCTTCGTCCGAGGCTTCCGGGTCGATCACCTTGCCCTTCCAGAGGGCGTTGTCCACCAGGAGGAGTCCACCCGAACGAAGGAGACGTCGCGCTTCGGTGAGGTATTCGGGCAGTCCCTCCTTGTCGGCATCCAGAAAGACCGCGTCCCACCCACCGTCAGGACCCAGCTCCTCCAGCAGGTCTCTGGCGTCCCCGACCCGGAGATCGACCCGGTCGCCGACGCCGGCGCGGGAGAGAAGTCGGCCCGCAAGTTCGCTGCGCGCGGGATCCCGGTCGATCGTCGTGAGGCAACCTTCGGTGGGCAGGGCCCTGGCGATCCAGAGCGCCGAATATCCTGCCAGGGTGCCTACCTCCAGGACCTTCCGGGCCCCGATCAGGCGGAGCAGCAACTGGACCGTCCGGGCGGTGGTGGCGGGAAGGGCGATGTCGGGGAGTCCCTCGGCCTCCATGGCCTCGCGGATCCGGCGCAGATCAGAGTCCTCAGGGGCGAAGAGTCGGGCGATGAACCCCTCGGTCGAGTCCGGGGCCGCCTCGCTCACTCGCCGCCCTTCCGGACCCGGGCCAGGCGATCCACCGCGTCGTCCAGGAGTTCGTCGGAGGTGGCGTAGCTGAGGCGCACATACCGATCGTCACCGAAGGCCACGCCGGGAACCAGGGCCACACCGGTTCGCTCCAGCTCCCGGGAGCACCACGCCTGGGAATCGGTCACCTCGCCCCCGTACTCCGAGTCCACACGGATGAAGAGGTAGAAGGCGCCCTGGGGCTCCACGAGCTCCATATGAGGAAGGGCTTCCCCGAAACGCCGGACCACCAGGTCGCGGCGACGGCGAAACGCCATGACCATCTCGCGGATCGACTCGTCGGCGCGCTCGGGCTCGGAGAGCGCGGTGAGCGCGGCAATCTGCGAGGGGGTCGCGGCGTTGGAAGTGGTGTGACTCTGGAGAGCCGAGAGCTTCCGAATCACCTCCGGTTGGCTCACGGCGTAACCGATCCGCCAACCGGTCATGGCAAAGCACTTCGAGGCCCCGTCCACCACCACGTAGGGTCCCACGGCATCGGGGTCCAGGTCCATGAGCCCGGCGGCCTGATCCTCCTCGAAGACGATGCGGCGATAGATCTCGTCGGAGACCAGCCAGACGTCTCGATCCCTGGCCCAACGAGCCACCGCCTCGAGTTCGTCTCGCGTGTAGACCGCCCCCGTGGGATTGGAGGGAGAGCAGAGGATGAGCCCCTTCGTCGAAGGTCCGCTCACGGCGTCCAGCGCCTCGGAGCCAAGCTTGAATCCCTCCTCCCGGGGCCCGGCCGCGAAGACCGGTTTGGCGCCGGTCAGCCCGACGATCTCAGGGTAGCTGGTCCAGTAGGGGGTGGCCACGACCACCTCGTCGCCGGGCCCGAAGAGGGCGAAGCAGGCGTTGAAGAGCGCCTGCTTCGCTCCGGAGGTCACTATGACGCTCTCGGAGGACACGGACCATCCCGCCCCGGAGCGCCGCTCCATGTCCCGAGCCACCGCCTCCCGAAGATCGGGCAGGCCCGGGGCGGGAGTGTAGCCCGTCCGCCCCCCTCTGATCCCGTCGATGGCGCCCTGCGAGATCCAATCCGGAGTGGGGAAGTCGGGTTCGCCGGCGCTGAGGTCGATGATGTCCCTTCCCTCGGCCTTGAGCTTCTTGGCCAGGGTGCTCACCGCGATGGTGGCGGAGGGGCGAAGGGTCTGGATGTTCGAGCTGAAGACCATGGGGACGCATTGGAGAGGAGAACGGGAGCTTGGGCGAATGGGTCAATATCTCGAACTCCCCTCGGGCGGAGCAAGAAGGAACTTCCACAGCGGCTCCAGACGGCGGGAGTTGATCCGCCCACCGAGTCCAGAGCACATTACGGGTCCAAGAGGATACACAAGGAGCGGGCGGCCGGGTCGGATCGACGGCTGGCACGCGGCGTGAAGCACTTCGGAGGACCCAGGAACGTGGACTGGAGGAGTCGAGGGATGAAGGGAGCGCACAGGCCGTGACCGAGGAGGCGGACCCACTCCACTTCTACTTCGATTTCGTGGACCCCGGCTCGTACCTGGTCCACGAACTCCTGGTGCGGCGGCTGGACGGCCCGGGTGAAGATGGAGGCACGGGGGTGGAGTGGATCCCCCTGGAGCTGCGACCCCCACCCGCCTCCCTCCTGGCCGCAGACGATACGGACTGGCAACAGATGACCCGGGCCCTGGCACGGGAAGCACGAGACCTCGACCTTCCCTTTTCCCCTCCCACGCTGATTCCGTGGACGCGGAAAGCGCACGAGTTGGCCCTGCATGCCATGGAGGTGAGGGGCCGGAAGAGTCGGATTCACTCCCGCCTCTTCCGGGCCCACTTCGAGAAGGGCCTCGACCTGGGACGGGTGGATGTCCTCATCGGCCTGGCCGAGGAGGCCGGACTGGATCCAGCCGAGGCCCGCACGGTCCTGGGCGTGGACCGTTTCGAGCCGGTGGTCAGGGAGGCCCGGGAAGAGGCCGCGAGGCTGAAGATCCGGGGCGTCCCCACCCTCGTCCGAAGGGATCTTCGGCTGGAGGGGTTCAGTGGAGCGGACGAGGTGGCCACCTTCCTGGAGGCCGCCACATGATCCATACCAAGATACGGAGCAAACGCGAGATGGCTGGATACGTTCGGAAAACGGTCGCCTCCCCCTCTCGGGTGCTGAGCGAGGCCGCGATATTTCTTCCCCACCGGCTGGGGCTGTCCCCGAAGAAGTCTTCGGACCATTCCGTCACCTACTCTGGAGAGGAGGGCACGGTCTCCGTCCACGCACACCGCCATTCCATGTACACGGAGGTGGTGGCGGAGACGGACCAGCTTCGCACCTCCCGAATGGACTACGAGATCCAGCGGTTCCTGAACCTCCTCCCCTATGAGGAGGGGGATCAGGGCGGCGACGGCTCCGGTGACCCCTCCTGAGATTGAAGTTCCCTGATCTGGATCATCGCAGGATGATCCTTGACCTCTGACCACGGATTTGAATGGAATCCTTCGACGACCTGGGCCTCGAGCCCGAACTGGTGGAAGCGCTGGCGGCCGAGGGGATTGAAATCCCTTCTTCGCTCCAGGCCGACGCCATCCCCGTCCTTCGCCGGGGCAACCCGGCCGTTCTCCGCGCCGGGCCCGGAGCCGGAGCCGGAGTGGCCTGGGGCACCGCCCTCCTGAGCCGTCTCGAGCCTGGAGGGGGCCAACCGGTGGCGCTGGTCCTCGTCACGACTCCTGAGGTCGCCGAAGGGACCGCCCGCTCCCTCGCCCGCCTCGGGATGGCCACCGGACATCGATGCGCGGCCCTCCAGGACGGATGGGCCCTCCCCGGCCACGCGGACATCCTCGTCTCCACCCCCGCGGCGCTGGAGGCGGCGATTCGCTCGGCTGACGTGAAGGTGGACGGGGTCCAGGCGCTGGTGATCGAGGGGGCTTCGATGTTGCTCGACGAGGTGAACCGGCCTCGAGTGGAGCTGGTGCTGGAGACGCTGGAGGCGGGCAACGTGCAGGGGATCGTCGTCTCCGACCCCATCTCGCCCATGGTCAGGGAATGGATCGACGCTCATCTCCGCAGGGCCGTGTTCATCCCCAGCGACGCGGCGGGGGGAGATCCGGACGAGGCGCCCCTGGAGCGAGGGGTCCTGGAGCTCCATGTGGCCGAGGGAGGCGAGCTCATGCGAGAGGCGGTGGGAGTCATCGCGCAGATCCTGGACGAGGGGAGCCATCACGTGCTCCTCTTCTGCCGCTCCGAGGACCGGGCCGCAGACATGGGAGACCTCCTCACCCTTCACGGCTTCCTCGCCGGCGCCCCTGGCGATCCCTCGGTCCCGGTCTGGCTGGGGCTGGATCCCCTGGCCGACCGGAAGACGCTGGCTGAGGAGGAGATCCCGGTGGATCTCGTCACCACTCTCTCGCTGGATCCGCCTCTGGACGCGGACACCCTGGACCGACGTCACGGAGGGGGACAAAGCACTGGCGTCCTCGTGGCCGAGCCCCGCGAGGTCCCCCACCTCCGGCGGCTGGCCAAGGAAGCCGGGTATCGGCTCAAGGACCGGGGCTCCACCCCAGCCGCCATGCTCGCGGAGGTGGAGACCTTCCGGGAGTCGATCCGACAGGCCCTCCGGGAACGGGACCTGAGCGCGTACGTTACCCTTCTGGACCCACTGCTCGAGGAGACCTCGGGGGTGGAGGTGGCAGCGGCGCTGGCCGCCCTCCTCCGGGATCAGGGAGCCGCCGACGGGAGTGCCGCGTCGGCCAGAGGAGCGACTGCCGGATCGACTCCCGGCGACCGGCCACCGGCCTGGGCGCGCCTCTTCATCAGCGTGGGCAGCAAGGACGGAGCGGGACCTGGCGACCTCCTCGGCGCCATCACTGGCGAGGCCGGTCTCAAGGGCGACGAGGTGGGCCGGATCGATGTGAAGGACACCTTCTCCCGCGTGGACGTGCAGGACCACCGAGCCCAGGAAGTGATCCAGGCCCTGAACGGCACCTCGATCCGTGGCCGCAGCGTGCGGGTCGATTTCGATCGCGGGGGTGCCCGGGACCACGGACGGGGGGAAAAACCGGGAGGCGGGAGAGGGGAGAAGTCGGGGCGCGGGGCTCCCCCGAGTCGACGCAGGGGCCCGGCCTCCAGTTGACGGATCGGTGGGATCCGACAAAAAGAAAAGGGGCCGCATCCCGGTAAGGATGCGGCCCCTTCGCTCCCTGGAACTACGGGGGTTCAGATCAGGACTTCACTGCGTCCTTGAGCCCCTTCCCCGCCCGGAAGCTCGGAGTCTTGGTCGCGGGGATCTTGATCGTCTCACCAGTCCGGGGGTTCCGGCCGGTGCGGGCCTTCCGCTGCTTGGTCTCCAGCGTGCCGAAGCCGGTGATCTGGACCCGCTCGCCCTTCTTGAGAGCCGTGGCGATCACACCGCTGTCCGTGTCGAACAGGGCATCGATCGCCTTGCCGGAGTCGGCCTTCGTCATTCCGGTTGCATCGGCCAAAGCATCCACGAGCTCGGATTTGTTCATCTGGGTCACTCCTCGATTGGATAATGATGTGGGGACCGCTGAGACCGAAGGAATTCGGCGCATCAGCGAAGAACCGCCCTGCAGGCACCTCCGAAGCTCGTTCCTCGGAGCGATGCCCTTCCTGATTCCCGGCCGAGCCATCCGGAGTCCCCGGCCAGAGCTTGAAACTACGGTAAGAGCAGGTTCAGGGGGCGTCAAGAGAGGCGATCCGGTGAAACCCCGCATATTTACTGGCCTTCGCCACCCTGCGGGACTGTTTTGGGAGAGGGGGTAACACAGAGGAGTGACCCTGGGGCACCCATGCACTCAGGGCACGGGCGCCCCCGTTCGAAGAAGGGTCCCGAGGCTCAGACGGGCTGCCCCTCGAGGCGACTCCAGGCCCAGAGTACGAACCAGCCCAGGGCCGCGATCATGGCCACCGGGACCGCCAGGATCGACAGGAGGACGAAGAGGATGATGATGGGGATCAGGATAGGAGCCAGAA
This sequence comes from Gemmatimonadota bacterium, assembly GCA_007121555.1. Lineage (GTDB taxonomy): Bacteria > Gemmatimonadota > Gemmatimonadetes > Longimicrobiales > Gaopeijiaceae > PWLA01. The sequence goes on along the minus strand of SKKH01000110.1, from coordinate 40,961 downwards.
GGCTTCCGATTACGTGGAGGGCCAGAAGTACCAGGACTCCCAGACCCAGAAGCTTGAGTAGCGCGTTCATGTCGGTCTCTCCATCTATGGGTATCGTAGGCGTCCGTCCGGGAGTCGCACCCGGGGTGCCGGAGGCCCGTTTATGCTCCATCCCCCCCTACGAATCGAAGACGGGCGGGGTTTCAGGAGCGCCCGCCCGGAGCTCCGGCGATCGGTTCCGACGGGGAGTTGGGGAGGGGTGACCGATGCATGAAGCTGGAGGCGAAGGAAGAGTGTTTTCCCGCGAAGAGGTCGACGCGCTCCGTCGCCGGCGGCGCCAGGGGCACGCCCTCGAGTGTCCCCGCTGCCGGGTCGCTCTGGAGGAAACGAGAGTCCCGCGACCTCCCGGTGTTTCGTACGTCCGCAGGCGAAGCTGGCACCACTGCCCGGAGTGCCGACGTAGCGTGGTCCTGGATCGCTGAGGGCGTTATCTTCGGCGGCATTTCGGCCCCATACGACCGCTCCACCGTGCGCCCAGCGAGGTTCGATGACCCATGAGGCTGACCCCCTGAACTCCCCTGTGGAGCCCGTGGAGTCCGGAGGGCGCGAAGACGGCCTGATTCTGGTGGGTTGGCGGGAGTGGATCACACTTCCCGACACCTCGTCGCCCCCCATCAAGGCCAAGGTGGACACCGGAGCTCGCTCGTCGGCCCTTCATGCCACCCGAATCCGCACCGGGGGTGAGGGCTGGATCCGTTTCCTCCTCCACCCTCATCAGCGACGCAACGACGATCCCGTGGAGATCCGGGCTCCTCTGGTGGACCATCGGAAGGTCCGGAGCTCCAGCGGGGTGTCCGAACCCCGTCCCACGGTCCAACTCACCCTGGGGCTGGGGCCCTATCGCTGGCCCGTGGAGGTGACCCTGACTCGACGGGATCGGATGGGGTTCCGGATGCTACTGGGCCGTACAGCCCTCCGAGGGCGGTGCCTGGTGGATCCAGGTGCCTCGTTCCTCCTGGGCCAGCCGCCCGGCCACTCCACCCGCTCCGACGTCCCCCCAACCGAGACCCCTTCTTGAAGATCGGAATTCTGTCCCGAAAGGCCTCTCTCTACTCCACCTCCCGGCTCATGGAGGCCGCACAGGAGCGGGGCCACGACGTTCGGGTCGTGAACTACCTCCGCTGCTACATGGACATCACGGCGGAGCGACCTTCGGTGATCTATCAGGATCTGGTTGCGGACCGGAACGCCACCGAGGAGGAACTTCAGTTCGACGCGGTGATCCCGAGGATCGGGGCCTCCTATACCTACTACGGTACTGCAGTCGTCCGGCAGTTCGAGATGATGGGCACCTTCAGCGCAGGTCAATCCGACGGAATCACCCAGGCCCGGGACAAGCTCCGTTCCATGCAACTCCTCTCCCGAGCGGGGGTGGGCCTGCCCACGACCACCTTCGCCCACTCCACCCGGCACACGAAGGGGCTCATCGACCGGGTCGGCGGGCCTCCGGTGGTGGTGAAGTTGCTCGAGGGAACCCAGGGCGTGGGGGTGGTGCTGGCCGAGACCCGCAAGGCGGCCGAGTCGGTGATCGGGGCCTTCCGACAGCTCGACGCCAACATCCTGGTCCAGGAGTACATCAAGGAGGCGGGAGGAGAGGACCTCCGGGCAATCGTCGTGGGAAAGAAGGTCGTCGCCGCCATGGTCCGACGAGCCGCCCCCGGGGACTTCCGGTCCAACCTCCACCAGGGGGGCACCGCGGAGGGGATCGAACTCACCACCGAGGAACGGCGCACGGCGATCCGCGCCGCCGCCACCATGGGGCTTTCCGTAGCCGGCGTCGACATGCTTCGGGCCGAGCGGGGTCCGGTGGTCATCGAGGTGAACTCCTCACCGGGTCTCGAGGGGGTCGAAGGCGCCACGGGGGTCGATGTGGCCGGAAAGGTCATCGAGTTCATCGAGCGTCGAGTCGGCACGGGATGAACCTGCCCGAGCCCCACGAGGGAGCGCACGAGGCCGCGGTCGTAGCGGGGGTCTCCGTTGCCCCTGGCGAGCGGAAGCGAATCGAGCTTCCGGCCGGAAGCCTGGCCACGGGAGGGAAGCTCACCCTGCCCATCGAAGTACTCCACGGCGTCCGTCCGGGACCCCGCGTCTGGCTCAGCGCCGCCATCCACGGGGATGAACTCAACGGTGTCGAGGTCGTCCGGAAGGTTCTGGGCGAGGTGACTCCGGGTCGCCTGGCCGGGACCCTTCTCGCCATCCCCATCGTGAACGTCCAGGGCTTTATCATCGAATCCCGGTATCTCCCGGACCGGAGGGACCTGAACCGTTCCTTTCCGGGCTCCTCCCGGGGCTCCATGGCCTCCCGGCTGGCACACCTGTTCATGAGGGAGGTCGTGGCGGGGTGCCACCTGGGGATCGACCTGCATACGGGATCCGATGGTCGGACCAATCTTCCCCAGATCCGGGCCGACCTCTCCGATCCGGAGACGGCCCGGCTGGCCAGGGCCTTCGGAGCGCCCGCCCTGATCCACGCCAGCCTCCGCGACGGCTCCCTCCGGGCCGCAGCCACGGCCCGTGGGGGTCGGGTCCTCGTCTTCGAGGGGGGCGAGGCCCATCGGTTCGAACGGCACGTCATCGACTCCGGCTTCGCCGGGGTGCTGCGGGTAATCCAGGCGATGGAAATGCGGAAGTCCGCCCCGCCCCCACCCTCCGAGATCCCCATTGAATCCAGCAGCACGGCCTGGATTCGGGCAGGTCGGAGCGGGCTGGCGCGGATTCACGTCGATCCCGGTGATCGGGTCGCGAAGGGTGACCGCATCGGGGTCATCCGTGACGCATTCGGCGATCGGACGCTCCCGATCAAGACGAACCGATCGGGTGTGATCATCGGACTCACCCGCCAGCCCAACGTGAACCGCGGCGACGCCCTGGTCCACGTGGCCACCCCGGTGGAGGACGCAGCTCCCGAGAAGGACCAGGCAGGAGGATCCGAAAACGGAGGCATCGCCAGGGGAAGGGGCCGCTCAGAGCCGAACCGGATGGAGGAAGTTCAGGAGTAGCCCTGAGCGCCGGGGCCTCCTACCTGGGGTTGGATGCCGTCCAACCCCGGGTCCCGTCACCGCGGGCGGTCAGCTCCCGGTACGCCCGCAGATATCGTTCGGCCTCTACCTCGTCTCCGAGGGCCTGGGCCGCTCGACCGGCGTAGTACGTGGCTCGCCCTCGGTTGGGCTCTCGCTCCAGCACGCGCTGGAAGGCCTCCAGGGCTTCCCCATGGCGTCCCGCCTGGAGGAGGATCTCTCCGTGCATCTCCCGGGCCGGAAGGAGAGGGCCCGGCGTCACCGGATGCTTCTCCACCCTCTCCTCCAGCTCCGCAGCGGCGCTCATGCGCTCCAGGGCCTGATCGAACCGCCCCTCGGTGGCCAGGGTCCACCCCTCCACCGCGAGCCCCTGGGCCTCCACCACCCGTGCCCAGTAGCTCTCCCCGGCGTCATCCAGCGCCGACTCGATCTCGGCGAGGCGGTCCCTCTCGGCCCGGGCTCCCTGCACATCGCCCGTACGGGCCATCCCCACACCTCGAGCGAAGTGACGGATGGCCACACTCTGGTGGGCTCGCTCCCCGCGGATTTCCAGGGTGGCCGCCCCCGCCCAATCCTCCCTTTCCAGCGCCAGACGGGCCGGCATGGCTTGCCAGTTGTACGCACCGGCCGCCGCCTCCGGAGAGGGAGCCTGGGAGACCGCAGCCTCCGCAGCCTCCACGATCCGGGCCGCCTCGGCATCCCGTCCCTGCTGGAGGTAGGCGTAGACCAGGTAGTCCCAGGGGTGGACACGGGCCCAGTCGTTCCCTGACGCCCGGGCCGAAGCCAGATTCGCCTCGATGGACCGGTCCCACATGCCCAGGCGGGTGAAGATGTGCGAGGGCATGTGCAGGGCGTGGGGAGCGGCGGGAGCGATCTCCGCGTAGCTCAGCGCCGCTTCCAGCCCACGATCCGCCAGGGTCGGAGCGTCGTAGGCGTGGATGATGTAGTGGGCCAGACCCGGGTGATCGGGGCGCTGCTCGAAGAGGGGCTCGAGGAGGTCGGCGGCCCGGAGCTGGCGCACGAAGGTGGTGTCGTCCGGGGGAGCGTTTGCCAGGAGCGCCAGCCCCAGGAATATGGTGATCTCCGGGTCATCGGGGTGGGTCTGGTGAAGCTCTTCCAGCGCGCGCTCCCAGCTCCGCCGCCGGTCTCCGTCGGTATCCCCTCCCTCACCGAACAGCTGGCGAGCCGCCTCCACGAAGCCTCTTTCCCTCTCGGTGGGGGGGTCGAGGGACCGTGCCCGATCCAGAGCGGCCATGGCCACGGATCGCCGATCCTCCGGGATGGCGCCTGCGTAGGGATTCCCCATCTGCGCCATGGCCCGGCCCCACTCCGCCATGGCGCACTCCGGATCGAGTTCCAGCGCGGCCTGGAACGCGGAGTCGGCCTGAGGGAACCAGAAGGAGTGGAACATGGCCACCCCCGATTCGAAGTAGGCCGTCGCTTCGGGCCCGCAACTCACCGGGAATTCCACCCGGCCCACCTCTCCGAGAGCTTCCGGACCCGGGTCGTGCTCGTGGAGGTGGTCCTCCTCCCTCTGAGGACCCTCATCCGACCCGCCTGCGGCGGCCCGATCGGCCGCCCCGGTCACCTCGGTCGTCGTGGCGGGATCCTCGACGAAATCGAGGCGGTCGGGTCGGTCGGGAACACAGCCCCAGACCGGAAGGAGGACCAGGAGCAGTCCGGAAAGCAGGGTCGAGGAGATGGCGGGGCGTCGGTGCATCGGTGTTCACCTCGGTCGAGGAGTCAGAAGCTGCTCAGGGCACGGGCGAATCGATCTCGACGAGACCCGTATCCACCAGCCATCCCTGACTATGGCCCACCAGAACGAAGACCGCCAGAGCCCAGACGTAATAGGAGAAGAAGCGGAACCGGGCCCGATACAGGAGCTTGAGCACGACCGTGAGGGCGCCGATTCCCACTACCGCCGCCACTCCGAACCCCACGGCCATCGCGGTCAATCCCACCCCCCCGGTCCACCCCAGCTGCCACACCTCGATGGCCTGCAGGAGGGAGGCGCCCATGATCGTCGGAAAGGCGATGAAGAAGGAGAACTCGGCCGCCCACCGCCGCTTCATCCCCGCGAAGAGTCCGAAGGCGATCGTGGTTCCGCTCCGGGAGAGTCCGGGAAGCAGGGAGAGGCCCTGAGCCAATCCCACGATCGCCGCGCTCCCGGGTCCGATGTCGGAAAGCCGCCGGGTCCTGCGGGGAAGGATGTCGGTCCAGTAGAGGAGGATCCCGGTGACCGTCAGAGTCCCGGCGATGAAGATCGGCCGAGCGAACACACTCTCGAAGAGATCCTTCAGGGGAAAGCCCACGGCCCCGGTCACCCCCACGGCCAGGATTCCCATGAAGGCCAGCTTGAGGGTCAGGCGCTCCCGTGCACCGGCCTTCCCCGGCCGCTGAAACCGGACCTGCGCACCGCTGAACAGACGGCTCAGGAAATGACCCAGGCTCTTGCGAAAGACCACGGCCATGGAGACCAGTGTTCCGAGGTGCACCACCAGATCGAAGAGGATCATCTCGGCCGATTCCGGCGAGGGCATCCCCGAGCCCTGCTGGATCAACCAGTGCTGGGTGAGCACCAGGTGGCTCGTGGAGCTCACCGGGAAGAACATGAAGATCCCCTGGATGATGCCCAGGATGATGGCTTCGAATAGGGTCATTCAGCCTGGCGCTCCACTGCGTCGACGTCCAGACGACCCCGACTGCGGGCTCCCGGCCCGGTCATGCGGGCTTCCTCGGCCTCCGACGGGTCGGCGGGCCTCCGGCGGTGCCAGTCACTTCGCTCCTGCACAGCCACGCCCAGAGCCAGGAGGCGCTCCTCTCCGAACGGAGGCGCTCCAAGGAGCACCCCACCGGGCAGGGTGCGTCCCCGCAGCACCCGGGTCCCTGCCGGGAGGGCCAACAGGGGGCACCCGATCATGTCGAAGGGGATGTGGCTCTCCATCGTGGCCACATCGCACTGCGAGAAGAAGTCGTCCATGACGAGGCGCAGAAGGGCCAGCTTCGCCCGCTGTCCCTTCAGGTACTCGTCGCCCGAGACGAAGAGCCCGCTCATGAAGGAGGTGATGGTCGGCCCGAAGAGGCGGACATCCTCCTTCAGGTAGGGGAGGAAGGGCTCGGTGCGTTCCACCAGGCGAAGGGCGTTGAAGGCACCCGAAGTGAGTTCTTCCCAGGCCGGCGGAGGCACCAGTTCCACCAGGTCGATCCCGGCTTCCTCGGCCACCCGGAGGAAGGCCCTCCGATTCTCCCCCGTCTCTCCGTCCGCGTCGGTCCACCCCGGCAGCACCCCGAGGCGGGTCTCCCACCGGACCACAGGCCGGCCCCCACGGCTCACGGGAGTGGCGGCCCGTAGAAAGTCGGGCACGGGTGGGAGTCCTCCGGTCCGAGGATCCCGGGGATCCACCCCGGCCATGGCCTGGATCATGAGGGCGGCATCCCGCACATCACGGGCCAATGGACCCACATGGTCCCGGGTGTAGCTGAGTGGAACCACGCCATGAAGCGAGACCCGACCGAAGGTGGGCTTGAGGCCGGTGGTGCCCTGGGCCATGGAGGGCATGGTGATGGAACCGCCGGTCTGGGTCCCGATGGAAGAGGAGGCCAGGCGGGCCATGACAGCCGTCGCCGATCCCGACGAGGACCCTCCTGGGCTCACCTCAGGATCCCCTGGAGCCCATGCGTTCATCGTGGTGATCTCCCCATCCGGGGTCAGCGCCCGAGTGGTGGCCAGGGGGCCCAGCTGGCTCTTTCCCAGCATGACCCCTCCCCGGGCCATGAGGTTCGTCACCACCATCGCGTCTTCCTCGGGAACCAGATCCCGGAAGATGTGGGAGTTCACCGTCGTGGGAACCCCGGCCGTATGGATGTTGTCCTTGATGGCCAGAGGAATCCCATGGAGGATCTCGGTGGCCGGGGTCGAGTCCAGCTCCCGGGCTCGGGCCCTGGCCCGATCCTCGGTCACGGCATTGAAGGCCCGGTAGACTCCGTCCCACCGACGGATCCGGTCCAGATAGGCCTCCAGATACTCCACCGCGCCCAGGTCGCCGTCCCGGAGAAGGGCACCGGCCTCCCAGGCCGTGAGCTCCGCCGGATCGGTCACGCGGCCGGCCGACAACTCCGGGCGGGGCAGGCTCCGGAAGAAGGCCTGGGCGTCGGCGCGGGAGGCCGGCGCGGCGGGTGCGATGGTGGGTTCCCGTCCCACCGCACAGCCGGTAAGGGCAGCCATGGCCGCCAGGGCCCCCATCCGAGTGACGAAATCCCGCCGGTCCACCAACGCATCCTGGGGCAGGCTGCTCTCCGTGCGATCCCCGTCGCCCCCCTTCATCCTTCACCCTCCTGCCCGGTGCCACTCTCCGCCTGGACCAGGGTGGGCCGGCGCACCTCCGGGAGGTGCGCTGGATAGAGGACCGGAGGGACCTCAATGGGGTCCAGGGGATAGTCGGAGACCTCGGGCATCTGTTCCCGAAGAACTCTTCGGATCGCCTGCATGACCCTTCGCCGGTCGGCGGGGGCGGAGGGATCGTCGTCGGGCAACACCCCCAGATCCACCCCAAGGAGGTTCAGGCGGGTCTGGATGAACGCGTCCAGCTCGTCGTCGGAGGGACGGGGTGACGAAGGAGTCATGTGTACACCTGCGGGAAGGATGAGCACGAACCAGCGGCGCCGGAAAAAGCCCGGCCGATCAGCGCCTCTACACTAGACAGAGGCCCGCCGGGAAGCCAGACCCGAGAAGCCCAATGAAGAAGTGAAGACCCCACCGGAGAGCCCGTGAACCGAACCGAACCGAGCCGGAGAAGGATGCCGCCGTGGACCCCCTGACACATACGTGTGTGGGAGCGGGCCTTTCCGCCGCCGGTCTCCGGCGGACCACGGCTCTGGCCACCCCGACACTGATCCTGGCGGCCAACGCCCCGGACATCGACATCTTCACGAGCTTCGGCGCCCCCTATCTCTCCCTGGAACTCCGCCGCGGCCTCACCCACGGGGTGCCGGCCCTCCTGGTGCTCCCGGTCCTCGTCACGGCCCTCGTTCTCGGATGGGATCGCTGGATCCGGCGCCGGCGCCGGCCCGACGCCGAGCCCACCCGCGCCCTTCCCCTGTGGGCTCTGGCCACCCTCGGCGTCTGGACCCACCCGGCCCTGGATTGGCTCAACACATACGGAATGCGGTGGTTTCTTCCCTTCGACGGTCGCTGGAGCTACGGAGACGCGGTCTTCATCATGGACCCCTGGCTCTGGCTTCTCCTGGTGGGCCCCACCTTCCTCTTCTGGTCGTCAGGGGTAGGGATCCGCATCCTCTGGGCCCTCCTGGCCCTGGTCCTGAGCGTGCCGGTCCTCCTGGCCGAGATGGTACCGGGGTGGGCCCGGGTGCTCTGGATCGCAGGGATCGGGGTGTGGATCCTCCTTCGAGTCCGCCATCGACCCGGGTCGAACGACGCTCAGGGGATCGTCAGGTTGTGCCTCCTCGGAGCCGGCTTGTATCTGGTCGGCATGGTGGGCCAGAGCTCAATGGTGAACTCCATCGTTGTGGACGAGGCCGGAGGGAGCGAGGTCGTGGAGGCCCTCATGGTCGGGCCCCTTCCCGCCGATCCCTTCGGTGCCCAGGTCGTGGTGCAGGAGGCGGAGACCTACCGGACCGGGGAATTCCGCTGGAACCGTCGACCACGGGTCGACTGGAACGACGAGCTCCTGACCCGTCTGGAGGTCACCGGAGATTCCGAAACCCGGGCCATGATCGCCACCGCCACGGAACACCCGGAGGCCCAGCGGTACCTCACCTGGGCCCGCTTCCCCATATTCCGGATCGATGCGGGTCCGGGCCCGGCCTGCCAGGTAAAGCTCCTGGACGCTCGCTACGTAGACCGGGGTGACGGCAATGGCGGCGGCGCGCTGTCGGGGCCCCGAATTCAGGTGCCCTGTCCGACTCCCCCCACTCCGACCTCATGATCCCATGATCCGCATCGCCCTCCTCGGTTCGGTCCTGGTCGCGGCACTGGCTTTCGCCTGCCCTCCGGCGCACGCTCAGGGAATTCCCGCGCTCGAGTCCAGTGGTGTGGCCCTCATTCCAGCGGGTCCCCGAGGGTCCTCGAGCGCGATGGAGTCGCTGGTGCGGTTCGGCGTCCCCGCGCCCGACTCCCTCCATGCCGAGGCCACCTTCGAGATGGCATGGACCCGGATTCAGGACACGCATTACGATCCGGAGATGGAGGGACTCGATTGGGAGGGGGTCCGGGATGAACTCCGTCCCCTGGCCGCCGCTGCCAACTCCGCCGCAGAGCTGCGGGAGGTCCTCTGGGCCATGCTGGATCGCCTGGGCGACTCCCACTTCGTCCTGATCCCCCGGACCGCCTCGGATCCCGAGGCGGTCCAGTCGGGCTCCGGAGAGCTCGGCCTGGAGGTGCGCTGGCTGAACCAGGAGGCCCTCGTGGCCCGCGTAGATGACGTTGGACCGGCTCGGGACGCGGGGATCCGGCCGGGGATGCTCGTGGCCGCCCTGGACGGCCGCCCCTTCACCGAGATCGTCGCCCAGGCGGTGGGAGAGGCCGCCGGCGAGCACGATCTCCCACCGGACCACTGGTTCGACGGCCTCCTCGCGGCGCACCTCCGGGGACCCGTGGGCGACAGGGTGACGCTCGAGGTCGTGGGTGAAGATGACCGGGCGAAGACCGTGGAACTCGAGTGGACCGCTCCCCCAGGCGAGGTGGTTCAGTTCGGACACCTCCCCCCCTTTCGCCTCCAGCTCCACGATGAGGAGCTTCACCGGCCGGAGCTCGTGGAGCCGGTGGCTCTGATTCGATTCAACGGATGGTTCCCGCAGCTGGCTTCGCCACTGGCCGAGGCCGTGGATCGGCACCGGGAGGCCGCCGGCATGATCCTGGACCTCAGGGGAAATCCCGGCGGGGTCGGGGGGATGGCCATGGGCGTGAGCGGTCACTTCATCGACGAGCGGGTGGAGCTGGGCACCATGACAACGCGGGAAAACACGATGCGATTCGTGGTGAACCCGCAGCGGATCGCCCCGGACGGGCGCAGGGTATCTCCCTATACCGGTCCGGTGGCGATCCTCCTGGACCGGGGGTCCGGGAGCACCACGGAGATCTTCGCGGGTGGTCTCCAGGCCCTCGAACGCGCTCGGGTGTTCGGTGAGACCTCCGCCGGCCAGGTCCTCCCCGCGGTGATCACGGAGCTCCCCAGCGGGGATCGACTCATGCATGCCGTGGCCGACTTCACCGGTCCCGATGGGGTCCGGCTCGAGGGAAGGGGAGTCCTGCCCGACACCGAAGTCCCTTTGTCCAGAGCCTCCCTGCTCGAGGGGGGAGACCCTGTACTCGAAGCGGCGCTGAGGTGGATCTCCAGCGCCACTCCAACCTCCAACGAGGCAACTCCATGACGCAGCGAACCCTCCAGGCCCTCGGGCTCCTTCTCCTCTTGCCCCTCCTGGCCTCGGGCCAGGAGCTGCCCCCGGCCGACGACCTCATCGCCGGATACGTGGAGGCCATCGGGGGGAGGGACGCCCATAGCGATCCCACCTCCATCCGGACCTCGGGGGCCATGTCCCTTCCTGGGATGGGGATCGCCGGGGACTTCGAGCTCCTCCAGCTCCCCGGTGTGGGGTCTCGGATGACCTCGACCATCCCCGGAATGGGCGAGCTCATGGTGGGCTTCGACGGAGAGGTGGGATGGTCCATGAACCAGATGACCGGACCCCAACTCATGGAAGGTGAGGAGCTGGATCAGATGGAGGAACGCTCCCTCCTCGCCGCGACCCTGAGAGATCCGGAGGCGGTGCCTGAGCGGGAGACCGTCGAGGCCATCGAGGTGAACGGGGAGGCGTGCTATCGGGTCCGGCTGGTCTGGCGCTCCGGGCGGGAATCCTTCGACTGCTATTCTGCTGAGACCGGTCTACTGCTCCGCTCCGAGGACGTGCAGATCAGCGACATGGGAGAGGTGCCCACAGTCACCGATTATCACGACTACGCCGAGTTCCACGGGATGATGCTGCCCACCCGGATGGTGCAGCAGACCATGGGCATGGAGCAGGTCCTGGAAATCCAGTCGGTGGAGGTGGACGACGCGGGACCCGAGGCGCTCGAGCCTCCGCCGGAGATCCGCACCCTCCTCGAGGGGAATTGAGCCCCGATCGGACATCGCCCGTCCGGCGCCCTTCGTTGACACTGGAGGCAGCGGCGATCACTCTTTCTGGAGCACTGATGACGAACCGGAGTGCACCACCGCGACGGGGTCTTGCGTCTCTGGCCAGGGGGGAGCCCTGAACCCGGAGCCGTCGGGAGGGGGCCACTCTTCATCCGGGGCCCGCGAAGCTGTTGACGAGGGGGGAGCACGTGCCTGATTCCTGGCTCCACCGCCACACCCACCGGCTCACCACCTTCGCGGCCCGGACCTACTACCGGATCTCGGTCGCAGGAACCCAGGTGCCCCGCTCCGGGCCCGTGCTCCTGGTGGCGAACCACCCCAACTCACTCCTGGATCCAGCGCTGGTGGCCATCGCCGCCGACCGGCCGGTACGGTGGCTGGCCAGGGCCGCCCTCTTCGAACTCCGCAGCATCGGCTGGCTCATCCGTGGCTCCGGCGCCATCCCCGTCCTCCGACGTGAGGATCCCCTGCCCTCGGCGGACGCCAGCGAGCGGGCGGCCCGGAACCGGGAAATGTTCGCCGCCGCCCATGAGGCCCTTCTGGGAGGCGATGCCGTGGGAGTCTTCCCCGAGGGGCTGAGCCACTCCGCTCCCTCCCTGGCACCCCTGAAGACGGGGGCGGCCCGGATCGCCCTGGGAGCGGCACAGCAGGGGGCCGGCGCCTTCCCCATCCTGCCGGTGGGCCTCACCTTCCGCGGGGGGAAGGAGCGCTTCCGGTCCGAGGCCCTCCTCCTGGTGGGACGACCCATCCGTTGGGGGGAACTGGCGAAGCGAGGGGAGGAGGACCCGGAGGCGGTCCGCGAACTTACGCGGCGGATCCACGAGGGGCTCTCCCGCGTGACGGTGAATCTGGAGAGCTGGGAGGATTTCCCCATCGTCGAGGGAGCCGAAGCCATCCATCATGCGGAATACGGACGCGGTCGATCCGAGAACCCCGTCCGGTGGCTGGCACGGATGCGGCGCACCGCATCGATCCTGGATGCGGCCCGGGCCCGGGAGGGTGAGGTCCAGGAGGAGCTTTCGCGCGACATCCTACGCCACACTCGGGTCCTGGACACCCTGGGCCTGGAGCCCGCGGACCTGCATCAGGTTCCGCGAGCGGCAGTGGCGGCCCGGTGGACCGTCAAGAACCTGGTGTTCTTCGGCCTGGCTGCACCTCTTGCCATCGTGGGCGCCATCATCTTCTTCCTCCCCTACCGGCTGGTCGGCTGGGCCGAGCCCCGGTACCAGCTCCCGCCGGACAAGCGCGCAACCTACAAGGTCCTTGGGGGCGCCACCGCCTGTGGCGGATGGATCCTCGCCCTGGCCGCCCTCCTCCGGGAACTCGTGGGCTGGCAACCAGCGCTCATTGCCCTCATCGTTCTCCCGGTGCTGGGAATCCTCACACTGGCGATCCGTGACCGCTGGCAGGATGCGGCCTCGGATCTCCGCCGGATCCTTCTCCTGAAGGGCCGGTCCGATCTTCGGGAGAAGCTCCTGGAGCGACAGGCCGAGCTGGCCCTACGCCTTCGGGAGCTCCAGCGGAAGGTGGAGGGATCGGATACCCGGGAGCCCGAATCCCTGCACTCCCCGACGTCCCCCTGACCGCCTCCTCGGGAGATCTCATGACCCGCTCCGATTGCACATCCACCGGCGGTTTCCAGCTCCTCTCGAGACTGCTCTTCGGAGGACTGGCGCTCTGCCTTCTTCCCGGCATGGAGTCCGGCGCCTTCGGACTCGGATCGGGACCGGCGCAGCTCCAGGCCCAGGCCCGGGACGTGGCGATCGAGACCTTCGACACCCGCATCCAAGTGGCACCGGACGGGACCCTCAGGGTGACCGAGTCCATCGACGTTCGGTTCACCGGGCGGTGGAGCATCGTGGAGCGAGACCTCTTCCTGGACCACCGCACCGCCGAGGGTCGGCGCGCCACCCTTCGGCTCACCATGGACTCGATCACCGACGGAGCGGGGCGGCATCTGAGGGTGGAGGAGGAAGGGATCAGCAGGGGACGACGCTATGCCATCCACGTGCCCGACGCCGTCGACGCCACCCGCCGGATCGCCCTCCACTACCGGATCCGGGGGGCAATCCGCTTCTTCGCCGAAGGGGCCGACGAAGGCTATCACGACGAACTCTACTGGAATGTGACGGGCACGGACTGGGAGATGCCCATCGAGTCGGCCATCGCCCGGATCCAACTCCCCGAGGGGGTGGAGAGCGTGGAGGTCTGGGGCTATACCGGCCGGGCCGACTCCCAGGAGCAAGCCGTGGAGACCCGCGTCGCCGGTCGGGAGGTGGAGGTCCGAAGCACCCGGGAATTCGGTCCTGGTGAGGGGCTCACCATATCCACGATCTGGGATCCGGGGGTCGTCACCAGGCCTGGACCGCTCTCCCGCGGCCTGGACCGGGTCCGGGCGCTCTGGCCCCTCGGTCTTCCGCTGGTTGCCCTCTTCGGGATGTTCACGACCTGGCGTCGGAAGGGGCGCGATCCAACCCGGCGCTCCATCGTGGTCCAGTACGAACCGCCGGAGGACCTGTCACCCGCCGAGGTGGGCACGCTGGTCGACCACAAGGCCGAAATGCACGATATCACCGCCACCCTGGTGGATCTGGCGGTCCGGGGGTATCTGACGATCGAGGAAAACGAGTCGAAGCGGTTCCTGGGCCTGGGAAGCACCACCGAGTATATCTTCCACCAGCGCCGACCCAGGAACGAATGGTCCGACCTCAGACCCCACGAACGGGCCTACCTGGCCGGACTCTTCCCCCCGAAGTCCGCTACCCCCTCCGTCAGCGACGCCCTCTCCGGTCTCAAGGCCCTCTTCGGAGGGGCGGCGAATGAGGAGGGTCGCATGGGGATCCGGGCCATGCTGGGATCCGATGGCGATTCGAATCCTGACCGGGAATCTGGCCCCGCCGGAGTTGGAGCCGGAACGAAGGAGAGCGAGCCGCTGCGGTCCGTCTCCCTCTCCGATCTGGAGAACCGGTTCTACAAGCACATGGACGGGATTCGCAAGAAAATCTATGCCCGACTGAAGGAGAAGGGGATCTACGAGCGAAGGCCCGATCAGGTCGTGGCCCAGTGGTCCGGGATCGGGGTCGTGGTCCTGGTCTCCGGGCTGGTCCTCGGAGGCCTGGCCAGCGATCCTCCTCCCTTTCTCCTGTCGGTGGCGCCGGATCCCATCCCGCTGGGAGCGGGACTGGCGTTGAGCGGACTCATCGTCCTGGGTTTCGCCCGGTCCATGGGCGCCAGGACCGAATCCGGCGTCCGGGCGCTGGAAGCTTCCCTGGGATTCAAGGAGTTCCTGGAGCGGGTGGAGTCGGACCGGTACAAGCGGATGATCACGTCTCCCAAGCTCTTCGAGGAGTACCTCCCGTACGCCATGGCCTTCCAGGTGGAGGACCGCTGGTCCAGGGCCTTCGACGACCTCTACCGGGAGCCCCCGGACTGGTACCGGGGCTCCTCGGTCTCCCGCTCGACCTTCCGGGCCACTGCGTTCTCATCGAAGATGCGCAGCCTGTCCACATCGGCCAGCCGGAGCATGACCTCCTCGCCCTCGGGGAACAGCAGTTCGGGTTCCGGTGGTGGCGGCCGTTCTGGAGGCGGTTCTGGAGGTGGTGGCGGCCGCGCCCGATGATCTCCGGTTTCCACGGGCCGGGCGCCCTGAGATGCCCCCGTGCTCTTCCGCGCCAGGCCACCTCGCCAAGATCATTCCAGTGCTCCAACAGGCTCTCACGGAAGGTACTCCATGGGAGCGCCGGGCCCCAGGGGAATTCCGAACACCATCCAGATCACCAGCATGGGGATGGCGGTGAGGGCGAAGACCACCGAGTAGGGAAGCATGGCCGAGATGAGGGTCCCGAGCCCGATGTCCTTCTCGTACTTCTGGGCGAAGATGATGACCAGAGGATAGTAGGGCAGCAGGGGGGTGAGGATGTTGGTGAAGGAGTCCCCGATCCGGTACGCCGCCTGGGTCAGCTCGGGTGAGTAGCCCAGGAGCATGAGCATGGGCACGAAGACCGGCGCCATGATGGCCCACTTCGCCGACGCGCTCCCGATGAAGAGGTTGATGGTGGCCGAGACGAAGATGAAGGAGACCACGAGCGGGATTCCGGTGAATCCCACCGCCTCGAGACCGCTGGCTCCGCTGATGGCCACGATCAGCCCCAGATTCGACCAGTTGAAGAAGGCGATGAAGTGGGCGGCCACGAAGGCGAGTACGATGTACGCGCCCATGGATGCCATGGTCTCCGATGTCATGGCCGCCACCTCGCGATCGTTCTTGATCTTCCCCGTCACCAGGCCGTACACCAGGCCGGGCAGGAAGAAGACGAAGAGCATCAGCGCCACGATGGAAGAGAGCAGGGGTGCGATATCCCCGTCGTCACCCCGGAGGGCGCCGTCCACCGGAATCGCCATCCAACCGATGACGGCCAGGGTCAGGAGCACCGTCGCCGCCGCGGCCCAGAGTCCCCGAACCTCCTCGGAGGTCAGCGATTCCTGCTCTTCCACCTCCAGCCCTCCGGTATACTCGCCCAGGCGGGGCTCCAGAATCCGCTCCGTGACCCAGGTGGCTCCCAGGGTGAACACGGGCACCAACGCCGCCATGAGACCCCAGTTCGCCGTGGGGTCCACCCGGTAGGTCGGATCCAGGAGCTGCGCCGCCGGCTCGGTGAACCCGGCCAGGAGGGGATCCAGGGCCGTGAGGAAGAGATTCGCCGAGAACCCGCCGGACACACCGGCGAAGGCAGCGGCCAGCCCCGCGATGGGGTGACGCCCCATTCCGTGGAAGATCACCGCACCCAGGGGGATCAGGACCACGTAGCCCGCATCCACCGCCAGCGACGAGAGAAGGCCGCCCAGCACGATGGCGAAGGTGACCAGCCATCCAGGCACGGACCGGACGAAGGCCTTCAGAGCCGTTTCAATGAGTCCGGTCCGCTCGGCGACCCCGATCCCGATCATCACCACCAGCACGAGACCCAGGGGGGGAAAGTCGGTGAAAGTGCGGGGCATCTCCACCAGGATGCGTTGGATGTTGTCCCCAGTCAGGAGGTTCACGGCCCGGATTTCCTCACCCGTCCCCGGGTGGGTGGCCGCGGCCCCCAGCATGTACGAAAGCCAGGAGGCCACCAGCACCATCCCCATGAGGATCACGAAGAGCGTAATCGGGTCGGGGAGCCGGTTTCCGGTCCGTTCCACGAAGTTTAGAATCCGGTCCGCCCACCCCGTCGCCCCGGACCGCGCCGCACCATCCGACCTCGCCTCAGACACTGACCCCTCCTCTCGAGGTTCACTTCTTGCTGTAAAGAGTCACTTGCCGGACCGGCCGGTCCCTGACACTTCGGATCCGGCCACTCGTCGGGCTGCGTAAGCCGCCCGATCATCCCCGAGAGTTGCGGTTGTGTGCGCAAAGGGCAATGGGCCGGTACGAGATCCGGCTCTTCCGGGGCACACCAGGATTCCGCTGGACGGGGGGGTGGGGGTGTTTTAGCTTGAATTTATTCTATTTTCGTGTAATCCATCTGTTTTCGTTGTTTTTCATCCAGGAGGAGGGGCATGCCGCGAGCCAAACTCAAGGGACCGGATTCGGAGGTGAAACGCCGCTGGCGCATTCCTCCCCCACTCCTCCGAGACGCCGAATCGCCGGGTCCGGAGGGACTATCCATTCTCTCCGAGATCCGAAGTGAACTGGGCGGGGTTCTGTGGAAGACGCTCCGGTCCGTGCTCCTCTGGTCCCAGGTGGCTCCCAGTGAACGCAAGGACCTGTTCGACGCCGAAGCCGGGCGCCGCCGACTCCTTGAAGTCATGTCGGCGGTTCCCGACGAAGCCGGAGACCTGAAGGATGCCATGGAGGTCCTGGCCGAGGTGGTCGTGAGCCCCGAGCGGGCGGACTCCGAGGCCGTGGGGGTGGCATGTCGTCGCGTCTCAGGGTGGGCCGAGGCCGCGGATGCTCCTCGGACATCTCTGGAGTTCCTTCAGGCCGCAGCTCTCTGCTGCCCCGCCAACGCACGCTTCGCCCTGGCCATCGGCCGGACAACCCGAGACCTGGCCCAGTATGCCCGCGCCGAATCCTGGCTCCACCGCGCCATTGGACTCGCACGGCAATCCCGGGACTGGGAGACCTACGTGCGAGCCTACCTGGGTCATGGGAAGATGATGCTCCGGCGCGGGGCCCTGCCCGCGGCTCGACGCAGCTACGCCAAGGCCCTCCGAAGATCCGTACGGCAGGGCCTCCGGGAGATGGAGGCCCTGGCCCTTCAGGATCTCTTCATTCTCGAAGACAAGGCGGGTCAGTCGGAAAAGTCCCTGGCCTACGCTCGCCGCGCTCTCGAGGCCTTCGGGCCTCAGCACGAAGGTCTCCCCCACCTGGCTCACGACATCGCCGTGTTCTGGATGCAGCGGGGAGATTTCGAGCATGCCTTCCCCGTGCTGCGGGAGACGGTGGACCGCGTCAAGGACTCATGCCGGGGGATCGCCCTGGGCTCCATCGCCCGGGCGGCAGGGCACATGAGCGACACCGACGCCTTCGACTGGGCTCAGGCGGAGCTGGATCGATGGTGGGACGGCCCCGGCATCGCCGACGCCTGGGCCGAAGTGGCTCGAGGAGCCATGGCGCTGGGCCGCCTTGATCAGGCTCGAGCGGCCGCCCTGCGGGCCGAGACGATGGCCCGCAGGCGGGGAGAAAGCCTGGTCCGGTTCGAGGCCGAAGCGCTCCTCGAGTCGATCCAGGCCGAACAGGCTGCGCTGGCCCAGCGTTCTCAGAGTGGCGCGGTGGCCCCGGCGACCGACGACGCCGACGAGCTGGCCCGGGAACTCCTGCGGTCCCTGCAGGAGGGCCAGCCCGCCGGCGCCTGACGTTCATCCCTTCGAAGCTCAGGTATCGGAACCGATGTAGCCGTCTCTGCCATCACAATCGACCTGGGTGTTTCGATCACATCCATCCTGCACGGCGGTGGGACCGAGGTCGCTGCAGGCAGCGGCGAAACCGAGGGCGAGGAGGATGGCGACAAAGCGAATCGAGCGCATGTGAGGCTCCTGAAACGAAGGGGAAAGCGGACTGCTCGTGAAAAAGTCATATGAAATGTCGGGGGAACCCGTACGGGATGCCCACTCATATTCCGTCAGACTCATAACAGATTCCGTCAAATTATGAAGACAGCACCCCGTCCACTCATCGTTCTGCACCCGGACCGTCTCCTACGGGACCGGCTCCACAAGGTCTCGAGGAAGCGATTTCACATGGCCACGGTGGCCGAGTGGGCTGACCTTCGGGATGCGGTGTCGGCGGCTCCTCCGGCCGCCGTCGTCCTCGTCGACCCCTACCATGGGCAGGGGAGGACCGGAGGACCGTCGCCTCACCTCTACAACGTGCTGAAGGCGTTCCCCTCCGCCACGGTGATCGCCGCCCTGGACACGAATCCGTCTCGATATCGGGATGTCTGGCTCCTGGGTGACTGGGGGGTGGCGGAGATCCTCCAGGTCGAGGAGGACGTGAGCTCGGAGGCGATCCGTAGACGGCTCTTCACGGCCCGAGCACAGCATCTGCGTCGACTTCTGACTCAGGACTTCGGAGTGCCTCTCACAGGGCGGGCTCGTTCGCTCATGGACGCGGCCGTGGACACCATCATGTCGGGCGGCCACCCGAAGGACCTGGCTCGAACCCTGGGGTTCTCACCCTCCACCCTTCTTCGTTGGTGTCAGCGTTCACAGCTCCCGAACCCTCGTCGGCTCCTCCTCTGGCTGCGGGTCCTTTTTGCATCGGCCCTTCTCGACGATCCAGGGCATACGGTCTTCAGCGTGGGGCTCGCCTGCGGCTACTCCGGAGACCAGGCCCTGCGCCGAGCCATCCGTTCCGTGGTTCCCTACACACCCACCCAGCTCCGCCAGATGGGCGGCTTCGAGACGGTATCGAAGGCGTTCTTCGAGGAGCTGGCCCGCCTTCGGGACGACCGGGCCGAAAAACGGTGACGAAGGATCAGCCGGACCGGGGGAAGGTGAGGCATGAGTTCTCCTCACCGCTCCCGCGAAGAGGGGAGGAATCGACCCCCGGGCGACTGGAATCGCTGGGGAAGATCTCTGCCGAACTCCTGCACGACCTCGGGAGTCATCTCTCCGTGCTGGAAGGACGAGTGGCCGTGGCCCGCACCGAGTCGGCCCTGGGACGCTCCACCTCCGGGGAGCTCGCTCGGATCCAGGCCGAGACGCGGGAACTCAGAAAGATGGTGGTCGACATCCTGGATGAGGTTCGGGGCGCACCCCGCTCTCCCGAGGTGACCACTCCGGTCCAGCCCCTTCTGGAAGAAGTCATCCATCGGTGGCTCACGGGAGCCCCTCGGGTGTCCCCCTCGCTTCGCACCACCCTTCCAGCGGACACCCAGGTGCCCGGACCACGTAGCTTCTACAGCCGAGCGTTGGGAAACCTTCTGCGAAACGCAAGCCGGCACGCGCGGTCCCGCATCCTCATCACGGCGTGCTGTGTCGATGCCGGACGGATCGTGGAGATCGTGGTGGAGGACGACGGCGACGGGGTGGCACCCGAGCTCCGGGGCGAAATTTTCTCACCCTTCGTGGCAGGGTCCGGGGGAGGGTCGGGGCTGGGTCTCTCCTTCGCCAGGTGGGCAGCGCACCAGCTGGGGGGAAGCCTCGAACTGATTTCCGAACCCGGAGAACTGGGCGGCGCGGCCTTCCGGTTCCAGGTGCCCCTCCAACGGCCCTCGAGCCCCCTGCGCCGCTTGCCGGGTGAGGTGGAGCAGAAGGGGTGCCTCCCCCCGGGAGTCAGGGTCGCCATCATCGACGACGATCAGGCGATCCGTCGGGTCCTCCGCAGGCGCCTTCACGGCGAGGGAGCTCGGGTGCTGACCCCCAGCCTCACCCATCTGGACGAGTTGGGCACGCTCCTCGAGGAGCTCTTTCGGTGGGATCCCCAGATCGTCCTGCTGGACCTGAATCTCGGCGGCGGCCTTTCAGGAGCCAACATCTATGAGATGCTCGCCCGGCGCCATCCACACCTGGCCTCCCGGGTCCTCTTCCTCACCGGTGGGCCTGCACCGAGTCATCCCATCGGGGCCCCGGTGCTCAACAAACTGCAGGACTGGGACGATCTGGTAGAGCGGATGTGCGACGTCCTCCCCTAGCAATCTGACCGGAGGCCCCTCGGGACCATTCGGTTGACAGGAGCCCGACGGGCCGAGAGCGTTCCTCCTGATCGGGACCCGAAACCCGGGTCGCCGGCCCCCCTTACAGGAGATGGGCGCGTGGACCCCATCATTCACAACTTCGACCCCTTCCTCCTCCGCCTGGGCGACGGGTTCGGGATCCGCTGGTACTCCCTCCCCTACATGCTGGGGATGCTCTTCACCTGGCTTTCCCTTCGCGGCGCCGCCCGCCAGGGACGAATCCGGAACCTCACCGAGGAGGATTCGGAGAACTTCGTCCTCATCGCGATCCTGGCCGCTCTGGTGGGAGCGCGTTTTTTCCACGTGTTCGTCTTCGAGTTCGACCGGTACGGCTTCGATCCGGCCGCCTGGATCGCGGTGTGGCGCGGGGGTCTGGCCTTCCACGGAGGTCTCCTCGGGATCGTCCTGGCCGTGGCCTGGTTCGCCCGGACCCGTGGCATCGGCATCTACCGCCTCACCGACCGGATCGCCGTCCCCGTAGCCCTGGCCCTGGCCCTGGGGCGGATCGCCAACTTCATCAATGCGGAGATGTACGGCACCCCCTGGGAGGGGCCCTTCTGCGTGGACTACTCGCAGAACGAATACATGGCGTTTCCCCCCGAGGGCTGCCGACACCCCACCCAGCTCTATGAATCGGCAAAGAATTTCGGCCTGGCCGGAGTCCTCCTCCTCGTCCGCGAGCGCTTCCGTCCTCGCCCGGGGGTCCTCACATGGTCCTTCATCGGGGCGTACGGCTGGATTCGGTTCGGGCTGATGTACATCCGGGAAGAGCGGACCGTCGTACTGGACCTGACCCTCTCTCAGGTGTTCTCGGGCCTCATGGGCCTCCTGGGACTCGTCATGCTGATCTTCGTATTGAGCCGCGACCCGGTGGCGGACCCTCCGGAGCGGGACCGGGGTGGACAGAAGGGGAAGGGGCGTCCGCGTCCCTCCCGCAAAAAGCGCTGACCCCCCAGGCCCTTCGCACCTCGACTCCAGGTCCCTCAGACCATGAACCGACCAGAGTTTCGTCATGTGCTCACCTTCCTGACCCTGCTCACCCTGGTCCTCCTGCCAGCCTGCGAGCCGGCTCCGGCTCCCCCGTCCGAGGGGACCGGCGATGGAGGGGCGGAGTGGATCTCCGGGACGGTTGACGAGCGTTTCCAGCAGGTCGGCGATCAGCTCGCCGGCTTCAGCTCGACCATGTTCGAGGTCGCGCATCGCTACCGGGAGCTCCACTGGGCCGTGGAGGACCAGAACTGGGACTACGCCACCTACCAGACCGAGAAGATTGCAGCGGCCACGGAGCTGGGCATCATCCGGCGTCCGGGGCGAGCTGAATCGGCCCGCTCCCTCTTCCTCGGCGCACCCGTGGACGAGATGCTGGCTGCTCTGGAATCCGGGGAGACCGATGTGGTGGAGCGAGCCTTCCGGGAATTCACTGCAGCCTGCAATCAGTGCCACATGGCCGAGGAGATGGAGTTCGTGGTGGTGGGGGCTCCGGAGTCCCGAAGCACCATCGTTCAGCCCTGACCTGCCTGCCGGGGCCCCTTGTGAGTTCACGCGCTTCGGGCGGACTCGAAGCGGATCTTGTATCGACGCATCCAGGGGATCGCCATGCCGAACCGCACCGCACTCCTCGTCATTGACGTGCAACCCGACTTCCTTCCCGGTGGCCAGCTCGCCGTGGGTGAGGGAGACCGGATCCTTCCGGGGGTCCGAGCGCTCATGGAGTCCGACTCCTTCCCGGTGAGGATCGCCACACAGGACTGGCACCCTCCCGAGCACGCTTCGTTCGCGTCGAATCACTCGGGTGTGGAGCCCTTCGACGTGATCCAGCTCCATGACCATGATCAGGTGCTCTGGCCCGACCACTGTGTTCAGGGGACCCCCGGCGCCGAACTTCACCCCGACCTGCCCTGGGGGCGAGTCGACGCCGTGATCCGGAAGGGCATGGACCCCCGGGTCGATTCCTACTCCGGGTTCCGAAACAACTGGGGTCCGGGGGGTGACCGTCCTCCCACGGGCCTTGCTGGCTACCTCCGTGAGAGGCAGGTCGCAGAGGTCGTGATCTGCGGCCTGGCTCGGGATTTCTGCGTGGGATGGACCGCCGAGGACGCGGTGGACGCCGGCTTCCGAACCACCCTCGTCTGGGACCTCAGCCGTTCGGTGGACCCGACGGGCGATGAGGATCTCAGAGGGAAACTCTCCGAGCAGGGGGTCCGCATCCTGACCCGCGACGAGTTGATGCTCGAACGCTGAGGGTCTCCCCCCATTGAATCCGAAACCGACCGAAGGCGGCCTCCTCCGTGACGTAGGACTCACTGGGGCGATCTTCATGGGCCTCGGCTCCATCGTGGGCACCGGCCTCTTCGTGTCCCTGGGCATCGCTGCGGGCGTGGCCGGCCACGGCATCCTCCTGGCCCTCCCCCTGGCCGCTCTGCTGGCCCTTTTCAACGGCCTCTCTTCCGCCCAGCTCGCCGCCGCCCACCCGAAGAGCGGGGGCACCTACGAGTACGGCTACCGCTTTCTCTCGCCCAGCCTCGGATTCTCGGCCGGGTGGATGTTTCTCCTGGCCAAGAGCGCCTCGGCCGCCACCGCAGCGCTGGGGGTGGCCGGCGCCCTCCTTCTCTTCCTCGGGGTCGAGGGTGGAGGCGCGTTGGTACGCGTGGGGATCGGGGCCGCGACCGTGGCCCTCCTCACGGTGCTGGTCGCGGGGGGGATTCGCCGCTCCAATCAGGCGAATCTGGTGATCGTGGGCGTCACGCTGGCCATCTTCGTCCTGTTCCTGGCGGTGGGCCTTCCTCAGGCCCTTCCCGTGCTCCTGGACGGCAACCCCGACGGGCTGCACGGGGGTGCGTCGGGCGCCACTCGATCAGCGGCGACGGACGGTTCCGGGGGTCTGGACCTCCTGGGCGGTGGGTTCGGCGCCCTCTTCCATGCCACGGCGCTTCTTTTCGTGGCCTACACCGGATACGGACGAATCGCCACCCTGGGCGAAGAGGTCAGGGAGCCTCGTCGCACGATCCCCCTTGCCATCTGGGCCACTCTGGGCGTGGTGGCCGTCCTCTACCTGGGGGTGGCGGTGGTGGCGCTGGGAAGCCTGGGGGCCGACGGCTTCGCCGAAGCCACCGCGGGGACCGCCGCTCCCCTACAGGTGGTGGCCGGCGAGCTGGGCTTCCCCCTCCTCCCCACGATCCTGGCCGTGGCCGCGGTGACCGCCATGGTCGGCGTGCTGCTGAACCTCCTCCTGGGTCTCTCCCGGGTGGCGCTGGCCATGGGTCGAAGGCGGGACCTCCCGGTGGTGCTGGAGCGGATCCACACCCCCACGGCGAGTCCGAGAGTCGCGGTGGGCGCGGTGGGCGCAGTCGTTCTCGCGCTGGTCCTCCTGGGGGATGTCCGCACCACCTGGTCCTTCTCGGCCTTCACTGTGCTGATCTACTACGGGATCACGAACCTGGCCGCCCTCCGCCTCCCCGCAGACCTCCGGCTCTATCCGAGGTGGATTCCCGTGCTGGGGCTGGCCGGTTGCCTTCTCCTGGCATTCCAGGTGGAGCCGGTATACTGGGCGATGGGACTTGGACTCCTGGGCGTGGGGCTGGTTGGACGCGCCGTCGCAGGGCGATGGAACGCCAGACGTTCGAGCTGAAACGGGGCCTTGGGGGCGGATCGGCTCCGCCACGGATTCCATGGCCTCGGACGCCTCCACCGGGCGGTCCGTCGAGATGATGGTGGCGCCGTTCCGAAACAGAGAGGGATAGACCTCCGGGTTGCCGGCTGCGGCCTCCCGGTCCATCTCCCCCAGCGTCCCCACCATCGTGTACATGCCCCGCTCCCGGAGCACCCGGTAGAGCGACGGGTCCTCCGGCTCCCGGCTTCCAGTGTGGGCGATCACGCGGGCCAGGTCCACCCCCGCGCCCTCGAGGGATTCGAGATTGACCTCCTCCCGGATCGAGGTGGAGATCATGAGGCCGGGGTGGACCCGCTGGACCGTCCGGGCGTCGTCCAGGTTGTACGTCTGGATGAACACCCTGGCTTCGGCCCCCGCGGCCACGATCTCCTGGATCATTCGCTCGAAGGTGAGGGGCGCCTTCACATCGACGGCGATGATGGTGCGTCCCTCAGCCCACTCCAGCACCTCCTCGAGGGACGTCGTCCGGTGCTCGGTCACCGCACCTTCGTGATCCACCAGACGGAGGGCCTCGATCTCGGCCAAGGTGTGCTCCTCGGTCACCCCGGACCCTGTGGTGGTCCGCTCCAGGGTCCGGTCGTGCATCATGACGATCCGGTCGTCGGCAGTCAGCCGGAAGTCGGTCTCGATGATGGCGTGCGTCCGGCTCAGGACATGGTCGAAGACCGCAAGGGAATTCTCCGGAAGCCCAGGATAGGCACCGCCTCGATGGGCTACGATCAGGGGCGGGGACTCCCCGTCCAGCCGGAAGAAGGTGTGGAGGGCCTCCAGGTCCTCCACGACGATGCGGTGTGACTCGACCCCCGCCCGGGTCTCGTCTGCGGGTCCGGCAGAGCCCGACCGGTCCGTGGCGGCACCATCCCCGGTACAGCCTGTGAGCCCTCCGCCTGGAAGGGTGACGAGGGCCGCCGCAAGCGCGGCGACCCCCATCCCAGTCGTGGAACGGGCCTTGAACCGCTCTGCCTCAGAAGGCATACCGGGCCCCCAGCTGGACCTGCCACACGCTTCCACTCCGCTGAACCACTCCGACGTTCTGGTTCACGCTGTACCGGAACTGCTCCGTCCCGGGGTCGAACCCGGTGACGTTGAGCAGATTCCGGTTCCCGAAGCTGTACCGCCCCCCCCAGTCCTCGTTCAGGAGATTCGCCACATTGAACACATCGAGGGCGAGTTCGAGACGCTGCCCCTCCCATGTCTGGAAGGCCCGGGTCACGCGCATGTCGATCTGCCCGGAGAACTCGCTTCGGATCGCGTTTCGCTGCGCCCGCCGGCCCAGGTTGGCCCGGATGTAATCGGCGATCCGGGGGTCCGCGTTGTCGATGGCGTTGCGCATCCCCTCCGCCACGGCCGGATCGGTGTTCGGGTCGTCGGGATCGAAGAGGAAGGCCAGATCGCTGGATCGCGAGTCCCCGCTGATGTCGCGATTCACCATGAGGGAGAAGGGGTTCCCTGAGATACCGGAGTACGTTGCGCTGGCCCGGAAACCGTACCACTCCGGGGTCGAACCGTAGAGCACGACCTTGTGCCGGAAATCCGTGTTCGAGGGGGCGAAAGCCAGATTCCGCGGGTCGCCGCCGTGGGGCGTGTTCGTCGCGGTGTTCGCAACGCAGCAGTTGAAAGAGGAGTTGTCCTCGGAATAGTTCCAGGTGTAGGAGCCTACGAGTTGTCCTCCGCCGGGGATGCGGTAGGCGGCGTCGAACACTGCCGTGTACCCCCGGCCCTTGCCCACTGAGGTGAGCTCCAGGACCCGATCCAGTTCCTGGCTTCGAAGGGCGTCCGTGTAGCGGATGTTGCCCCGCTCGTCGATCGTGGTCGCCGGCACGTAGACGGGCCGGTTGTCAGGGTCGGTGAAGAAACGGGGCTCATCGACCAGGTTGCGGGGCAGGTAGTGGTAGTTGTTGTGGACGTAGTTCAAGAGGAGGTTGCCCCCGAGCCGCAGTCGGTCGCTCACGATCCTGTTGTAGGAGACGTTCGCCTTCCACGTGCGAGGGAACCGGAAATCCTCCGCCGTCATGTTGATGAAGGCCGGAGGGAGCGAGCCCACGACGTCCACCCCGGGGATGGTGGACCGGTCCCGCCTGTAGGCCTCGAAGTCCGGGGTGGGAATCTGGTCCTGGGGTGCCTGAAGGAGGACCGTTCCCGTCTCGGTGCCCGAGTTGAAGAGGTGGTTGGAGAAGGCGATGTAGGGGGGTTGCGAGGAGAAGGCCCCTGCCCCGAAGCGGAGGATGTCGCGCTCGTTTCCACCCACGTCCCACGTGACCTGGAGACGGGGCTGGAAGTTCGTCAGGTCCGCCGGTGCGGAGTCGGTCCTCCGACCCAGCTCGGCCTGGACTACGGGGTTCAGCTCCGGGGGGTTCAGGAAGGTGGCCACGTCCCACCTGAGGCCGGCGGTGGTCCGGACGTTGTCCGCGGGGCGAAACTCGACCTGCCCGAAGAGCGAGGCGTCGAGGATGTACTGCTCCTTCGTGAGCCGGTCTCCCTCGATGGGCGCCAGGCGGGAGTAGCGAAAGGGGGTCCGGTTCTCCAGATCCTCGATGGAGGCGAACTCGAAGAGCCCTCCCTGCTCCACCGAGATCGTGGACTCCACGATGTTGAACATGTTGTCCGTGCCCACCGTGAAGTCGAGGCCGCCGGCTCGGAAGTACGCGGTGTTCGCGAGCTGCATCCGGTGGACGTAGTTCAACTCGGGTGCGAATCGGTGGCCCCCGAACTGGACCTCGGTCTCCCGGCTCGAGCCGTCGGGGAGATCGGACTGGACCCGGACGAAGCCCCGGGGAATGTCGGAGAGCTCGATGATTTCGTTGCGCACGAACTCGTACTGGAAGCGGGCTTCGTTCGTGAAATCGGGAGAGATGTTGGAGGTCAGCGAGAGGAGCGCGCTGTTGTTCGCCGCCCGGAAGTCACGCCGGGCCTCCCAGAGGGTGAGCGCCCGGTCCCCACCCCCGTATTGGGGGTTGTCCCAGCTCGTGAGATTGTTCCGGAAGGTGAGGCGGTGCTCGGGGTTGAGCTGCCAGTCGAGGCGGGTATAGAGGGTGTTGGCCACCGTCTGCCGGTCGAAGGCCCCGAACTGTGGCTGCTCCCGACTCGTACCGTACTGATCCTGGAGAATGGATACCACCCGCTCCAGATTGTCCCGGGTGATCCCGAAGTTCAGTTCATCCGTTTCGTCGCGTACATCGGACACGAAGAGGGGGAGGGATTCGTCCTGTCGGTCGAAGGCGGTGAAGAAGTGGAGCCTGTCCCGTTGGATCGGGCCTCCAAAGGAGAACCCCCATTGGGTCGTGCTGAAGTCCCCCAACTCCCGACCCTGGAAGTCCTGCGGGGCGCGAAGGGCGTCGGAGCGGTGGTACGAGAAGAGCGACCCGGACCATTCGTTCGTCCCGGTTTTCGTGGCCACGTTGATCCCCCCGCCCCCCTGGCGACCAATCGTCACGTCGTAGTTGTTCGTGACCACCTCGAACTCCCGGACGGCCTCCATGGAGATCGTGTACGGGCCGCTGCTGATGCTTCCCCCCTTGAACTGGTCCCGCGCGTTCATCCCGTCGATCGTCAGGTTCGTCGACATCTGGCGCTGTCCCGAGAGGTTCAGCCCCCGTCCGGCCAGGGGTGTGAGTGCGGCCAGGTTCAGGAAGTCGCGGTCGGCGGTGGGGAGCTGTTCGATCTGCTCCGAGGTCAGCGCCGAGGTGCTTCCGAGCCGGTCGGCCCGAGCGTCGAAGTCGAAGGCCGTGACGACCATCCCTTCGAGCTCGATGGCCGCCTCCGAGAGCTGGATCGGCACCTGCACCGAGGAACCCAGGTTCAGGGTGATTCCCGTCTGCTGCTGTTCCTGATAGCCGAGGAAGGAGGCCGTGACCGTGTACGGCCCTCCGATGGGAAGCTGCCGAAAGGTGAATTGTCCGTTCCGGTTGGTGAGGCTCCCACTCCGGAAGCCCGTGGACTGGTTTTCCACGATGATGTCCACCCCCGGAATGGGCTCACCGGCCTGGTTCGTCACGACCCCCGAGATGGAGGTATCGGTGGCCTGGGCCTGAACCCCCTCCACGAGGAGGAAGAATCCGAGGAGAACGAGGGGAAGAAGAGATCGAAGTCTTGGGTACGTCATGCCGCGCTCCGCAGGAGGGATGCACTCCGGTTTCTCGCCGCACGGGGAGAACCCGAAGGAGTCACATTGTCATCGAGCGCTTGAAAGTTGGTCCCCGGAGGTCACGGCGAGCGCCGCGGGCGACGAAGATCCGGTAACGAGTGGAACGCAGGTGAATGACCTGCGCGGGGCGGGCCTCCGACGAAGGGTGGGCTGGTCGTACGCCCCTGACGTAAGGGCTTCTGCCCGGTAGAAGGCGGGCTGGAAGGAACTGTCGGGAAGGGGGATCCTGCGGGGGGAAACAACGGGTGCGGAAGGAGGCGGGTCCTCGTCAGTCCTCGATTTCCAGGGCTCCGCTCAGAAGGACATCCAGGCGATCGAGGCGGGGGGCCTCTCGAGAGAGTTCCAGAAAGGACTGGAGCCAGAGAGGATCCACCCGGATTCGCTCCGCGATCCGGAAGCTGATCTCGTCGGCTGGGTCCAGCGCCTCGAGCTGGGCCATCACCTCGGCCTCGTCCTCTCCCTCTGCGGGCGGGCCGTCCAGCTCGCCCTCCCCCTCCACCCGCATGTGCTCCACCACGGAGAGGAAGAGGTCCAGGGACCGGCGTCGGCGCGACATGAGCTCCTCCTCGTCTGCGGGAGGCTCATCCTCGAAGGGCTCCACCAATCCCTCGTAGTAGAGCGTGTCGGACTCGATTCCATCGACGATCCGGAAGCGGGACTGCCCTTCGGCCAGGAGGAGGGATCGACCATCCGGAAGGATCTGGAATTCCTTGATCTCGGCCACCGTGCCCACACGATCCATCTCCATTCCGAACGGGCCCATCCGGTCGGGATCGTGGTAGATGAGCCCGAAGCGGCGATCGTACTCCAGGCACCTCGCCACCATCTGACGGTAGCGGGCCTCGAAGATGTGCAGGGGCATGATCGAGCCCGGAAGGAGCACGACCGGAAGGGGAAACAGCGGGAGACGACGCATGGTTCGGGTGACCCGGTCGCCTGTCGAAGGTTCCGGAAACGGGAGGTCGGGCCGATGGCATCGGAGGCCCGGCCCCGGGGCCTCACCAGCCCCGGGTTCCGGCTCCCCCCTTGAAGGGACCTCGAATCCACGACGTGATCCATCCCCCGTAGAAGTCTCCCTCCTGGGGCCGCACCCGCTCGCCGTCGACCCAACACTCCTCCACCCGACCCGCGTAGAACGACACATGGTCCTTGAGCCGGGGATCCCGGGGAGAGGGATAGGCCCAGCACACATCCGCCACCAGCCCCTCGTCGGTGCGGAGCGACCAGTAGTGGGCCTGCCCCTTGAACTCACAAAGGGTTCGGGTCCGGCTCTTCTCCAGCCGCTCCCAGTCCACATCCTCCGGGGGGATGTAGTAGGTGGGGGGATGGCTGGTCTCGAGGACCCGGTATCCCCCCGAACTCCTGGCGAGAACCCGACCTTCGTGGACCACGCGAAGCGGAAGGCGGTTCATCTCGATCCGGGGCGGTCGAGGGTAGTCCCAGACGGATTCGGGAGGGTGGGGCGTATCGGATGGGGGAGGCTCGGAGGAAGAACGTTCGGGGCCGGACATGGGGAAGACTCCGCTCGGAGGAGGCTCGAGTGGCGGGTCCACTCGACGATGGGTTCTACTCGAATCCTCCCCGCGAAGCTCCGAGGTGCACCGAGTGAAAACCCGCGACGGTGTCCCCGCGTCGCCCCACGCCCCGACCCCCGATTCTTCGCACGGACTGAATATGTGATTTTGTTATAATCCGCCGGCGGCGAGGCTCCCCCACATGACGCCATCCCGCCCCGTGGGTAGATTGAGCCCCAGCCGGGTCGAGTGAGGCGCCGGTTCCTGCCGAGCCTCCCTCTTCCGACCACCCCCAGTCAACGAACCGAGAGTCACATGTCCGGAGCCCAGTACATCTACGTCATGAAGGACCTCCGCAAGGTCGTCCCCCCGAAGAAGGAGATCCTCAAGGGAATCTGGCTCAGCTTCTATCCGGGAGCCAAGATCGGGGTCGTGGGCCCGAACGGCTCCGGAAAGAGCACGCTGCTTCGCATCATGGCCGGGGTGGACAGCGACTTTCAGGGCGAGGCCTGGGCGGCTAAGGGGACGAAGGTCGGCTACCTCCCCCAGGAGCCGGAGCTGGATCCTGAACTCGACGTGAAGGGGAATGTGGAGCTGGGGGTGAAGGAGACCCGGGACCTCCTGAAGCGCTACGAAGAGGTGAACGCCGCCTTCGGCTCGGTCTCGGGCGACGACGAGATGAACGCGCTCATCGACGAACAGGCCGCCCTGCAGGAACGGATCGAAGCGGTGGGGGCCTGGGAGCTGGAACGGAAGCTCGAAATCGCCATGAACGCCCTCCGCCTGCCCCCCGGCGACGCCGACGTGACCAAGCTCTCGGGCGGTGAACAGCGACGGGTGGCCCTCTGCCGGGTCCTCCTCGAGGAGCCGGACCTGCTCCTTCTGGACGAGCCCACGAACCACCTGGACGCCGAGTCGGTGGCCTGGCTGGAGCATCACCTCGAGCAGTTCAAGGGCACCATCGTGGCGATCACCCACGACCGGTACTTCCTGGACAATGTGGCCGGATGGATCCTGGAGCTGGATCGGGGGGCGGGGTTTCCCTACGAGGGCAACTACTCGTCCTGGCTCGAGCAGAAGCAGGAGCGGCTCGCCCAGGAGGAGAAGAAGGAGTCGGCTCGCCAGAAGACGCTGGAGCGGGAGCTGGAGTGGGTCCGGATGTCGCCCAAGGCGCGGCAGGCCAAGGGAAAGGCCCGCCTTCGCTCCTACGAGGAGCTCATGTCTCAGGAGGGGAACGAGGAGCTTCGCACCGCCGAGATCCTCATCCCGAAGCCCGAACGACTGGGTGAGGACGTGGTGATCTTCGACGGAGTCACCAAGGGCTACGAGGACAAGCTCCTCATGGAGGACGTCTCCTTCCAGCTTCCCCGGGGAGGAATCGTGGGCATCATCGGACCCAACGGTGCCGGGAAGACGACCCTCTTCCGGATGGTCGTTGGCCAGGAGGACCCCGACGACGGCGACATCCGGATCGGTTCCACCGTGAAACTCTCGTACGTGGACCAGAGCCGGCAGGCCCTGAACCCCGAGAACACGGTCTGGGAGGAGGTCTCCGGGGGGCACGACACCCTGGACTTCGGGTGGCGGGAGGTGAACTCCCGGGCCTACCTCTCCTCGTTCAACTTCCGGGGGGGAGAGCAACAGAAGAAGGTGGGCGTGCTCTCGGGTGGAGAGCGCAACCGCCTCCACCTCGCCAAGCTCCTCAAGTCCGGGGGTAACGTGATCCTCCTGGACGAGCCCACCAACGACCTGGACGTGGACACCCTCCGGGCTCTGGAAGACGCCATCCTCTCCTTTCCCGGGTGCGTGGTGGTGATCTCCCATGACCGGTGGTTCCTGGACCGGGTGGCCACCCACATCCTGGCCTTCGAGGGCGACTCCCAGGTGAAGTGGTTCCAGGGCAACTACCATGAGTACGAGGAGGACCGGAAGCAGCGGCTGGGCCCCGACGCCCTCCAGCCGAAGCGGATCAAGTACCGGAAGCTGGTCCGGTAGAAGGGAGGAGATCAGCGGTGAGGCGACGAGGCAGCACCCTGAGGACCGTGGCCCTGGCTGCGGTGGGCCTACTGGTCCTCGTCACCTTTCTCGCTCGCCGAAGTGGAATCGTACCCGGAGGTCCGCCTCCCTTCGACCCCGAGGACTACGCCGACGTCCCGGTGGTGGAGGCGGTGCAGGCGGCGGAGCTGGAGGGGGATCGGGCCGTGGTGTGCGGGCGGGTGGTCCACGCCGTGTTCGCCCAGGATACCGGGGGCCGCCCCACCTACCTCAACCTTGAGCAGGCCTATCCGGATCAGCCCTTCGACGTGGTGATCTGGGGTCGGGACCGCGACCGATTCCATCCTCCCCCCGAAGTGGCCTATCGGGACCAGCGGATCTGCGTGGCCGGCCAGGTGACCACCCACCGCGGCACCCCTCGCATCGAGGTGGTCACGCCGGAGCAGATTCGATCCGGGTCGGAGGCCGGACCCGGTAGCCGGTGGGACCCGTGAATCCCCGATCAGCCTGCTAGCGCCCCGATGAACCGCGGGTCGAGCCTGGGAAAGGGAACCGGGCGGCAGCTTCGCCCTCACCTTGGTCCTCCTGGCGCGCCTGCTCCCGATGCTTCAGGACCAAGCCCAGCATCTCCAGGATCACGTTGAACAGGTCCGCCATTCCCCCGTCGAAGGGCGTGGGGGTCCGAAGGGGATCCACGAATCGGTGATGAAGGGCCTCCCGCAGACCTCGCAGCTCCCGGTCCAGGGCCCCGATCTCCCGTTCCACCTCGGGAACGCGTTGGCCTCTGAGATTCCCGATCCGTCCGAAGGCCGAGGTGTTGACCCGCCGGCTGCGGTGCAATCGGCGGGAGAGACTGGAGATTCGCCGCCTCATCCCTTCCACCCGAGGCTTCATTTCGGCGAGGCGCACCTCCATTCGTGCCGCCTCCAGGAGAACCTCCCGGTCGGCCAGGGCGTTCCCCATGAGCTCCAGACCCATCCGGTAGGTGCGAACCTGTTCCCGGTCCCGGCGAAGCTGCAGAACGAAATCCCGGAGCTCCCGATCGAGCTGCATGAGTTGGGGGTCCAGGGTACTCATGGGAGGAGCTTCCGGCTCATGAGGTCGGTGGCCAGGAAGGAGAGCCGAACCAGGTGGGGATGGGCCCGCTGGCCATTGGTGAGCAGGGTCACGCCCAGCCTCCGGTCCCGATTCCCATGGATGAAGGCGGTATAGCCTCCCACGCTCCCCGAGTGGGCGATGTAGCGCTCCCCGTCCCGGGTGGTGGTCCACCACGCCAGCCCGTAACCCGCCTCCTCTCCTCCCCACCCCCCGGCCATGGGCCCGGTGAACCGGTCCGACTGGCGGGTCTGCATCAGCGCCGCCGTCTCCTCGGAAAGAAGTCGGACGTCCCCCAGGGCTCCTCGGTTGAGCGAGGCCATGAGCCAGCGGGCCTGGTCCAGTACGGTTCCCCACGCACCCCCTGCGGGCCATTCCGCGAAGCGGACCCGGGAGATGGGGGTCTGGGCACCGGTGTCCGGATCGGGACGATAGGGCACAGCCAGGAGTTCCTCCATGACCGGCGTCGGGGCGAAATCGGTGGAGGTCATCCCCAGGGGGTCGAAGATCCGGCTGCGCATCTCGTCCCGGAAATCGCTTCCGGTCATCTCCTCGATGAGGTGCGCCATGAGGGTGAACGCAGGGTTGGAGTAGCGGACTGCCTCGTCGGGCGGTCCCTCCAGCCGCAGCGAGCCGGCCAGGAACTCGTCCATGGGTGTGGGCACGGTATCGGCCCAGACCGGGGTGCCGCTGAATCCACCGGCGAGCCCGGAGGTGTGGGTCAGGAGATGTCGGAAGGTGACCGGGCGGGAGGGGTCTTCGCCGGGGATCCGAATCCGCTCCAGATGTTGCGAGACCGGATCATCCAGCTCGAAGTGACCTTCCTCATGAAGCTGGAGGAGCACCGTGGCCACCATGGTCTTCAGAGTGGAGGCGATGATGTAAACGGTCTCCGGGGTCGCCGGAGTGCGGGCCCGCAGATTCGACTCCCCATAGGCCCCGCTCCAGAGGATCTCCTCGCCTGCGGTGAGGGCGATGGTGAGCGAAGGGATCCGGCCCTCCGCCATCGCCCTTCGAATCTCGGGCTCCAGTTCGGCCACCACCGCGTCGATCCCGGACGCGCTGGGGATCGGTCCCTCCCCGGACTGCGCTCCAACAGAAGGGGGAATCGAGATCGCTCCGACTGCCACCAGTGCGAAGGAGGCTCGAAGAATCCACCTCGGAGGCTCCGGGAGGAACTCCCGTCCGCGCGCGTCACGCCGGCAGCAGGGAAGGTGACTCAGCGAGCGGATGAGTGCTGCCATCATAGGCGGTCGCCTGAAAATCGAAGTGGATGGTGCTGTGAGGCTCCAGCGGGTCACGGTACCGCCCGGGTCGGGACCCTGGCAAGATCCGCCAGGCCCCCCGGTCGATGGCCTGGAAGGCCGTTGGAGAAGCAGAGGGACCACCGGGACGGGGCCTTGCGGTCCCGGGTCAAGGCGGGCCGGTGGCGTGCATCCTGAAGGGAGGCTAGGATGATTTTGCGATCATGCATTTTCAACATCAACATGTTCCCGCCATGCCTCCGAATCCCCCCGCCTCCCGCCGACGCCTCCTTCTCTGGGGCTTCGTGGCGGGCTTTCTGGCCGTCCCCCTCTTTCACCAGGTGATGCTCACGCTGCTCTCCGCGGTGGACTTCACCCCCCGGAGTCCCTTCCCCAGGGATCCCACCTGGCCCCTGGGCGTCCCCGTATGGCTTTCGGCTTCCTTCTGGGGAGGAATCTGGGGAATCATCTTCGCTTCGGTGGACCGCTGGTGGCCACGGGGGCTCGGATACTTCGCTGCAGCCTTGGCCTTCGGGGCGGCCGGCCCGACCCTGGTGAACTGGTTCGTGGTAATGCCGCTCCAGGGGGCCCCCGTGGGAAGCGGATGGCAGCCGGCCCCCATGGCCACCGGGCTTCTGGTGAATGGCGCATGGGGACTCGGAACGGGGCTCTTCCTTCGAGGAGCGGACCGGTGGCTCGGAGGCAAGGACATCCCGTCCAGATAGACCGGGGCCGCGAGAAGGCTCTTGAAGAAGAGGAGCGACCCCCGTTTGGGAGCGGCTGATGACGCAGCAGCGCCCAGCGCCTGGGGCGCTTCCCCCGCGAGAGCTCCGAGCACTGCGCAGGAGAACCCGAAGGACGTCGGGGGGTTGCGGCCCAGGATCGTCGTTGGAGCCCTTTACCGATGCACTGCGGCATCGCCTTCAGGGCTACGACTGAAGCCAACGATCCCGCCAGGAGGGCGACTCGCTCAGGAGGGGAGAGCCGCTCTCCAGGCGATCCAGAATCCCTTCCATCACCATCCGGATCCGCTCGGTTCGACCCCGAAAGTCCCGGCGCGCGCTGGCGATCCCGGCCCCCATCCCCAGGACCGCACCGGGAACGGCCAGGATCGGGCCTGCCAGGACGACGCCTGCGGCGAACCCCACTCCTGCCCCCCCAAGGCTGAGACCGGCCGTCCATCCGGAGACGGTCTCGACCCGCATGGAGGAGAGATCGGCCTGGAGGGCGACGAGCACCTGGTCGTCGCCCACGGGTTCGAGGTTCAACTCGACGTAGCGGGCCTGGGCGAGCTCGTATTTCCTCCCGCCCCAGCGCAACCCCCGCTGAAGCGAGGCGATCATTCCCTCGGCCGCCTCCCAGCGGGAGTGGCGGCCCCGCTTCCGGAGCTGACGCAGGCTCTCTCCCACCTCCAGGTAGTTCTCCATGCCTCGGGTCAACGGGTCGATCTCTCCCTTGACCACTCGGGACGCCGAGACCAGAGACGAGCCGACCAACCGTCCCAGGAGGCCCTCATCTCCTCCTGCGACGGGGAGCAGGGACTCGGCCCTGAGCTCTCCCATGGCTCGGCGGACATGCCTGGGCTCGAGGCCCACCTCCCGCCCGATCCGGAGCACTTCAGCTTCGGAGAGGCGGGATCCAGGCTCTTCCCCGCTCCCGGCGAACTGCAACTCGGCAGCTCGGCGGATCACCCGGTCGAGCTCGTCGCGGCTCAGCTCCACCGGGGGGCCGTTCGGCACTCCTTCCAGCTCGTCCCCCCGTTCCTCCGTGCGTTCGAGGCTCACCCCTCCTCCCTCGGGCTGCGGGTCAGGAGATGTCTCTCAGGATCTCCCGGACCTCATCCCTAAAGACCCGGTCCGGCGGCTGGCGGATCGGTGCCTCCGCCAACGTCTCCAGTAGGGCTTTGGCCTGGGCGGTGCGACGACGATCCCGGTAGAGGCGGGCGAGGTCGAGCTGGAAGAGGAGCATCTCCGGAGCCAGCGAGGTGGCCTTCTTCAGGTGACTCTCGGCCCTGGACCAACTCGCCTCGCCCAGGGCCTCACCTCCGGCGAAGGTGCGACCGAGGAAGCGGGACATCCCGGACACCCCCATGATCTCGAGGTACAGCTTCCCCAGTGCGTGGTGCGCACCGGCGTGGTCCGGGTCCCGCTCCAGGATGAGGAGCGCCCCTTCTCGAATCTTCTCCGCATAGTCCATGGCTTCTCGAGGGCCAGCTCCCAGCGCCAGCCGCCCCAGCGCAGCCACCTTCCAGTAGTGGGCCGACAGTCCGTCCGGATCCACCGCCAGGGCTCGTTCGGCCAATTCGAGGGCCTCTTCATACCTTCCAGTATCCCCGGTCTCGGCCTCCTCGAGCACCCCCGTCGCCAGGGCGTAGGATGAGGCCCTCCAGAGGGGCTCGTACCCCTCGCCGTCCTCCTCCAGAATCTCCAGGACCACGGTCAGCGCGCCATGGGCGTCGCCGGCCAGAAAGATGGAGTCGGCCCTCTCCAGCCTGGGATCCTCGACAGGGACCTGCGCGGACGGGCTCGTCATCCCGACGGGGGGACCGGCCGCGAGGTGGGGCTCATCACCGCCCACCGAGGTGGCCAGCGCAACGAGGACGAGGAAAACACCATGGAGCATCGGAGAAGGTCGGGCCCGGTGAGGGAGGGTCGGCGCAGTGCCGTGTATCCGGAGGAATCACGCCCATTCCTTACCAGAAAGGAGGGCGTCAAGGTCCCATTTTCCCGTGCATTCACCGCACGGGACTGATCCAACCGTACGCACCGGGGTCAGGGGGTCCTCAGCGGCCGTCTCCTTCGTCCCCGTAGATTGCGGTGAAGGGTTCGGCCCCGGCGAGGTAGTGACCCCGGTACATCCCGGGCGTGTTCAGAGTCATGGTGATCATCCCGTCGCGATCGATCCCCACGGCTCCCCCGGATCCGCCATGGTCCAGGAGCTGTTCGAGGATCACGGCATCCGCGGCCTCCTGGAGGCTCTCGCCCCGGTGCTCCATGCGGGCGCAGATCTCCCTGGCCACTACGTTCCGGATGAAGTACTCGCCGTGGCCCGTCGTGGAGATGGCGCACGAGGCGTTCGAAGCGTAGGTGCCGGCGCCGATGATCGGCACGTCGCCGACCCTACCGAACCGCTTGTTCGTCATACCTCCGGTCGAGGTGGCCGCCGCCAGGTTGCCGTTCTGGTCACGAGCCACAGCCCCCACCGTTCCGATCATCCGGTCCTCCTCCTCGTGCCAGCTCAGGGTGACCTCCTCTCGCTCCTGCGCTCGCTGGAGGGCTTCCCATCGCTCCTCGGTGTAGAACCAGTCCGGGTCGACGACCTCGAGGTCGAACTGGCTGGCGAAGGTCTCGGCCCCGTCTCCAGCGAAGAGCACGTGGGGAGACTCCTCCATCACCAGGCGGGCCAGCTTGATGGGGTTCTTGATCCGGGTCACGCCCGTAACGGCTCCGGCGTCGAGGTCACGACCGTCCATCACGGCGGCATCCAGCTCGTTGGTCCCCTCGCTGGTGAACACCGAGCCCCGCCCTGCGTTGTAGAGCGGCTCGTCTTCCATGACGACGACGGCGGCAATGACGGCATCCATGGCCGATCCACCCTGCTCCAGGATCTCATATCCGGCTCGGAGAGCTTCCTCGAGGGAGGCGTGATACCGGGCCTCACGCTCGTCGGTCATGTCCTCCCGGGTGATCGTTCCGGCGCCGCCGTGGATCACCAATCCGTATTCAGCCCCGTCGAACTCCGGCCCTACATCGGGCGAAGCGTTGGTGTCGGTGGGCTCGCAGCCCAGAAGTATGGCGACGACCATCCCAGTGGCCGCGAGAAGTCCGGATCTACGCACCATGAAACGTGCTCCTGACCTGAAGGAAGGGGGACTGGAGTGACTCGATTCCGCCTGAACTACCGAGAGGCCGCTCCAACTGAA
This sequence comes from Gemmatimonadota bacterium, assembly GCA_007121555.1. Classification (GTDB taxonomy): domain Bacteria; phylum Gemmatimonadota; class Gemmatimonadetes; order Longimicrobiales; family Gaopeijiaceae; genus PWLA01. The sequence goes on along the minus strand of SKKH01000110.1, from coordinate 3,004 downwards.
TGGAACACTATGATGGTGGAGGCGGGAGCCGCCGTCAAAGCCCACGCCGACTCCCGGGGAGCTGGAGGCTCGGCTTGCGTGATCAGCGGACGTCCCTTCTTGTTTCCCTGGTTTTCCTCATCACATCCGAATCCTTCAAGCGCAGCCCCACCGTGCGGGTGGCAGCTTCCTCTGGGAGGTACGTCGTTGGCCAGCATCGCATCCACCACCAGCGCCCTCGATCAGACCACCCGAGTATACCTCAGACTCCGGGAACTCATCGTCCGAGGTCGACTGGCCCCGGGATCGCGGATCATCGAAACCGAGCTCGCTTCTCGCCTCCACGTGTCCCGGACCCCGGTCCGCGCCGCCCTCCAGCGACTGAATCAGGAAGGCTACGTGCTGACCCTGGAGGGGGGCCGTCAGACTCGGCTCTCCGTCTCCCCTCTCACCGAGGAGGACGCCCGGGAGATCTTCGGAATCGTCGGAGAGATCGAGGGCCTCGCCGCCCGTCTGCTGAGCGCAAAGGAGGCTGAGATTCGGGAAGAGGTCTGCGCCCAGCTCGAGGCCCTGGACGCCGGCCTCCTGACTGCGGCCGCCGCCCAGCCTCCCGAGGTGGAGGGGATCTTCCGGCTTTTCACCGACTTTCACCGTCGGTACGTGGAAGCGGGCGCCGGCGCCCGCCTCCTCCATCTCCACGACGCCATCAAGCCCCAGGCGGACCGCTACCGCCGTCTCTACAGCAGTACCCAGGTGGCCCGAATCCGGGCCTCCGTGACCGAGCACCGGGCCATCATCGCCTCCCTGAGAGACGGCAAGCCCGATCAGGCCCACGCCGCAGTTCGACGAAACTGGAGCAACGCCGCCGACCGCCTGGCCGGAGTCATCCAGCGCTCCGGCGAACTCGGAAGCTGGTAGGCGCCCTCGGCATCGGAGCTGGCGAATCGGTTCGCATCGCGGTCCCCTGGGGGAAAGTCCTGCTTCGAAAGCGGCTTCCGTACATTGCTTGCGCCAATCCGTCAGGAGAGGGTAACGTGCGATATGAGGACGGTTTGTATACACATGATGATCCCGCCCTGAATCCCGGCACTTGAAACCTTCTGGGCGCGTGGTCCCGAACGATCCATCCCGTCCGTACCTCACCCTTCCCTCCCGATCGCCCCACACACTCCGGAGAAATGATCATGACCCCTCACCTAGTCCGTCGAAGACACCACCCCGGGAAGAGTTCCCGGACATGGCGTCGCCACCTCCTCCCGACCCTGGTCCTCGGGGCCCTGTTCGCCGCGCCCGCGGCTGTAGCAGGCCAGACGGGGACTGTGACCGGAACGGTTCAGAGCGCTGAAGGTCGGCTCCTGATCGGTGCCCAGATCTCGGTGGAGGGCACCTCTGTCGGTGCCCTCACGAGTCAGGACGGGACCTTCTCCATCTCCAACGTGCCCGCCGGCGAGCAGCAGATTCGGGCCCAGATGATCGGATACCGCAGCGCCACCCGAACCGTCGATGTTCAGGCCGGGGAGTCGGTCTCGGTGGAGTTCATGCTCCGCCAGAGCGCCATCGCCCTGGACGAGATCATCGTCACGGGTCGGGGCACCGGAACGGCCCGACGTGAGATCGGGAGCTCGGTGGCCCGGATCAACACCCAGGAGCTGGAGGCGGCCCCCATCACCAGCATGTCGAACATGCTCCAGTCCCGTTCTCCAGGAGTCAACATCCTGGGGTCGGGCGGACAGCCCGGGCAGGGAAGCCGGATCCTCCTCCGGGGGATCGCCAGCCTCTCGCAGTCCAACACCCCGGTCATCTACGTGGACGGGGTCCGGATGGACGACTCACCCTACCGGGGGATCAATACCACCGGCCCCTCCTGGGCCGGATTCGATGACATCAACCCTGCAGACATCGAGAACATCGAAATCGTCCGTGGGGCCTCCGCGGCCACCCTCTACGGAACCGAGGCAGCAGCGGGAGTGATCAACATCACCACCCGGCGGGGAATGGACAGCGCACCCACCTGGCGCCTGCGCTCCGAGTTCGGCGGCAGCCGGGTTCCCGACTCCTACTGGAGGGAGTCCGGATCCGTGTTCTCGGACTACTACATCCAGACCTTCGGGAAGAACGGCGACTACATGAACAACCAGCTCTCCGTCCGAGGCGGGACTGCGGGGTTCAACTACTACGCCTCCGGCACCCTTCGGGGAACGGGCGGGATCGAGCCCAACAGCCAGGAGGACTACGGGGCGTTCCGCACGAATCTGGGCATCCAGGCCACCGACAATCTCACGGTGAACGTCTCGGCCGGATACTCCTCCCGGGAGGTGATGGTACCCCCTCAGGGCAACAACCAGGAGGGCTTCATCATCAACGCCCTCATGGCCGGGCGCGACGGACAGTTCACCCCCACCGAAGGGCTCACGAACCTCGAGATGTTCCAGCGAGGCTACCGGTTCACCGGAAGCGTCAACGCCGACTACCGGATGGGAGAAAACTGGTCCCATCGCCTGACCCTGGGGGGCGACTTCTTCAACTCGGACAACACTGAGTACCTCCCGCCCGAGATCGTGGCCCGGTGGTCTGGCGGGTACGCCGGAAACTACCGCCGGATCGCGCAGAACCTGAACCTGGACTTCAGCAGCACCTTCGCCACCGACGTCACCGACATGATCCGCTCGAGCACGACGGCGGGCCTTCAGTGGTTCCAGAGCGAAGCCGGCATCTCCAGTGCATACGGTGAAGACTTCCCCTTCCGCGGGCTGAGGGTCGTGAACGCGACCTCCTCCAGCTTCGCGGCCGGGGAATCCCGATCCGAGGAGCGGATGTTCGGACTCTTCGTGGAGCAGCAGGTCGGCCTCAGCGACCAGCTCTTCATCACCGGCGGACTTCGGGCGGACGGCCACAGCGCCTTCGGTGAGGAGGTGGACTTCGAGCTCTATCCCAAGGTGGACATCTCGTACAACGTCTCGGACCACGACTTCTGGAACGAGGACTGGGGTTCGCTCCGGCTCCGAGGCGCCTACGGCACGGCGGG
>SKKH01000152.1 GCA_007121555.1 Gemmatimonadota bacterium | reverse complement strand
GATCGCTCGGCGAGAATCCAGACCACGGAGCCCCCGGCCACGTGGGTGCCCCTCAGCCCCGTGAGTGGCTTGGACACCTGTCGATCTGCGGCCAGGACCCGGGCCCGATAGAAGGCTCCCACCGTGAGGGGATGCGGTGGGGGATCGGTTGCGCCCACCACGACCGCCCGGGCTTCTCCCCGGGCGATGGCGTCCATGCCGAGCTTCAAACAGACCCCGAAGGTGGCGCATGCCGCCACCGGTGCGAAGGCGAGACCCGTGATCCGGCCCAGCATGGAGACCTGTGCGGCAGGTGTGTTCGGGATGTTCCAGAGTACGTTGGTCGTGACCTGGGTCCAGGGGGGGGGCGGGGCTCCCCACCGCTCCTGAAGCTTGGTCTTGGCCCGCTCCTTCTGACGGATCAGGTTCAGCTTCCCGGCCTCCACATCACCCTCGACCGACATGGCCTCGATCTCGACCAGTTCCTCCAGGTATCGCCGGAGATCATCGGAGAGAGGAGCCCAGAACGCGTTCCACCGCCGGATCGCGTCGGCGCGGTCCAGGTCGTCGTCGATCCCTTCGTACTCCGGGGGCACCTCTCCCGCCAGCTCCGCGGCCGCGGCGGCCGGGTCCTCCCGATACCGGCGGAGGGCAGCGCAGCGCTCGGGAGCAGCCCAGAAGCGGTCCCAATCCCGCTGGGCCCGGTCCAGCGATATGGAAGCCTCATCAAGGGTGGGAAGCGCTCCGAGGCCTGTGCCGAGATACACGTGGGCCTCGGTGCCCAGCTCCTGGAGGGTTCCTTCAAGCCCGGGATTCTGGGAAAGAGACTGGATGAACGCAGCCACCGCATACAGCGTGGTGGGATCCATCTTGGAGGTGAGCTGGGGAAACCGGTTCGGGGGAAAGCGCTCGTCGACCCAATCCCGATAGCGCTCGAAATCGAACTCGGGTCGCCCCACGAGAAAGGTGTCCGGACCAAAACCGTCGAAGGACGAGAGCCAACTCTCCGACGATTCCAGATTTCGGGCGAACGATTCGATGTCGGGGGATCGGGGGGCGACGATTCCCCAACCGTAGATGCCAACCTGCTTCAACTGGGTTCCTCCCGCCGTCGGAAAGTCCTTCGGCCGCTTTGGTGGAGTCTCGAAGATGGTTCGCTGGGAAATGCCGCAATCCTGGCCCAAATGCAAGGGGCCACGGACAGTCGAGGCGGTGAGAAGACCCGGTCCGCGGGCGCGGAACTGACGTTTTGGTGAGGGGTTCCCGTCCCCAATCGGCAGTATGAGACCTTCAGATCATTCAAGAAAAAAGACCTCTTCATGGAACAGACCTTCGACGTCAGCGGAACCTTGCAGACCCTTTCCGAGGTGATGGCGGAGTGGGGTCTGAGCGCCTTAGGCGCGATCGCGGTCTTCGTCATAGGGTCGTGGGTGGCCAAAAGGATCCGGACCGCCCTCAGGTCGAACCTGGGTCGGTCCGGCCTGGATCCAACCCTGGTGCCCTTCGTCTCCGCCCTGGTCTACTGGGGCCTGATGGCATTCATCCTCATCGCCGTGCTCGGGATCTTCGGCATTCCGACCGCCTCCTTCATCGCGGTGCTCGGTGCCGCCGGTCTGGCCGTGGGTCTGGCCCTGCAGGGAACCCTTTCGAACTTCGCATCCGGGGTAATGATCCTGACCTTCCGGCCCTTCGTCATCGGCAACTGGGTCGAGGTGGCCGGGGTTGCGGGAACGGTGAAGGAGATCGGACTCTTTTCCACGATTCTCCATACCGGGGACAACGTCAAAGTGGTGGTGCCGAACTCCCAGATCTACGGTCAGACCATGAAGAACTTCTCCGCCAACGATACCCGGCGGATCGACCTCATCATGGGGGTCGGATACGACGACGACCTCCAGGTCACGCAGGACACGATCCTCCAGGTCCTGAGTTCGGATGAGCGAGTCCTCGAGGATCCAGCCCCCACGGTGGCAGTCCATGAGCTGGGGGACAGCTCGGTGGACTTCGTGGTCCGGCCGTGGTGCAAGGCATCGGACTACTGGGCCCTCCGGTGGCATCTGAACCGTCAACTCAAAGAGGAACTCGAAGCCGCCGGCTGCAACATCCCGTATCCCCAGCGCGACGTCCACCTCTTCCAGGAGAAGTAAGCAACGCGATCCCGGCGGTTCTAGCCGTCTGATCCGGGAGGGGGGTGCGGCTGGACTTTGGGCAGCCTCCAGGAGCGACCCCCGCGTCGGGGTCGCCCCCCCCCCCCGACGCCCTTCGGGTTCTCCTGTTCCCGCAGCTGAAGCGTCAGGGCCGCCCGCTCAGCGTCTCGATCACGAGGGCAGCCACCTCCGACTCCGGGACCCGGGCCAGTCGATCCAGGGTCCATCCGTCCATCAGGAGAAGGCCGGAAAGTCGCCAGGCCATGAAGTCGAACTCACCTTCCAGGCCGGAGACCCCGGAGCCCCGACGCAGCCGCTCGATCCGCTCGGGATCGCTCTCCTCGAGGCGCTCCTTCATTCCGGAGATGATCGCCTCGTCTCGTTGCTCGGCCGACAGGAGCCAGCTCCGGGAACGAAGTAGATAGGATTCCGCCTCCTGTCCTGGATCCACCTCCTCATGCACCCGGAGCGCGAGCCCTCGAAGGAAGAGGTGTTGGGCCAGGGAGAGCCGACCTTCGGGAGGCCGACCTCCGAGTCGGGCGTGGAGGGCTCGCGTGAAGAGGTCGAGAAAGAGCGGCCGGAGCTGGGTGGGAAGGTCCTCCGCCGGAATGAGCAGGGTGTAGCTCCCGTTCCGAAGGCGGAATGCCGGTGGCTCATCGAAGGTGCCGACGTAGAGGATGAGGTCGACCTCCAGCGGGCGATCCAGTCGAAGGACCCGGGACGCTTCCCTGAACGCGTCCTCCGCCTGGCTGAAGACTCGACCCTCTGCGCTTCGAATGCCGTTCATCGCACGGGCGTATCGGGCCCATGCCGACTCCAGATCTTCGGCTTCCCACCGGACGCTTTCTCCCCGAGCGAGTCGGTAGGACCAGGGCTCCATCGCCCGTTCCCAGATCGTCCGGCGTATATGGGCCACGGTATCGGGATCCAGGCTTCTGCCCTCCTCCCGGGCCCGAGCCTGAGCTCGGGACTCCTCCTGTTCAGCCTCCCGATAGAGGGCGAGAAACTCCGGAACGAGGGAGACGAGTCGAAGGGTCGGCGATGCAGCGGACCCGTCATCGGCCCGGGCCGAAGGCTTCTCCCCTCGCGAACCCGCGGGCGCAGCGACGATCCCCACGAGCAGGATGCACAGGGCGAGTCGGGCCTGCCCCCGCAGACCCACCGAGGAGCTTCCGGCCCCCTGCGCTCTGTACGCGCGTCGACTCATGAACGCACAGAACGCCCTTCCCCAGCCCGTCCCTCCTGGGTGGGCCGGGTCCGCCGGCCCGTCTGGAGAAGGTGCACGGCGAAGAGATTCGCTTCGTCGGTCCACCACTCTACCGGGCGGTACCCGGCCCGGGCCGCGAGGGTGTGCAAGCCGGAGACGCTGTACTTGTAGGAGTGCTCGGTCACCACGACCTCTCCTTCCCGGATCCGGATGGGGTTCTCACGGGTTCGCTCCCCGCCCAGAGAAATCACCTGGTCACGTCGGCTCACCAGGTGCATCTCAATCCGCGACGCCGGCTCGTTCCAGATCGCACGGTGGGCGAAGGCCTCGGGATCGAAGTCGGCCCCCAGAAGCCGGTTCAGGTGATGGAGGATGTTCCGGTTGAACGCCGCGGTGACTCCCTCCGCATCGTTGTATGCACGCTCGAGGACGGTCCGGTCCTTCACCAGGTCCGTCCCGAGAAGCAGAAACTCCCCATCACCGATCTGTCCGGCCACATCGGAGAGAAACTGGACCGCCTCCTGGGGCTCGAGGTTCCCCACGGTGGACCCGGGGAAGAAGGCCAGGGTCGCGCCGGCCTCTTCAGTCGGCCACGGAAGCGAGGAGAGGCGGGTGTAGTCGGCGACGACTGGAAGCACTTCTACGTCGGGGAACTCCGCTCTCACCTCGTCCGAAAAGCTCATGAGCTGCTCACGGGCCACATCGATGGGCACGTAGGCCGTGGGCTCCTCGAGTTCTCCCAGTACGATCCAGGTCTTGTCGCCGCTGCCGCTGCCGTATTCCACCATCCGAACCCCAGGCCCGACCAGCTCAGCCACCCTGGAGGCCCTTCGGCGAAGGATCTCCATCTCGGCGTCGGTCAGGTAGTACTCCTCCAGCCGCGTGATCTGCTCGAAGAGCTGCGCGCCACGGGCATCGTAGAAGAAGCGACAGGGCAAGCTTCGGGGCTGGCCCCGAAGACCCCGTTCCACCTCCGACCGGATCATCCTGACCTCGGTAGGCTCGGCCCTCGTCTGCGGCTCCTCCACCCCGACCCGCTCCCGACCCGCTCCCGACCCATTCTCAGAAGACTTCATGGCTCAACCAAGGTCCCGGGCGAGGCGCAGACCGGTGAACTGCCAGCAGGCCTCAGGGGGAAAGAAGTTTCGGTAGCTGGCGCGGAGGTGCGACCCGGAGGTGACACAGCTCCCGCCCCTGAGCACGAACTGGTTGCACATGAACTTCCCGTTGTACTCACCAACCGCCCCTTGGGCAGGCCTGTAGCCGGGGTAGGGCTCGTATTGGCTGCGGGTCCACTCCCATACGTCCCCGAAGAGCTGCTGGAGGCCGGCCGCCGACGGCGAACAAGCTCGCGGATGAAAGCGCCCCGCCTCCGCCAGATTTCCCTCCACTGGGCGACCCGCCGCCGCCAGCTCCCACTCCGCCTCGGTGGGCAGGCGGGCTCCCGACCAACGGGCGAATGCTTCCGCCTCGAAGAAACTCAGGTGGCATACGGGTTCCCGGGGATCCACCTCCTTCAGCCCCGCCAGGGTGAACACGGTCCAGATCCCGTCCCGTCGCTCCCAGTAGAACGGCTCGGTCCAGCCCTTCTCCTGAAGGGTGGCCCACCCCTGGGACAACCAGAGCTCGGGGCGCTCATAGCCCCCATCCTCCATGAATTCGAGGAACTCCCCGCAGGTGACGAGACGGTCGGCGATGGCGAAGGGCTCGATGAAGCGACGGTGCCGGGGGAGCTCGTTGTCGTATGCGAATCCAGGCCCCTCATGCCCCAGGTGATGAACCCCCCCTTCGTGCTCGATCCACTCGGAGCCCTTCGCTGAAGGGTGATCCAGGCTCTGGCCGTCGTCCTCCAGCGGTCCGCCGTGATACGCCGGTCGGATGGGGTTCACCGAGAACACGTGCTTGATGTCGGTGAGCATGAGCTCCTGATGCTGCTGCTCGTGGTTGAGCCCCAGCTCGACGAGGTAGCGGAGGTCAGGGTCGTCCAACTCATCGCCTCGCTCGAAGAGGTGGTGCATCCCCTCGTCCACATGCCGACGGTACTCCATGACCCTCGCCACCCCAGGGCGAGAAATGTATCCTCTCTGATCCCGGCAATGGCGCTCCCCGGCCTGGACATAGTAGGAGTTGAACAGGTACGAATACCGAGGATCCAGGGGCTCATACCCCGGAAGTCGAGGCTCCAGGAGGAACGCTTCCCAGAACCAGCTGGTGTGGGCCAGGTGCCATTTCGTTGGGCTCACGTCTTCCATGGACTGAACCACCTGATCCTCTACCTCCAGATCCCTGGTGAGGTACTCCGTGAACGCACGGATCTCCTGGTAGCGAGTGGCGAGGTCCGGTCCAGGAAGGGCGAAGGGTGCGGGTGAGGCCGTTGGGATCGCCTGGGGCGAAGCTTTGGAGGGATCGTCGGGGGAGGTGCTGGTCCGGTCCGACGCCGAGCCAGGCGACGAGGTGAGGGGGCGAGAACTCATGGGCGGGGATGGCTCCATTCTGAGGTCGAGTGTTGCCGTTGAGAACACCCGAGGACCCTGAGAGGATCCAGAAATGCCCGGCTTCCGGAACGCTGTTGAAGAAGTACAGGGGCCACGGGGAGGGAGTCCAGCGGTCCTTGCCGAGATTGCACACCGTCGGGCCCTTGTGTCCCGTCCGACTTGAGGTTACCCTTTCTTCAGGTGGAGAGAATCATGATGAAAGTAGGCCTGGATACGGAGTGGACCTGGGGCTGAAGATCATGCCCGAGGTCTTTTTTTGTATCTGAGCCTCATATTCCTGATCCTTCGCCTCCGCAGATCATGGAAGCGGAAGATTCCATGGGTCATAAGGTGATCGATCGGTACGGTACGACCGCACCCCGATTTCACCACCAGCACACGGAGTACGGTTCATGCGTACTGTCGGAACAGTCAAGTGGTTCAACGATGCGAAAGGTTTTGGTTTCATCAGCCCCGAGGACGGCTCGAAGGACTGCTTCGTCCATCACTCTGGTATCCAGGGGGAGGGCTTCAAGAGCCTGAACGAGGGAGACCGGGTCGAGTTCGATCGCGTCGAGGGTCAGAAGGGCCCCGCCGCCGAGAACGTCACCGTCGTGAACTGATCTGATTCGAACCACACGACAGTAGAGAAGCCGGCCCGGAGCGCTCCGGGCCGGCTTCTTCGTGTTCTGGGGTGAGGGTCGGAGGCCGGTCAACCAGAGATTCGCCTCAGAAGGCCCACCCAATGGAAAATCTTAGCATGGGAAGAGCGCGCTGAGCCGCGACGTCCCTGAGGAAGAAGAGCCGCTTCCCTCCCAGCCCCGTGGTCAGCGCCAGTCGTTCGTCCTCTCCCAGGAGCCACTGGTGCTCTGCGCTGAATCCCACGCCGATGGCAGTGCCGCTCCGGCGACTCCGTGCGTCCTCTCCCTCGCTGTCCTCCCCGATCCGCGTGAACCCCAACACCGTCCCGATGGCCAGTCCCTCGAGGGCCCGGCCACTCACGTAGTACCGGACCTTTCCGTCCACCGACAAGTAGCCCCGATCCCGCCAGTCGAAGTACTCCGCGGACACCCCTCCCGTGGTATTCTGGCCAAGGGTCTGTTCATAATCGGCCGACACGAGCCCCAGGATCACGAGGGCCAGGGGATTGATGGAAACGACTCGGTCGAATTCCGGCTCGGCGTCCACTTGGGCCGTCACCGAAGCCGGCCAGGCGACGAGGAGGAGACCGAGTGCGAAACCGATCAGCGAACGTGGCATGGGCTTCCCTCGAGGATTTGGGCGACATCAAAGCTCAGACAGCTCACAACGAAGACTGTTGGGGCGGTGGGATCCCACCGCCCCAACAGCCTTGCAATATATCAGGCCAGCCCTCCGGTGAGGACCCCTGGAGGGCTGTTGAAGAAGTGCGGGGACCACCGGGACCGGGGTCTTGCGGGTCCCGGTCGAGGAGGGTCGCTTAAAGCGATCGGGCACCCGGCGAAGCCGGGTCGGCATCGGTGAAGCGGCCCAACGACGATCCAGGGCCGCAACACCCCTGCGCCCCATGGGTTGCGCCGCCCCGGAGCCCCCCAGGGCGTGGGGCAGCCTCGACGATGCGCCCAAGGCATCGCCTCTGGCTGCCCAGCTGCCCGCCTGCCGGGGAACTCCGTGGCGCCCGCAACGCGGCTCGCCCCCCTTTCCGATCGGACTGCTAGGCCACGATACGTGCGAAGTCCAGTCCAGTCACGATGCCTTCCGGCTTGCCGTCGACCGTCACGACGACCCGGCGAGCCTGCATCACGGCGGCCTGAGCGGCGGCGCGGAAGACGGGGGTGGCCTCATCCAGCACCAGGATCCCGGGGTTCATGACCTCTTCCACCGGGGTGTCCCGGGGAAGGTCTCGGGATTCGAGAGCTTCGACCTGGGTGAACACCCCGACGGGCCAATCCCCATCGACGACGACCAGGCCTGTGATCCTGGCCTTCTCCAGTCGCTGGGTGGCCATGGCGACGGGCTCGGAGGCTCGGATTGTGAACAGGGGCGACGACATGTACTCGGAGATCGGGTTCCGGACCTGTTTCTCGCGTATGGCCTGCATGAGGTCCCTCGTGGTGATGATGCCTTCCACCCTTCCCTCGTCTCCAAGAAGGATCCGATGGACTCGGCCCGACACCATGAGCTGCGCCACTTTGGAAAGGGGGGTGTCCAGAGGGACTGGACCCGGGTTCGGAGACATGAACTCGCTCACCGGCTTGGCCGGAAAGTCCAGAAGTGAGGAGGCCGGCCTGCTGTTCGCCTCTCTCCGCCCGATCTTGAGGACATCGGTGCGGGAGATGACTCCGACGACCACGTCCTCGTCATCGACCACAGGAAGGGCCGAGACTCGCAGTTGTTGCAGTTGACGGTGGGCGTGGTCGATGAAGCTGCTCCCTCGCACGGTCTTGACGGGAGCGGACATGTATTCGCTGGCTGCAACCTCGAAATTCGCCATTCGTTCTCCTGGGATGGTGTCATGAGCATGAACAGGCAGGATCACCGGGCCCCCGTCTCATTGGCGTAAGAGGGATCTCTCCGCCCGCAGCGACAGGATGCTCGGCGGTCCGGCATCCCAGCCGGGTTGCAAGCTCCGAGCCGCGCTGAGACCGTGGGTTCCCTGCGGGGACCCGGGGTTTTTCGCATCTCGGAGTTCACCGTTAGGTGCCAAAAGGTCCCCCCCGGTGACCCTCTATCCCTTCGCGTCCGCGCCTCCCGGCAGGAGGGCCCGGGCCAGGAGGAGAAGGTTCGCGGGCCGCTCCGCCAGTCGGCGAACGTACCACGGGTACCAGGCCGCCCCGTAGTTGATGAAAATTCTGAGAGGCGTCTCGCTCCGCATCAGGTCAGACTGCAGGTCTGTTCGGATTCCGTAAAGTAAATGGAACTCCACCGCCTGATCCCTCGGCGAAGCGCCCACAGTCGATACATCCCCCCGAAACTGCTGGATGAGGTGCTCGTCGTGGGTACCGAGCGCCAGTCGAAGCCCTGGCAGGTCGGCGCGGCGGACCAGAAGCCTTCGGGCGAGTTCCTCGAATCGTCCATCGATGGCGCTTCGGTCCTGAAGAGCTACCTCCGGCGGTTCCTGGTACGCGCCCTTCACCAGACGAATCCCAGGGGGGGTGCCCCGATGGAATCGAGCATCGAGGAGGCGGTCGATGTCCTGCGGAGTGCGGTGGAGGTAGGCCTGCAGGCACACCCCCGCGGGACCGTGTCCTCTCAGGATCCCACCGAACAGCTCCAGGGTGGCATCTACATCGCAGCTGCGCTCCATGTCGATCCAGAGGTACGCGCCCGTGCGGGCTGCGTTTTCGGCCAATCGTCCCAGGGCCGCCCTGCAGATCTCGGGATCGAGGGAGAGTCCCAACTGGCTGAGCTTGACTGAGATCTCGACCTCCAACCCCTCGCCCGCAATCCGCTCCAGCGCGTGGAGATACTCCTGCACCACCTCCTCCACCCCGTCCGGATCGTCCAGATCCTCTCCCAGGTGGGAGAGGACGACACCGGCGCCGCCCTCTTCGATCTGAGCAGCGGCATCCAGGGCTTCGCTCAGCCGCTCCCCCGGCATGAATCGTCGGACCGCCCGGCGCGCCGGACCGAACCGAGGCACCACCCTTCGAAGCCTCTTACTCCGGGATGCCATAAGCAGCAGCGGGCGAATCACGATTCCAGCCCCGATGCCTCAGGCCCGTCCCGGCGAGATCCGTGCTCCAGGAGGGAAGGCTCCTCACCACCGGAAAGGGCTGGGACGATCCACCACGAAAAGACGACGGATATCACCAGGGCCCCGGCGCTGAGCGCTGACATGAGGGGCCCTCCGGCTTCGTGCAGGTCCGCCCGCACCAGGAGGAATCCGATCGTGGCGGCCAGGACGAACCAGAGGACTCCCGCGAGGGTCAGGACCGCTGAGAACCTCGCAAGGAGTGGGGCCCGGCCCTGACGCACCAGGACCAACGAGCCTACCAGCGCCATCGGGAAGAAGGCGGCACTGGCCATCTCCCGCAGATGCTCGGCGCGTGCCGGGACTGCCGCTTCCACGACGACGCCGAAAAAGAGGGCCGCAAAGAACCAGACGACGATCCCCAGTCCGATCCCCTTCAGAACGTCGATCGGGTTCATGGCGATGGCGAAGCCGCGCGAGGGATCAGTCTGTCAGTCGGGATGGTCGGGTCTGCGTATGAGAAATTCGGATGTGGGTTCGTGACGTAGGGGGAAGAGGCTTCCCGGGCAAGCTCCGACGCGATTCCTCGGGAGCCAGAAGAACGCAGTGGATCGTAATCCGCCATCAACGAAACGCGCCGATGTCGTAGCCAAGGGTGAGGGAAAGTGCCCGATTCCGGACCTGGAGTCCGTCCTCTCCGGCTTCAAGCCGGGTGAGGCCGCGGACCAGTCGCCCGTCCAGCGTCACGAAGCCCCCGACCACGGGCAACTCCACAACAAGACCTCCTCCCACCACGGCGCCCCGGTCCGCCGACTCGACCACGCTCTCGGCGTCCTGGAACTGAGCGAAGGCACACTCGTCGCTCAGCGCTACCCCGCCGGCTTCGGGAGTAATGGTACAGTTCACTCTCCAGGCGAAGGCGGGGCCCCCCTCGGCATATCCGCGAATGCCGTCGTCTCCGAACGGAAGAGGGATCCCCAGCCGAAGCATCACGGGAACCTCCACGTAGTCGAGGCCGAATTCCTGGAAGGACTCCATCGCCTCAGGATTCAACTGAGTCAGGGCCGATCCCTTCTGCACGTAGTGCAACTCGGGCCCGACACTGACGGGTCCCACGCTGAAGAGCGTGGTCGAGAACCCACCCGTGAGCCCCTGTCTGGTATCGGCCTGGGTCACGTCCCCTCCGAACAGACTGGACAGGCTGACTCCACCCCGCACTCCGAACTGGGCCTCGGCCGCCTTCGGGGTCAGGACCAGCCCCAGCACGAGGATTCCCAGACACATCGTACTGAAGCGTGTGAGCCGTCGGATCATATCTCCCTCTCTGATCGAAGTTCGCAACTCAGGGTGGGGGCTTCCAGGCAGGATGAAACTCCTCGCTTGACAACCTCACCCGACCCAGATCATGATACGTGCATGATGCGGCGCGAGCGATTTTTCAGCCAGGCTTTTTTCTTTACGACCCGGACCACGGGGCGTGAGGGAGGGTGTGCGGCTGACTGAGTAGCCTGCTCGATCCCCGAAACGCGCGGCCCGTGGATGATCCACGGGCCGCTTTTTTTGTACCTGTGCGCCAGCGACGCCGGGACCACGTTCCGGAAAGGAGATCCCCATGCGGCACCTCGAAGCTTCAGCCCCACGCCTTGAAGACCCCGATCCAGAGGGCGTAGGCCTGCACGCCTGGGCCCAACGACCCAGGACCCCACGCTCTCCTCACCGGCCAGGGACTGAGCCTGGAGCCCTGCGCGTCCTCCGGGAAGAGATCGAGGAGGTGGATCGGGAGATCATCGAACTGATCTCGCGACGCTGCCAGCTCGCCCGGGCTACCGGCGTGGAGAAGTGCTCTGCCGGACTCCCCCTCGAGGATCCGGCCAGGGAAGCCCGCGTCGTTCGCATGGGTGCCTCGCTGGCCCGAGATCAAGGGCTCGACGAGGAGGGGGTCCGGCAGATCCTCTGGTGTCTGATCGGCCTGGCTCGACGGACTCAGAGGGCCGAAGACACCCCGACCCCAGAGGAGAAGCCAAACAGATGAACGCCTCGCCCCAACCCGCCCTGGAACCGACCCCTCGAGTCACCTTCCAGGGGGAACTCGGCGCCTTCAGTGAAGAAGCAGTGGCTCATCATTTTTCCCGACGAGCGCACCCTCTGCCCTGCAGGGGCTTCCGCGAGGCCGTGCAGCGTGTGGAAACTGGAGAGGCGGACTTCGGGATGATCCCGGTCGAGAACTCCCTGGCCGGAAGTGTGGCTCCCGCGTACGACGCCCTGATGGCCGCCGAGGTGGAGGTGGTCTCCGAGCTCATTCGGCCCATCCGACACGTCCTGATGGGCACCTCCAGGGCGACATTGGACGGCCTTCGCCAGGTCCGATCCCATCCCGTGGCCCTGGCCCAGTGCACCGCCTTTCTGGGTGAGCGCACCAATCTTCAAGCGGTCGCGGTGTATGACACGGCGGGGGCAGCCCGGGAGGTGGCGGGGAAGGGCGATCCCACCGTCGGGGCCATCGCTCCGGGAGGCGCCGCCGAGCGCTACGGCCTCAAGATCCTGGCCACCGACCTGCAGGACCGGATGGATAACCAGACACGCTTCTATCTGATTCGTTCCACCCGCCCCGGTGGCACGCCACCTCATCCACAGCCGAAAGCGCCGGCGCCCGACTCCACCGCCTTCAAGACGGTGATCATCGTGGAGCTGTCCGATGAGGCTGGTTCCCTCTTCTCGGCGCTGGAACCGTTCGCACGGGAGGGGTTGAGCCTGGCAAAGATCGAGTCGCGACCCGCTTCCCTTCCCTGGTCCTACCGGTTCATTCTGGAAGTACGGGAATCGGAGTCCGCACCGGCCATGCGGCAGGCGCTGACGGAGTTGAAGCGGAAGGCCTCTGAATTCAGGGTTCTGGGGAGCTTCCCCACTCAGGCGAGTCCGACCATCCGATCGGAGGAGTAACCCACCGCCTCATGACGGACCCACCGGACGAAAGGGCCCCTCACCCGTGCTGGGCAAGGGACCCCGTTCGTCTGCAGGTCACGCGTCCTGTGTCAGGTGAGATTGGGGTTGTTCAGGCGCTCGGCCTCGGGGATCCGCAAGCACTCGTCGGAACCGAAGGGCTCTCCCTTCTGATTCGACCCGGACTCCCAATCACGGTCGAAGCGGAGCTTGTCTCCCATGTGGGTCCCCTGGAGGAAGAGCTCGCGTTGCCGCTCCTCGTAGACCTGCTCCATGATCTCGGCCTCACCTCCGCCCTGGTATTCAGGCAGGTCGTGGGTGGCCCTGAGCTGATTGATGATATCCACGGCCTCCTGCCCGCCCTGTACCTCGGCGATCATGAGGAGGGCCTCCCGACCCGTAGCCATGGGGAGGTCGGTGGAGGTGGATCCGTACTTCTCCTGCACCCACATGTCCGTGATGCCGTCGGGACCGGTAGCTCCCCCGTCCCAGACCACTGGGACTCTCGGGTCCGGCACCCCACCGACCTCCAGCTCCCTGAACTTGGGGTGGACGCTGATGTTGCCCGTGTCGTTGTTCCGGTCCACCACTCGATTCCAGCGACGAGTATCGGAGCCGGAGTGGGTCGAGTAGAACACGAAGTCCGGGTCCACCTGCCCGGCATCCGACAGGACCCCGGCGTCGTCACCCAGGTGGAGGCGGGCGCGCGCACGCCCCACGTAGGCCATGGCCGTGAGTTCCTGGGCGCGGGCCGCATCGGCGCCACTGGCACCCTGCAGGAGGCTGATGGCCTGGGTGAAGTTCTCTTCGGCCCTCTGGAAGGCATCGGCTCGGCTCTGGGCCGGCCCCTCATCGAAGGTGACCTCGCAGAACGCCTCTCCAAGGAGCTGCGTGGCATATCCGGCGTAGGCGTGGGACTGACCCATGAGGAAGTCCGCGTTCTGCGGCGTCTGATCAAATCCCTGAATCCTCCTGATCACGTCCTCCGCCTGGAATCGGGCGGTCTGGAGGGCCTGCCAGAGCGGAGGCGGGTCGGTGCTCGCGCAGGTCGCATTTCCGAACTGCTCCACGCCTCGGTCGCGAGCTCCGAAGGTATTGTGGGACCGGAGGACCGAAGCGCTGTAGAACTCGTCGGCCCAGAGTCCCGTGATCCAGACGTAGTTCCGGAACATGCACTCGAAGTCACCCTGGACGCCTCGGGCCAGGATCTCCGCCATCTCCACGCCCTGGAGGTCCTCCTCTTCGACCGCTCCAGGCAGATCGACCTCCAGGAGGCTGTCACATCCCGCCAGGAAGACGGTAGCGATGAGGCTCAAGGCCATGACCGCTCCGCTGAGCCGGCTCCGTCGCGGATTCGATGATTCCGTCCTTGTGGTTCGCATCTTCATTCTCTTCTCTCCCTTCGTGCCATGGGTGCGGGTTCGATTCGTCTTCATCGTCCTTGTCTCCGGGGTCAGAAGGTGAACCGCACGGTCACGACCGCGTGGGAGAGGGGGGGCGGCTCGAGCGCCGACTCACCGCCGAACTCTTCAAAGGGTAGACCCTGCTCCGGATCCACGACCCTGGGCCCGAAGTTCGTGAACTCCTGCTCCTGCCAGAGGAGCGCCACATTCCGCATCGCAAAGCGGATGGAGCCCCGCTGCGCGCCGAGACGCCCGGCGAACTCCTGGGGAATGCTGTACGACAGGGCCACCTCCCGGAGACGGGCGAAGCCGGCGTCGTAGAAGCCCAGGGGCTGACGACGGATCTGTCGGTGGGCCATGAAGATGGGGTCGTCCTGCTCCCAGGAGAGGCGGGTGTTGGCGAAGCTGGTGTGGCGGGCGTTCACTCCGTCGTCGGCGTGGATGTGTCCACCCCTGGCGTCCACCGAGGCGAAGATCCCCCAGTTGTCGAACAGCTGGAAGTTCGAGGTGAGGTTGGCCTGCCAAGTGGGTTCGGAGGGCCCGTAGAAGAGGAGGGGCGCCTCGTCACAGGGAACCGGGGATCCACCCATCCGGAGCCCATCGGGACCCGTACCGCCATCGCACATGATGTTGGTGACCGGACCCGAGGTCCCCTCGACGAAATCGGCGGAGAGGATCCGGTAGTCGAAGATGGAGGCGAGCGGGTAGCCTTCCCTGTGGAACCGGGTCCGGCGCACCGAAAGCTGCTCCACGTCACCCAGGTCCCTCACCTCATTGTTGATGGTGGCGAAGGCGATCCCCAGGTCCCAGATCACAGGGTTCTCCTGGAGCACCTGGATGTCGACCTGGGTCTCGAGGCCCCAGTTCGCCACCTCACCCACATTCACCAACTGGGTACCAGGGAAGCCTCCGGAGGGGGCCAGGCCCCGAGCCACGATGGCGTCCCGGGTGGTCCTCCAGTAGCGGGTCATGTTCAACGTCACCCGATCATCCATGAAGCCGGCGTCGAAGCCCAGCTCCAGTTCCTCACCCCGCTCCGGCTGCAGTTCGGGGTTTCCTACGGCCTGCGGGGTCAGCATGGGCTGGTCGGCGGGACCGGTCACGGAGCTGTAGAGCCGCGCCGCATCGAAGATGTCGGGCTGCTGTCCAGCCGCTCCGAACGCGCCTCGCAGTCGGAACTGGTTCACCCGGTCGAAGGTCCAGAATCCCTCTTCGTGCATGACCCAGGTCGCGCTCAGCTTCGGGTAGATCGCCGCGTCGAAGTCGGCCCCGAAGGCGCTGTTGTCATCCATCCGGACGGCACCGGTCAGGAAGACCCGCTGATTCCAGTCGAACTGCTGCTGGACGTATCCGCCCACCGTGGTGTTCTCGACGAGATCCTCAGAGCTCTGGGTGATGGCCGCGGTCCCGATGGTCCGGGTGGCCCGAGTGGGCATGTCGTCGCCCCGGGCGAAGCGATTCCAGAACTCCCGGTTGTAGTACTGGAGCCCGAAGGAGGTGTCCGTTCCCAGGGACTCGGTGGGCTGGAAGGAGAAGGTCCCGGCGTAATCCACGGTGGTGACCCGGACCTCGTCGGTATTGATGATCTTCTGGCCCAATCCGGCAGCCCCGAAGAGACCACCCGCACCCTGGGGGTCCCTGAGCGTCGTGGTACTCCGGTTCTCGTGGGTCACATCGGTCCCGGCCACGAGCCGGTTGGTGAAGAAGCTGAAGGGCTCGTAGCGGATCTCGGCGCTCCACTGGGTCCGGTCCACATTGTTCATGATGATCTGGCCTTCACCGTGAACATCCAGGGGTCGGACATAGAATCCGCCCCGGGGATCGTCCCGTCCGCCCACATCGGCGGCCGTGGCCGGCTGACCCCAGATCGTGTACATCCAGAAGTTTCCACCCCGGCGTCCCTCGGAGGTGTTGAACCCACCGGTCACATTGATGTCCAGGTCGTCCCTCGGGGTGAGCGAGAGGCTTCCCCGGGCGGACCACCGGTCCTGCCAGTTGTAGTCGAGGATTCCTTCGCTTTCATCCCGGCTCACCGACGCGGAGTACCGCAGGGTTTCGGTTCCCCCCCGGACCGCCACGTTGTACCGCTGGATTCCACCGTACTGGAACATGGGCTCGCCGTGGCGCTGTTCCCATGTCTCGTAGAGGTTGTGGGAGATCAGTTCTCCGGTGTCCGGGTTCCGCCAGAAGGTCTCTCCGATCTTGCCGGCCGGATCCTGGAGGAAGTTGGCCCCCATCTCCACCGAGGCATCGAAGGTGGGGGCTCCTTCAGCGCCCCGCTTCGTGATGATCTGGATGACTCCGTTGGAGGCTTCGGTCCCGTAGAGGGTTGCCGCCGCCGGCCCCTTGATCACTTCCATGCTCTCGATCTCCGAGGGATGGATGTCGTTCAGCCGGGAGCTGGCACCATCTCGGCCCTGTCCCGTCCGGTCCGTGTTGATCCGGATCCCATCGACGTAGACGATGGGATCGTTGGAGAGGGCGGTGCTCGATGTCCCTCGGATCCGTATCGCACCCGCGTCAGCGCCAACCTGTCCGGCGCTGGGCATGAGGACCACACCGGGCATGCGGCTCCCCAGGAGCTGCTCGGTGTGGGTGGCGGGGCTGAGTTCCTGGAGGGCGGCCATGTCGATCCGCTCCACGACGTTCCCCAGGGCTCTGCGCTGCGTTCCCCCGGCGGTCCCCGTCACGACCACCTCGTCGAGGGCCAGCGCCTGCTGCCGCATCTGGAAGGTCACGTCGACGGTTTCGCCCGAGGCCACGTTCACGGTCCGGCGGTTCGTTGCGAAGCCGAGGATCTGAACCTCTACGGTCACCTCACCCGCAGGCACGTTCTCCAGGGTGAAGCTGCCGTCCGACGAGGCCAGGGTTCCGAGTTCATGGGCGGGAATGCTCACCTGCGCCCCGGCCAGGGGCCGGCCCGATCCCTGCTCCACCACCCGTCCGGTCACGGTCCCGGTGACGGGAGTCCGCGGCGTGCGCGGGGTGGTTCTAAGGGCCAGGGGCGCCCCGCTGAGCGAGGAGAGTTGCAGACCGAGGCCGGAGTTGGCCGCAGACGTCGTGGACACCTGCGTAGCGTGCGACGCTTCCTCGATCACGATGAAGCTCCCCATGATCGAGTAGCGAAGATCCGTGCCCTCGAGAAGCCGATCCAGCGTCGAGCCGATGGAGCTCTCGGCACAGTCACAGCTCACCGTGCGGTCGAGGGGTATCGCATCCGGGCTGAACGAGATCGTGACGTCCCTGTGTTCATCCAGGGAAACGAGGGCTTCGGACAGCCTCACGTCCTGCACCGCGAGCCCAGCTCGCATGTCCAGAACGGAGCTGTGGGCCTCGAGGTCCGAACTCTGGTTCCACTGGGCGACCAGGTCGTGATCCTGAGCTCCAAGCGGAGGACTCAGGAGTCCGATGGTCATCAGGGCCATCAGAAACAGTGGCAAACGGTTCATGTGATTCTCCTCACAGTTCAGGCTGAGCGGAATCGCAGATGGTCGAGCCATGCAGCCGCGGCTTCACTCGTCTGGTCCTCTCGCTCCCTTCGACATCTCGTATTGCAGCGTCATCTATGTGGGTCCTGCCTTGTCGCCATTCGGCTCCGGGGACCGGTCGGAGCGCTGGATCCTTCATGACCTCTGCCGGGCCTATCTCTCCTCACCTCGGGGGCGGCCGAGGTGATTCGGCCACCTGGGAGGACGGAGCGGAGGGCAGGGAGGGTCCAAGCCCCGCCGTCCCGGGCGAGATCGTCACGACTCCGTCGGAGAGCGCACAGCTGGCGCTCAACGTCCGGCAGAGCACGGCGATTACCTTCTTGAGGGGTTCGCCATCAAAGGCGGTGGTCACGGTCCGCTCGGCGAGGGCCGGGTCGGTGATCTTCACCTTCACCTCGTAGTGCCATTCGATTTCGCCGGCCACCTCGGCCAGGGGAGTTTCCTGGAAGACCATGGTCCGATCCATCCAACCCAGCAGGCTGATGGGATCGTCCACCGGCTCCAACCGCTGCAGCGCCCCGGCCTTCAGGAGGCTGCGCTGCCCCTTCCCCACCTCCACCTGGCCGGAACTCGCCTCGAGGCCCACCCGACCATCCACGACCAGGAGGTGGAGTTCGTCGTCCTGGTTCGCCACCTCGAAGCGGGTGCCCAGCACCACGGCCTCGCCGGCGGAGGTCCGAATGCGGGTCTCCTGGCCACTTCCGGAGTCGACGGCCAGGAAGGCCCGTCCGTCCAGGTCGATGTCCACCCCTTCGGTGCCTTCCGTGACCTCGACCCGGGTGGATGCGGCCAGGTGGATCACGGTGCCACGTCCGAGGCGCAGGGTCTCGCGCTCGTCGGGCCCGGTGGTTGCGGTCATCCTCTCGACCTGGTCCGGGTTGTCCGAGGGGACGAACCAGTATCCCAGACCCATGAAAGCGAGGACCATCCCCGCGGCCAGAGCGGGCCGGAAGAACCGATGCCGCACCTTCCTCCCGAAACCGGGCGAGAGGTCCTGTCCCCGGGAGCTTCCTCCCTGCCCCGCCTTCGGTTCAGGATGGGACCGGGATTCCGCGTTCCAGGCGCTACGGTCCAGCGTCCCCACCAAGCCCCCGGTCCCCTGGAGGGGATCGGGCTCGAGCTCATGGGAGTCCGGGTCGCCCCGGTCCCTGGCGACGGCGATGATCCGGGCGGCCGAAGGGGGCGAACCGGTGACGGCGCGCTCCGACTCGAGAACCAGACTGAGCACTCGACGAAGACGTCGATACTCGGCCTCGTGACGAGGTGACGAGTTGCGCCAGGCCTCCAGGGTCGCCAGCTCCTCGGCCCGAGCCTCTCCCCGGATCTCTCGCACGATGAGTTCGTGTATGTTCATCTGGTGGCCGCTGTATGGATCGGTCGCCGCAACCGCGCCGTTCCTGGCACTTCGACGGAGATTCCGGTCGTCAGAATCTTCGCGCTTCTCGTTTGGATACAGGCACGGGGGTCGAGTTTCGCTCCCTCCTACCTCATCAACCGGTAGGGCGCGGGGTCATACTATGGGCCGCAGGAAATCGAGGAAGAGATGGTGCAGAGAGGACCGAAAAAGAGGACGCCCTGGGCTCAGGGGCGATGGTCGGTGATCGGACGGAGCGCCGATCGAAGGTGGGACAGGGCGGCACTCATCTGGTTCGCGACGGTGGGGATGGCCACCCCCATGACCTGAGAGACCTCACGGTATGAGAGGCCGCCCAGGCAGACCAGGCGAAAGACTTCCCGGCGCCGATCAGGGAGTTCCCTCACGGCTTCATTCATGACACGCAGGGCTTCGCGTCCCATGAACTCCGCATGAGGTGAGGGGGACGCCCGTGCCACCCTTCCCTCTCGCATTGCCCAGTCGGTTCGAACGCGGCGACGCTCCTCGTCGTTCAGACAGAGGTTCCGGGTGATGGTGAAGAGGTAGGCCCGAACGGTGCCGTTGGGGACCCAGCGGGAACGTCCCTGCCACACCCTCAGGAAGGTCTCCTGCACCAGATCCTCGGCCTGGTCCTCCGAGTTCACGAAGCCTCGGGCGAAGGTGACCAGGGGTTCCCAGTACTTCTGGATCAACGAGTCGAAGGCTGCTTCGTCGCCACGCCCGAGCCGCTCCATGAGATGCCGGTCATCGGAGGCTCGATCCCTGTCCCGTCCGACACGTGATTCCATCTGGTCTCCCCCCTACCTCAACGAAGCACGCTGCGCAGCGCCGATCGGCGCTACAATCAGCTTCGTGTGCGGGCCGACCGCCCCAGCGAACGCTCCCCCTGACCGTAAGGCAACTGAAAGCCAGAAGTCAAGTTGACCGTGGAGCTGGGGTCTCTCCGAGGCGCCGAGGTCAATCTCTCACTAGACCTGCCTCCGCAGTGACCAGGAGAAGAGTACGCTGAATCGCGATGTGCCCGTCCTCGTTGAGCCACCATTCGTCGAGGGAATGGGCGCCGTCGCCGGCCCCACCCCGCCCGATCGTCACCGATGGGATTCCCATGGAGATGGGAACATTGGAGTCCGTGGAGGCCCGTCCGAGCTGGGGCTCGAACCCGAAGTGGGCCACGGTGGCCAGGGTGCGCTGGACGAAGGGCGTCGACGGATCGATCTCCCCGGAGGGCCGGTCTCCCACCTGATCCACGTCCACCTCCAGTCGAGGCCCGTCGAGGACCCGCTGATTCTGTTCCTCGAGGGCCCGCTGCATGGTCTCGAGGAAGAGGGCGTCGATGCCCTGAAGACGGTCCTGATCGATGGATCGCATATCCACCTCCATCCAGGCCTCGAAGGGGATGGAGTTCACCGACGTTCCGCCCCCGATGCGCCCGACGTTGTAGCTCGTTCGGGGGCCCTCTCGCACAAAGTCGGCCGCACCTTCGTCGAAGAGCTCGATGGCTCGTCCCAGGGCGTGGGCCGGATTCCCGAGGCCGAACGCTCCCCACGAATGCCCCCCCGGCCCCTGGAACGTGACCCGGTACCGGCGCGAACCCAGCGCCTGGTTGATCACGCGGGCGTCCCCTCCCCCATCGACCGAAATGAAGGCATCGATCTGCGGCCCTCCGTCGCGAAAGAGATGCTTCACACCCCGGAGGTCACCCAGTCCCTCCTCGCCCACGGTACCCACGAACCAGATGTCCCCCTCGGTCCGGATCTCCGCCTCGTTCATGGCCCGGAGGACGGTGAGAAGGACGGCCAGTCCCCTGGAGTCGTCACCCACTCCGGGGGCGTACAGAGTGTCACCCCGAAACTGGACCGTCACGTCGGTCCCTTCAGGGAAGACCGTGTCCAGATGACCCGAGGCGACCAGAAGGCGGTCCCCCACGGTGCCCCGCCGGACTGCGATGACGTTGCCCTCATCGTCGCGATACGCTTCGTCCACCCCGATCTCCTCGAGCATGGCCAGATAGGCCTCGGCCCGCTCATCCTCCATGAAGGGCGGAGCGGGGATCTCCGTGATGGTGATGAGGTTCTCCATGGTCCAGGGCTCCAGCTCCTCAATGATCCGGAACGCCTGCTGGACCCGGGGGTCTCGTGCTACCTGATCCACGTCCTCCATGTACTCGTCCTGGATCTCCACCTGGACCTCCTCCGGGTCTTCGGACGCGGCCTCCTGAGCCGGGGTCTGCTGAGCCGCCGGCGTCTCCTCTTCCACTCCGTTCCGGCTTTCCTCTGCGCAGCCGGGGGCGGCCACGACGAGGACCAGCCCTGTGAGGAGGGCCAGGGGGAGGGATCCAGGACGAACTCCAGCGGGCGGGACGAACATGAGGTGTCCTCCGGGTCGAGGTCGAGAGTGGTCCCGGCAGTTCGCGATTGCCGCGAGTACGGATTGCCCGGGACCGGCTCGTGCGATGGATCACGATGTCATCACACTCGTGGAGGTCAATAGGCGAGCCTCACTCCCGGGTGTCAATCGGCGCATCGAATCGCGCGCACCCCCGCTCCACCCCGGGGCTCGCCGCACCCGTGACCCCGAAACCTCTGGAAGGAAGTCCGCCATGCCTGTTCTGATCCGTCGAATCCTCTTCCTCCTGGCCCTGACCCTGCTCATGGTCGGCTGCAGGGGAACCCCCCCGGACACACTGGGGCCGCAGAACGGAGACCTGCTCGCCTGCCCGGAGACCCCGAACTGCGTCCATACCGGCCACGACCATCCTGAGGGGACCTCGCCGCTGATGGTGGCGGCGGAGTGGGCCGACGCCAGCCGTGACGAAATCATGGAGAAGGTAGCGGAAGCGGTGGATCAACTCCCCCGGACCGCCATCCACCGCCACGATGACCGATACATCCACGCCGAATCCGCAAGCCTGATCTTTCGCTTCGTGGATGACCTTGAGGTGCTTCTCTCCGACGATGGCAGTGAGCTCATCGTCCGCTCTGCAGCCCGCATGGGTCAGTCGGACATGGGCGTGAACGCCCGCCGGGTCGAGGCCCTGCACCAGGCGCTCTACGAACGGGGGGTTCTCACTCGTTGATGCCCGGATCTCCGACGTCCTCACGCCTGGAGCGATAACGCCGCCAGAGCCGCTGACCGAAGAGAGCCAGAGCCAGAAGGGGAAGGATGGTGGCCCCCGTCACCGCCAGGAAGACCCACCCGGTGGCCTCCATGGCCCGGGCCCCCACCACGGAATAGAAGATGGTGCTGGGAACCGCCCCGGCCCCGACTCCCAGGAGAAAGGGCACCAGGCGGATCCCCGTCACGCCGGCGGCATAGCTCACGATGTCCGGGTTGATGAAGGGAACCAGGCGAGTGAGGAAGACCGCCAGCACCCCTCGCTTCCGCATGAACTCGTCGACCTGCGTCAGGCGCCGAGGTGAGAGGAATCGCTCCATCCCCGGCCGTCCCACGAGCCTTGCGATTCCGAAGCAGGCTCCCGCCGAAGCCAGGGCCGTCACGAAGGTCAGGATGCCGCCCAGGACCATCCCGTAGAGCATGGCGTTGACGATCCCCAGAAGGAAGGAGGGTCCGGGCGGAAAGAGCGAGGTCACGAGCTGGAGGAGGCCCGATACCACGGGCGCCCAGAATCCGAAGCCACGGAGCCAATCCTGGATCGCATCCGGCTCTCCCTCCCAGAGGAGGTCCCAGGCCACCGCCGCCTGTTGCTGAATCTCCGGATTCGCCAGCCAGACCACCACGAGGGCCAGGGCGAGGAGAAGCGCGGGGATCAGGGAGAGGAGCACTGGTCCCGAATCCCGGATCCGTCGACGAAACCCCGTCATGCGCTAAAAGGCTGTTGAAGAACTGGAGTGACCCCCGTTGGGAGCGCCTGATGACGTGGCTGTGCGCAGCGCCTGGGGCGCTTCCCCCGCGAGACCTCCGAGCACTGCACAGGAGAATCCGAAGGGCGTCGGGGGGTCGCGGCCCTGGAGCGTCGTCCGGCCCCTTCGCCGATGCACTCCGGCATCTCCCTCAGGGCTCCGCCTCGACCAGCCGAAGCGATCGACTCGGCACGTCCTCGGGGACCGCCGCCGTTTCAGCGTGCAGTCGAGGACTCACCGGAACTACCATGAGGATGTCGGTCCACACCACCGGATCTCCCGAGGCCACATCCACGATCCTCCCCTCCTCCAGCGCACGAACCGTCTCGGAGAGCGTGAGCCCACGGGTTGCCTCCCGGATCCCTTCGAAGAGCGCCCGGTCCCGGGAGTCCACGAACCGGAGATGTCGACGGGCGATGGCCGCGATGTGGTAATGGGAGGATCGGAAGGAGAGTCCGTCCAACTCCATCTCCTCGCAGAGAGTGATGAGCCAGGCCACGACGTCGGCCAGAGAGCCCAGCCCCGGATGACGCTGGCCCGGCAACGGTTCGTGCCCGGGATGAAAGCGGGCTCGGGGATCCTGGAGGAGAAGCCACTCCACCTTCAGAAGTGTCCGTCCGGAGAGGGAGACCCGATCCATGTCCAGCCGGACCTCCATGAGGAGCTCCTCCGACTCCCTCTCTCCGTAGAGACGTACGGTGGGACCGAGCCCGGATGAGGGAAGCATCTGCACCCGGACGTCACGATACCCCCGGGCGCGGGCCTGGTCCAGGACTCCGAATCGGGCGAGCGCCGCCTGGATCTCCCGACGGGAATAGCGGCTCAGAAGGAGCGACTCCCCCGGGGTTCCCGCTCCCAGGGCGGACAGGTCGCCGGCCGAGAAGCTCCAGGCGAAGGGATCCTCCTTGGACGTCCGCGAATCCTCCTCGGAACCCGACCACCGAACCCGACCCAGAGCGACCGTGAGGTCATCGGGGAGGGAGGGATCCCTTCCGGACACCAGCCAGCCGGAGAACCGGGCGGTGGGCCGCCAGGCACCGCTCCCGTATCCTCCCGCCAGGACCACCGCCAGGGGCACCCCGCCACAGATCTCCCGGGCCGAATTCACCACGAAACGGTCCCGGGACAGGATCCCGGCTCCACTCATCCGACCATCCCCGAAGATATCGCCCTCCGCTACGTCGACGCCGGCCAAATAGAGGATCAATCCCGGCTGATGGGTCGACAAGACCGGGGGCAGCTCCCGCTCGAGAATCTCCAGGTACTCCTCGTCCCCAATGCCGGAACCGAAGGCGATGCAGGTGTCGGCCGCCGCGTCCGGAAGCTCAGTCCAGGTTTCGTTGTGCATCGAGAAGGTGTGGACCGTGGGGTCCTCTGCAAAGATGGCTCGCGTTCCGTTCCCGTCATGGATGTCGAGATCGACCACGAGGATGGGCGCGTCGAATCCGCGGGTGCGGAGGCGTGCGATGGCCACAGCTGCGTCGTTCAGCAGGCAGAACCCCGTGCCCCGGTCCGGACCCGCATGGTGGAGCCCACCGCCCACGTGCACGACCGCCCCCCGAAGTCGGGTGGCCAGGAGCGCGGTGAAGATCGTACCTCCGCACATGAGCCGCTGGAGCTCCAGTGCCGCTCGCGCCTCGTCCCGGTCTACGGGCACCCCCATGATGCGACTCACCTCGTCGGGGTCGTCCAGGGAGCGGAGGTACTCCCCGGAATGGACCCGCCGAAGATCCTCCACCGAGGCGGGCCGAGGCTCCCGGACATCCTTCCTTCGGATCCAACCCTCGTCGGTGAGAAAGGTGAGAATTCGTTCCCCTCTCATGGGATCCATCCGGAGTCCCGGCACGCCCTTCCGGTAGGCGTCGTGATAGACGAACCCCACATCGCCCAACATCCCGCCCGCCGGCGACACCAGGCGTCGCACGACCCGTCGCAGGGGACGAAGGGCGCGAGGAAGTCTCATGGGTTGGCTCGCTCCAGGGTGGGAACAGGACAAGGAGGGGCTCGACGTTCCAGACCCGGGACCGCGTGGGTCCGTTCCGTGAACCCTCACTTCAGCTACGGCTCCCGGTCGCGATTTCCTCCCGTCCATCGGATCCGATCTTGATCCTCTTCCAGGACGCGAGGCCACCGCCGATGATGATGCAGGAGGATCACCCGACCGAGGAGCCAGCCCAGGGGCGCGCGGGCTCCGTCAGGGATCTCCACGAGGTCGGCATATAGGGTCCGACCGTCGGGAAGCCGCCGAACCCGCATCAGGTGGGTCCAGGCCGGGACGAGCCAACTGCGTTCTCTGGTACGGATTTCGTTCCGGCCCCTGTCCACGTCGGTGACCTCGATTCGATATCGCCCCAGCGGCACCAGGCCCAGGAGCCGGAGTCGGTAGTCCAGCACCAGGCCCGGACGCCACTCCTGCGCTTCAGCAGTCCCCATGCCGGACGGCCGCAAGGCGAGTAGCGGCCTGGAGAGGCGAAGACGCGTGAGAGGCTGGAGAGCGAGATTCCACACCGCCTCGGGCGCGGCGTGGAGGATCGATTGGAGGTGCAACCTCACGAGAGAACCGGGAAGAGGACACCGGGATTCAACCGACCCTCGGGATCGAAGAACCGCTTCACCTCCCGCAGGGCCGCCACTCCCGCCTCGCCGTACTGGATGGGGACCAGGTCATGCTTCAGCCGCCCGATCCCGTGCTCGGCCGTCACCGATCCCCCCAGCCGGACCGCCTCCCGGGCAAGCTCCAGGTGAAGGGCCCGGGCCCGATCCAATTCCTCTGCAGACGAAGGGATCAGGTTGGCGTGAAGGTGGTTTTCGGCCGCGTGCCCGAAGAGGGCGTATTCCATCCCACTCCCCCTCAGGCGATCGCGGTAGATGGCGTTCATCTCGGCTGCGCCCTCGTCGGGCACCGCCAGGTCGGTGCCCACCTTGTGGAGGCCCGGGACGGTGCGGGCGTGCATGCTGATGCGCTCGTTCACCGCCTCCGGCACGGCATGGCGAAGCGCCTTCATCTTCCTCGCCTGCATCTCATCCTCACCGGCCCAGGTGAATTCCAGCGATCCACCCTCCGACCTCAACTGCGCTTCCATGGCCTCGGCCAGGTGGAACACTTCCGCTTCATGGTTCCACGGCAATTCCACGAAGAGAGCCGAATCCGCATCGGGCGGCACCGGGGTGTGACTCGAACCCAGCCTCAGCTCGCGGCGACGAAGGAGCTCGAGGGCCGACCCGTCCAGATACTCGATGGCGAGGGGAGCGAGGCGGGGGTCGGACCGGATCCGAGCGGTGAGGGCCAGCCCATCGCCCCCGGGAGGAAGGAAGGAGAAGAGCGAGAGGACTCCCGGAGGCTCCGAAGTGAGCGCCAACTCGGCCTCCACGACAACGGCCAGTGTGCCCTCCGAACCTACGATGAGGTCGATCAGGTCCACTTCTGGTGACAGCGCGTACCCAGCCACGCAGCGGACCCGGGGCGTGGGCAGGTTGGGGACCGTGAGAACCCGATCGCCGAAAGCTCCCGGCCAGAGAAGGCGGCCGTCTCGCGCCTGGACTTCGCCCCGTCCTACCTCCAGGAGGGTGCCGTCGGCGAGCACGACCGTGAGGGCGCGGACCCACGGGGCCGTGGGACCATACCGGTAGCTCCGGGCTCCCGAGGCATTGGTCGCGATCGTGCCCCCTACGGAGGCGGTCCACTCGGTGGGATCCACGGGGTACATCCAGCGGCTTCCAGTCGGAGGCGTCTCGATGCCCGCCTCCTCCCGTACCGTCTGGGTCAGGGTGGAGAGGGGGACTCCCGCCTGTACCCGCACGCCGGGGGCGCCGCCGTCGGCGTCAAGCTTCCAGCCCAGGATGCGGTCCATCCGCTCCAACGAGAGAAGCCAGTGCAGCCGCCCCGGTTCGTCCGCTCCGGGCACCGCTCCGCCTGCGATCCCGGTCCGGGCGCCGCTCACGGTGAGCTGCGCGCCCTCCTTCGCCGCCATGGCGACCACGGCGGCCACCTCCTCTGAAGATCCCGGACGGTAGACCCGGTCCACCGCCCCTCCGATCAGGCTGGACTCATCCCTCAGGAGATCGCCGCACTCCTTGAGCACGGAGCGGCGTCCAACAACCACTGGACAGGGAGACGACTGGGACATGGACCTTACTTCTCGGCGTTCAATGGTGCATCATGTTTGGGGTCCGGGGCTACACCCGGGCCTCCGGGATCGGTCCCGGAATCCTGACTTGAACCGTCTTCTGACGTCTCACCACGACCGGGGAGATCCTCCCCGAGGAGTTGACACCGATGCGAACCGTCGCCGATTTCATGACCTCTGAAGTATTCACCCTGGAGCCCGAGATGAGCCTGCGGGAGGCCATGGAGCTTTTCGGCGACGAAGGGGTCACCGGCGCACCGGTGGTGAGCGGACCCCGCCTCGTCGGGGTCATCTCCGCCACCGACCTCATGGACTTTCAGGGTTCGACTCAGGCGGCCCGCGGGCCTTCGGACACCCGGCCCACCCTGCGCGAGGAGCTGGGCGGAGCCGCAACTTCCGATGAGGACCCTGATGAGAACCCCGGTTCGTTCTTCGCGGACTACTGGAGTCATTCCGGCGCCGACGTCTACCAGCGTTTGGTCGAGAGCGAGGGGCCGGAGTGGGACCTCCTGGCCCGTCACACGGTGGAAGAGGCCATGACCAGGAACGTGGTCTCCGTGGGGCCCGACACCTCCATCGCCGAGGCCGCGAAGATCATGTCCACCCGTGGGATCCACCGGGTCCTCGTGACCCAGGACGACGAGTTGGTGGGCATCCTCACCTCGACGGATCTGGTTCGCGGCATTGCCAACGGATCCCTCGTGCCCTCCCCTTCCGCCTGACTCCAGACCCGGACCGTTCGGACTGATGCCCAGACCCTACCCGTTCCAGAGCTCCTCACTCCGCCAGGCCTTCGCGGTGGTCGTCACCGGCCTCCTCCTGACTTCTCCGTCTCTCTCGACGAACCTGGCTGCGCAGGCGACGCCGGCCCAGGGATGGGAGGACGCAGTTCAACCCCTCGAGTACTTCTTTCCCGAGGGCCAGACCTTCGATGCAGATGTGCCCAGCCCACAGGAGTTCCTGGGCTACGAGATCGGTACGCACCACACTCGGCACGACCGCATCGTGGCCTACATGCAGGAGCTGGCTCGCCTTTCGGATCGAGCTACGTACCAGTCCATCGGTCGATCCATCGAGCACCGGGACCTCCCCGTGCTCACCGTGACCTCCCCCACGAACCACCAGCGACTCGAAGAGATCCGGGAGGCCCATCTCAGGGCGGCCGACCCGAGACAGCCGGCGACCCCCACTGGAGACCGGCCCATCGTCGTGCACCTGGGCTACGGAGTTCACGGGAACGAGACCTCGTCGGCGGAGGTGGCGATGCTGCAGGCCTACTGGTTGGTCGCGGGCCAGGGCGATGAGGTGAGTCGCGCACTGGATTCAGGGGTGTGGCATATCGAGCCGGTGCTGAATCCCGACGGGCGGGACCGGCACACCAACTGGGCCAACATGCACAAGGGAGCCCCCTTCGTGGCCGATCCCCTGGACCGGGAGCACAACGAGGTCTGGCCCGGGGGACGGACCAACCACTACTGGTTCGATCTCAACCGGGACTGGCTCCCCCTCCAGGACCCCAGCAGCCAGGCCCGCATCGACTTCCACCATTCCTGGAAACCCAACGTGGTGACGGACTACCACGAGATGGGAACGAACTCCACCTACTTCTTTGAACCCACGAAGCCGGAGGGATCCTGGAACCCCCTCCTTCCGGAGGAGCTCTACACCGACATCACCCTCCGCTTCGCCGACCACTGGTCCGCGTCGCTGGACGAGTTGGGATCCCTCTACTTCACCAAGGAAGTCTTCGACAACACCTACCCGGGGTATGGATCCACCTATCCCAACTTCCTGGGGGGTCTGGGACTGGTCTTCGAGCAGGCCAGCGCCCGGGGACACATACAGGAGAGCTCCCACCATGGCGTGCTCACCTTCGCCTTCGCCATCCGGAATCAGCTCCGGACCTCGCTGGCCACGGTGCGAGGGGCCGTGGCGGAACGAGAGCGCATGCTCGAGTACCAACGCGATTTCTACGAGAGCGCCCTGACGGAGGCCGTCGAGTTCCCTACGGGAGGCTGGGTCTTCGGGAGCTCGGTGGACCATTCTTTGAACCGGGAGTTCCTGGACCTCCTCCTTCGGCATCGGGTCGAGGTCTTCGAGTTGGATGGATCGGGCGAATTCGGAGGCACGACGTTTCGGGAAGGCTCGGCCTGGGTGGTTCCCGTGGAGCAGCCGGGATACCGGATGGTCCGCTCCATCTTCGAGACGACCGACACCTATGCCGACAGCGTGTTCTACGACGCCTCCACGTGGACCATGAGCCTGGCCTACGGGATCCCCCACGCCGAGCTGGGCACGGGCTCGCTTCCGCAGGGCTCAAGGGTGACCGAGGTGCCTGAGCCGGTCGGTCGGGGCCTCGTGCCTGAGGCGGGCTACGCCTACCTCCTGGACTGGAGCGATTACTTCGCGCCGCGAGCGCTCCAATATCTTCTGGCCCGGGGAGTCCGGGTCGAGGCGGCCTTCCATCCCTTCACCAGTCGGATACGGGGAAGCGCAGGCCCCGAGGACCGCGAATTCGCTCGAGGATCGATTTCGATCCCCCTTCAGACCCAGTCCATGGCCGCAAGCGAGCTCCACGCCCTGGTCCGGGAGGCGGAAGCCCAGTCCGGGGTGCCTTTCTGGGCCACCGACACCGGATACTCCCTCGATGGGATCGACCTGGGGAGCGGAAACGTCCGGCCCATTTCCGGTATGCCCCGGGCCCTCCTGGTGGTGGGCGCGGGGATCTCTCAGTACGAAGCCGGACAGGTCTGGCACCTCCTGGACACCCGGGTCGGCCTTCCCATCACCAAGGTGGATCGCGATCACCTGGGACGGGCCAACCTGTCGGAGTACGACGCCATGGTGCTGGTGTCCGGAAGCTACGGTTTCATGGACGACGACCAGCGGGCCGAGCTTCGCCGGTTCGTGGAAAGGGGCGGGACCCTCATCGCCATTCGGGGCGCCGCGAACTGGGCCGTCCAGGAGGGGTTCGCCCCTCGGTTGAGCGAGGCCCTGGAAGGTGCACCTGATGAGGAACCCGTGGAGACGCCCCGGACCGACTACACCGACGCCCAGGCCCTGACCGGGGCACAGCGAATCGGAGGCTCCATCTATCGAGCCCACCTGGATCCCACCCATCCGTTGGGCTTCGGCTACCAGGAGCGGGAGATTGCCGTCTGGCGGGACCACGAGTTCATCCTCCCTCCCAGCGCGAACCCCTTCTCCACCCCGGTCCAACTCACCGACGAGCCCCACCTGAGCGGATACATCTCGGACCGGAACCTGGAGCGGATCCGGGGTTCGGCGTCCGTGGTGGCCGACGGGATCGGGGGCGGGACCGTGGTCCTCCTCATCGACAACCCCAACTTCCGGGGATACTGGTACGGGACCAACCGCCTCTTCCTCAACGCCCTCTTCTTCGGACCGCACATCTCGGTGCCCGCGGCGCCCTGAGTTCCTGCGTGCCACCCCTCCAGGATCAGGGCCCCGGCAGACCCCATCACTCCTGGGGGGACTGCCGGGGCCTGTTGTGTTGCCCCTCACCAGCCGTGCGCTGCCCGGCCTCACCTGTCTCCCGGCGATCCCAGGGTGTAGGAAACGCTGAGCACCGCGGAGCGACGGCTCACGTCGCTGCTTCCGATCTGAACATGCGACGCGTCCCGACTCTCGAAGGAGGTGTCGTAGAGGTCGAAGGGATCGCGCACCAGAATGTTGACCGTGCCCCGCGCCCGTCCATGATCTGCTGCCGCACGCCCACCTGGGTCATCACACGCGAGGAGACGATGCCCTGGGCAATCTGCCGGGTCGGCCGGTAGGACACCCTCGCCTGGGCGGCCAGGTCCGAGGTGATTTCGGAGGAGGCGTTTCCACGAACGGACCACCGGAAGGATCCGGACTCCGCCTCCAGCTCCACCGGCCCCCCATCGCGCACCTCCTGGCGACCACTGACCCGGACGCGGCCCTGGATTCCCGCCACATCGCGAACCGAAGCGGTGAGCGAAGCACCCATCTGACGGGTGGACGCCAGGTTCTCATAGGTCTCCGTGGCGACGCCCTCGGCGTCCACCCGGCGGATGTCGGCCCACTCATTGGTCGTATACCTGAGGAACGGAGTGACCGAGAGGGTCCCCACGTCTCCGCTCCACCGACCCTCGAGGCGAGCCTGGTGGGTGTACTGGGGCTCCAGCTCCGGATTGCCCACCTCCCGGGTCAGCGCGTCGGTGGACCGATCGGTGGGACTCAGGCGCCCGGGCCAGGGGAGGCGGAGCCGAATCTGAGTGTGGTGGATCAGAGAAACGCCGGTATCCGTGATCCGGACACCTCTGGCCCGCCAAACTGGCTTCCCGTGTCCGCCGGGGGAGTCGGGCGGGCGGACTGGATTTGCGAGAAGCTTGAATGTTTCAACCCGAGTGGAAACTCCGGGTTCCGACCCAGAGCTCAGGGCACGAGGCCGATGATCCTCACCGGGCCGCCCGATCCACCTTCCATGAGGGCAGGCAGCGCCAGGATCGTGGAGCCCACCGGCGGGAGTTCATCCAGATTCGCCACATTCTCGAGACCGTAGATGTTCTGCTCGAAGAGAATCTGATGGCTCTCGAAGGTCGTGGAGGGTCCATGGTCGAGGCTCGGTGTATCCAGACCCACAGCCACGATGTCTCGCTCCCTGGCGAGCCAGCGGGCGCCCTCGGGATGCAGCCCCGGAAACTGAAGGCG
>SKKH01000206.1 GCA_007121555.1 Gemmatimonadota bacterium | reverse complement strand
TGTTCGAGAGGATGACGACGCCGCGCCCGACGTCGGGGTCGAACCCGACGAAGGCGTAGAAGCCGCCCGTCCGGCCGTCGTGCCAGATGGTGCGCCGCCCGCCCTCCTCCTGAAGGACCCATCCGAGGCCGGCTGTGCGTGATCCGGCCGCTCGCGTCGTTTCGGCCAGCGGGCCTTCCTCGGCCTCCATGACGGCTTCGAGGAACCGCACCATGTCCGAAAGATTCGAGACCATCCCTCCGGAGGGGGCGTAGGCGTCCATGCGCCAGGGACGGGTGGACCGGAGGTTCTCCCGGTGCCCCTGCGCCATGGCCCGGTCCGTTCCGGGGGGAGCCCCCACGGAGGTTCCCTCGAGCCCCAAGGGCTCGACCACTCGATCCTGGAGCAACTCTTCCCACGGGGCCCCGGCGGCCTCCTCGAGGAGATGAGCCAGAAGGGCCGGGCCCAGATTGGAGTAGCGCCAGGTCCCCCGGGTTCGGACATCGTCTTCGCCCAACCGTTCGATCACGCGGTAGAGGTCGTCCTTCGTCGAGCCCCGGTAGGGATCGCCTGGGCGCACGATGAAGGGAATGAGCGCTCGCCCTCCGGGGATCCGGGGAAGCCCCGAGGTGTGCGTGCTGAGCTCGAGCAGCGTGATCTCGGCGACCTGGGGCGTGAGCTCGGTCCCTTCTCGCACGAGGGAGCCGATCGGAGTGTCCAGCTCCACAAGACCCTCGGCGGCGAGCTCGGCCAACAGGAGCGAGGTGAAGACCTTAGTCACCGAGCCCAACTCGAAGAGGGTTTCAGGGGTGGGCCGCAGGTCGCCCCGGGCTCGGCCGGCCGCCGCCATCTCCGTCCCTTCGGGCCCCAGCACGGCTGCGACCATCCCAACCGTCCGGCCTCCTTCCTCCACGTAGCGCTGAACCCACCGCTCGAGGTCAGGAAAGGACGAGGCGTCGACGGAGTCCGGAGGCGGCATCGCCCGGGGGGATGACTCCGGAGTGAAGGGCGGGGCCTCCGGCGACGCAGGTGCCGGTCCCGCGAGTCCCAGCGCCACCGCGACGACTCCTCCGATCCCGGAGGCGAGGAGCCCCCGGGTCCGAAACGGCTTGCCTCTGCTCACATCGCGGCCGGACATGGCCCCCTCGATCCCGCGTGGTTCGCCTTCTTGAGTCGTCGGGGTTCTCCCTCCGCCCCGCCCCCTCCTGTACGGAGTTTCGGGCCCGAAGGTTCGGGCCCTGCGGCGGAGAGGGCGAGGCACACACCGTGGGCCGTCTCCGCGCGGCCGGGAACCCACGGGGGTTGCTCCGGCGTTGGGAGGATGAAGCGGAGCTGTGTGGACACAGGTCGTCGACCCCAACCTCAGCGGAGGAGGAGGCCCTATGGCTGTCAAGCAGCGCACAGCAGCCCTCAGGTGGCTCCTCGGCGGCGCGGTGCTCCCCCTTCTCGGCGCCGTCGCCTGTGGAGGCACGAGCTACGGAGATGTCCCCCGCCTGGAGGGGCCGTCGCCGGTGGCGC
Organism: Gemmatimonadota bacterium; assembly: GCA_007121555.1. Taxonomy (GTDB): domain Bacteria; phylum Gemmatimonadota; class Gemmatimonadetes; order Longimicrobiales; family Gaopeijiaceae; genus PWLA01. The sequence goes on along the minus strand of SKKH01000206.1, from coordinate 9,972 downwards.
AGTTGCGGATGCTCGGAACGGTGTGGACCGTCGCCCAGGAGCGCCCGGGTGGGGAGGCCCGCCGCCACGCCATGTCGGTGGCGCAGGCGCCCGACCGCCCCCCTCGCGGGACTCCGGCCCAGGTCCCCATGCGCCCGGACGAACTGGTCGTCGGTGTGGAGATCGGCGGTGAAGTCATCGCGTATCCTCTCCGGTTCCTCAATCAGGTCGAGGTGCTCAATGACGAGGCCGGGGGCACCCCGGTGGCGGTCACATGGTGCCCTCTCGCCGGCACCGCGACCATCTTCGATCGAAGGGTGGCCGGCACGGTGCACACCTTTCACTTCGGGACGAGTTTGATCCACGATAGCCTTCTCCTGGTGGATCAGGAGACGGGGAGCGTCTGGGCACAGATCGCCCGAGAGGCCATCTCCGGTTCCCACGAGGGGACCGGTTTGGAGGTCATCCCGTCCCTCCAGACCACGTGGGCGTTCTGGAGCGCCCGACACCCGGACACCCAGGTGATGGGCTTTCCGCAGGAGCAGGGCTATCCCTACGTCTATGCGGACTTTCCCGCAGATCACTTTCCCAACCCTCTTCCCAGCCACCATGACCCGGCCCCTCTGGGTCTGGGGGTAGAGGTGGCTGGAGAGCACTGGTTCTTCCCCCTCAGGGAGTTGGACGAGCTCCACGGAGATCTGCCCCGCCTGGCGGATGGGGCCCTCCAGGTCAGGTACGAGCCCGCCGGGCTCGTGGCCTGGGTGGAGGACCGGAATGGAGATCTGATCGACAGCCAGATGGCCTATGAGCGGGCCTGGCTCGCCGTGCACCCGGAGAGCCACGTATACTCGTACACATTCCCCGGCCTCCACCCGTAGCGTCAGGTCGCTCCGGGTCCCGGCGTCCGGCAACATGCCTCATCCGCTGAAGGAGCCCATACTTTGTGAGCTCTCCCCCCTCGGTCCTCCTCTGCGGCGCCACCGGACTCGTCGGCCGGGAATGCCTCCGCCTTCTCTCAGGGGATCCGGCGTTCGGGCGCGTCGTCGTCCTGACCCGCCGTCGCCTTCCCCCGGAGCTCCTCCACGGACTGGATCCCTCGACGATGGAGGAGCACGTCGTCGACTTCGGCGACCTCTCGGCCCACGCGGAGCTCTTCGACGTGGACCAGGTCGTCTGTGCCCTCGGGACGACGATCCGGAAGGCCGGTTCGCGGAACCGGTTCCGCGAAGTGGACGTGGGCATCCCCCTGGCCGTGGCCCGCCAGGGCTTTGAAGGGGGAGCAGCTCACACCCTTCTTGTGAGCGCCCTCGGGGCCGATCCGAGATCACGGATCTTCTACAACCGAGTGAAGGGGGAGCTGGAGCGCGCCCTCTCGGCGATCCCTTTTCGAAGCCTCACCTTCGTCCGCCCCTCCCTGCTCCTGGGAGAGCGGGCCGAGTCCCGGCTCGGCGAGGAGGTCATGAAGCGGATGAGCTTCCTCCTGCCGGCCAGGTACAAGCCGGTCGAGGCCCGGGCCGTCGCTGCGACCCTGCTCCACGCCGCCCGGGAGGATGCGCCGGGACGGCGCGTGATCGAGTCCCGGGAGGTCCCCGCCCTCGCGGAGGCTTACTTCGCCCAGCTGACCGGGTGACACTCCGCCCCGTCGACACATCCCGGTTCTCAGGTGGATCCAGCCAGGAACTCGTCTCCCTCCGCCCGTTTATCAAATAGTGGGACAACGACAGATCTGCAGCAGGTGACTCTTCGGAGCATCCCCCCCGCTCCACCACCACAGGATCCTGGCCGGATCCGAGCAGAATCCCGTGCGGCCATCCACGGCTCGACCGGGCCGGGCGCTCCAGCCCGGAAGAACTGCGACGCCCCCCACAGGTCACGCCTGAGGGAGCGGTGCCTCTCCCAGCCACCACCCGCCGTGGTGAAGGGGGATGGACGCCGAGGGTCACCGCGGCAGGAGGACAACAACATGAGCGAACAGGGTACGAGCGACTTCAGCCATCTCATCGAGTCGGACCGGGAAACCACCCGCGACATCGGTTGGCGCGGGACCTTCCTGGACTACCTGGAGAAGGTGAGGGAAGACCCCTCACTGGCCCGCCTGGCCCACAAGCGCCTCTGGGGCGTAGTGGCCGGGGAGGGGATCACCGATCTCCGGGAGGAGGGGGACCCCCGTCTCAGGAGGCTCCTGGGCGACGAGCCGGTCCGCATCTACAACTTCTTCCGGGATGAGTTCTTCGGGATCGAGCGGACGCTGGATCAGATCGGACGGTACTTCCGGGCCGCCGCCCAGCGCGGCGAGGAGAGCCGGCAGGTCCTGTGCCTCATCGGGCCGGTGGGTGCCGGGAAGAGTTCCCTGGTGGAGAAGCTCCAGCGAGGGCTGGAGACGGCCCGGGCCCTGCACGCCCTCGAGGGCTGCCCCCTGGCCGAGGAGCCCCTCCACCTGATCCCCAAGCACCTCCGCCCCGAGTTCGAGGAGATGCTGGACGTCCGGATCGAGGGCGAACTCTGCCCCATCTGCCGGCACCGGCTGGAGGAGGAGTTCGAGGGGAAGTACGAACGGTTCCCGGTGACCACCGTCACCATCAGCCGCCACGGCCGCCGGGGCATTGGGGTGGTCCCCCCTGTGGATCCCAACAACCAGGACACCTCGGTCCTCATCGGCGCCGAGGACATCTCCAAGCTGGACCGCTTCTCCGAGGGCGACCCCCGAGTGCTGGACCTGAGCGGGGCCTTCCACGTGGGCAACCGTGGAATGACCGAGTTCATCGAGATGTTCAAGAACGAGACCGAGTACCTCCACACCATCATCACCGCCACCCAGGAGAAGTTCATCCCGGCGCCCGGCCGGCACGGGACCGTTTACGTGGACACCGTGATCCTGGCCCACTCCAACGAAGGGGAGTGGCGTCGCTTCCGGGGTGACCGGACCAACGAAGCGATCCTGGACCGCCTCGTGGTGGTGAAGGTGCCCTACAACCTTCGTCTCTCCGAGGAGGTAAAGATCTACCAGAAGCTCCTGGACCGATCCAGCTTCGAGGCCCACATCGCCCCCCACACGCTCGAGGTGGTGGCAATGTTCTCGATCCTGAGTCGACTCGAGCCCACCTCCAAGTGCGACCTGATGACCAAACTGCGCCTCTACAACGGCGAGGAGGTGGTGGAGAAGGGGAAGACGGTGAAGCTGGATCCGCGGGAACTCCAGGACGAGACGCCCCGGGAAGGGATGAGCGGGATCTCGACCCGCTTCGTCATGAAGGCGCTGGACGCCACCCTGGCGGACCATCCCAAGGGGATCCACCCCATCAATGTGCGGGAGACGCTGGTGCAGATGGTGAAGGGCTCCGACATGGGCGACAAGGAACGGGACCGGTACCTCGAGATCCTCCGGGACACCGTCCACAAGGAGTACCTCTCGATCCTGGAGAAGGAGATCACCCGGGCTTTCGTCTACTCCTTCGAAGAACAGGCTGAGAGTCTCTTTCAGAACTACCTGGACCACGCCGAGGCCTACGTGAACAAGACCCGGGTCAAGGACCGGGACACGGGCGAGGACCTGGAGCCGGACGAGGAGTTCCTGAAGTCGGTGGAGGAGCAGATCGCCATCGTAGGCTCCACCGCCGACGGCTTTCGCCAGGAGGTCATGGCTTACCTCTGGGCTTCGAGCCGACGGGGAGAGAAGGTGACGTACCAGTCGTACGAGCCGCTACGTGAGGCCATCGAGAAGCGCCTCATGAGCTCGGCCCGGGAGATGAGCCGGGTGATCACCAGGGCCCGGACCCGGGACGAGGAGCAGCGCGAGAAGTACGACGACCTGGTGGGCGCCCTCATCGAACGGGGCTACACCGAGGAGTCGGCGGAGGTGGTCTTGCGCTACGCCGCCAACAACCTCTGGAAGGATTGAGCGGCGACCCCGCGGGAGGATCCAGCATGAATTCATCGGTATTTCGCCAGTACTCGGAGGCCGACGCCGTCCGGTCGGATCGGAGCGCCGGGGACCGGGCCCGACACCGGGAGAAGGTGCGCGAGGCCATTCGCGAGAACATCGCCGACGTCATCGCCGAGGAGGCCATCATCGGCCGGAGCGGGGACCGGGTGGTGAAGGTTCCCATCCGGGGCATCAAGGAGTACCGCTTCGTCTACGGCGACAATCAGCCCGGGGTCGGGACCGGGGAAGGCGACACCGAGGCGGGCCAGGTGGTGGGCAAGGCCGCCGATCGTCCGGGCCAGGGTCCGTCGGGCCCCGCCGGTGACCAGCCGGGCACCGAGTACTACGAGACCGAGATCTCGCTGGAGGAACTCACCGAGATCATGTTCGAGGACCTGGAGCTCCCCGCAATGGAGCGCAAGCGTCTCCGGGAGCTGCCGGCGGAGCGGGAGCGGAAGCGGAAGGGCTACCGGCGGGCCGGCGTTCGGGTGCACCTGGACAAGCGTCGCACCGCCAGGGCCCGGATTCGCCGGAAGCTGGCCCGGGATCAGCACGGCGAAAAGACCGACGGCGACGATCGCGTGGGCCGGCGCTTTCCCTTCCACCCTGACGACCTCACCTACCGGCGGTTGGTGCAGGACGTGGTGCCCCAGTCCAATGCCGTGGTCATCTGCATCATGGACACGTCCGGATCCATGGACACCCTGAAGAAATACCTGGCCCGGAGCTTCTTCTTTCTGCTGCACCGTTTCGTCATGACCCGCTACCGGAACGTGGAGGTGGTGTTCGTGGCCCACCACGCCCAGGCTCGGGAGGTCTCCGAGGAGGAGTTCTTCCACCGGGGAGAATCGGGCGGCACCCTCATCTCGTCCGGCTACCGGAAGGCTCTGCAGATCATCCGCGAACGCTATCCCCCGGAACTCTGGAACATCTACGCCTTCCACTGCTCCGACGGCGACAACTGGACCACGGACAACGAGGCGGCGGTGGAGGCGGCCCAGGAGATCTGCAAGGTGGCGAACCTCTTCGGCTACGGCGAGATCAAGCCCCTCAACTCGAGGCGCTACGGAAGCACCATGCTGGACATCTTCGCGGGGATCGATGCCCCCAACTTCCAGACGGTGAAGATCGAACAGAAGGACGACGTATGGCCCGGCTTCAAGAAGCTTCTCTCCAGGGAGCGGGTGCCGTCGGAGTCGGAGGGGTGAGGCGCCGGCATGGCCACCGACTGGACTATCGAGGAGCTGGAAAAGTGGGACGAGCGCATCCGCCGGGTCGCGGCGGGTTTCGGTCTCGAGTTCCGGGACCAGGAGTTCGAGATCTGTGACCGGGAGCAGATGCTGGGCTACATGGCCTACACCGGGATGCCCTCCCACTACCCCCACTGGTCGTACGGAAAGCGCTTCGAGAAGCTGCGGACTCTGCACCACCATGGGGTCACGGGGATCCCCTACGAGATGGTCATCAACAGCGATCCGGCGCTGGCCTACCTTATGCGCGACAATACCCTGTGCCAGCAGATCCTGACCATCGCCCATGTCTACGGGCACAACGACTTTTTTGCCAACAACTATCACTTCGGGCACCTCCGACCCGAGCTGGCGGTGGCGAACTTCAAGCTCCGGGCGGAGCGGGTCCGCCGCTACGTGGAGGACCTCTCCATCGGTCCCCGAAAGGTGGAGGCGCTGCTGGATCACGCCCACGCGCTCTCGCTGAATCTCCGACGCAATCCCGGGATCCGGAAGTTGGACCGTGAGGAGCAGGAGGAGCGGGAGTTGGAGCGGGCGCGGCCGAGCCGGGATCCCCATCGGGCCATCCGTACTCCGGAGGAGGCCCGGGAACCGGAGCTGGACCGGGTCCCTCTGGAGCCGGAGGAGGACCTCCTCCTCTTCATCCGGGACCACAACCCGTACCTGGGGGAGTGGGAGAGGGATCTCCTCACCATCGTGCACGAACAGGCCCGTTACTTCCTTCCCCAGATGGAAACCAAGATCATGAACGAGGGATGGGCCACGTACTGGCATCACCGCATTCTGAATGCGTTGGACCTGCCCCAGGAGTTGCACATGGAGTTTCTGGTGCACCACAACCAGGTGGTGACCCGGCAACCCACGGGGATCAATCCCTACCACCTGGGCTACGTCATGTGGCACGAGATCCGGCGGCAGGCCGCCTCCGAAGAGGGCAGGCCGGGGCGGGTGAACACCGAGCGGCTGGCCCGGGCCGGGGGCAAGCCCCTCGCCGGTGAGGACGCCCTCTTCCCCATCCGGGAGGCGGACCGGGACGTCTCCTTTCTAAGGCGCTTCCTCCACGAGGAGCTCATGCGGGAGCTGGACCTCTTCGAGTACGAGGGAAAGGGCCAGGATCTGGTGGCCACCCGGATCGCGGACTCCGAAGAGTGGGTCCGCATCCGAGAGACGCTTCTGAGGCAGGTGGGGATGGGGTCGGTGCCGGTCATCCGGATCCACGACGCGGACCTGGGGCGAAGCGGGGTCCTGCTGCTCAGGCACGACCACGACGGCAGGGATCTGGAGCTGGATGCGGCCCAGCGGACGCTGGAGCACCTCCACGCGCTGTGGGGTCGACCGGTCCTCCTGGACACGGTGGTGGACGACACCCCCACGCGCCTCTCCTTCGACAGGGAAGGGGGGTTCGAGAAGGAGAAAGTGGAGGAGTAGGATCGGGGCCGCAGGCTACCGGGAGTGCCCCTCCCAGCTCCTGGTATGACTCCTCTCGTGCCGTCTGTGGATCTTCCCGGGGCCTCTCCACGCTGCGCCCGCATCTTCTTCAACGGGTCTCCTCCGGCGGGGTTCGCTTCAACTCCTGCCGGAACCACGCCTCCGCGTCGGGGCCGGGTACCGCCTCGAGGGCGTCGAGGAGTTGCCGGGTCATCCGAAGGTCCTGGATCATGTGACGCGCCACGAATCGATCCATGGACCGGCTTCCGATCCTGGCTTCGAGCCGGTGCAGGATCCAAGGCCCTCTCGAGTACATGACCTGAGGACTCGGGCGGTCCACGGCCTCCGGGGTCCAGACCGGTCCGTAGTCGCGGCCCTGCTCTCTCCACTCCTCGACGCGTCGTTCGTAGACCTCCTCACCGAAATGCTCCCGGAGGAAGCGGCCGGCCACGAATTCACCGAACGCCTCCGACATCCGGTGGTCCCGCTCCGCCCGTCCCTGCTCCCGGTCAGACGCCGCCGGCCAGCATCGGGGCCAGAATCGCCTGGACCCCGTCCACCACGAACTGTACGGCCACCACCGCCAGCAGCAGTCCCATGATTCGGGTCAGGACGTTGACGCCCGTCTGGCCCAGCACGTCGGTCACCAACGGGCCGGCCCGGAGCACCAGGTAGATGCTGCCCAGGACGACGGCCATCGCCCCGAAGAGGGTCGCCATGTGGAGGACTCCGGGCGCATCGCCGGCCAGCACCATGACGGCGGTGATGGCCCCGGGGCCCACGATCATGGGAACGCCCAGGGGCGTGATCCCCACCTCCTCCTTCTCCATCCCCTCGGCCTCCTCCTCCGAGGTGGTCTTGAGCCGGGACCGCTTCGCCTGAAGCATCTCCATGGCGATGCCGAAAATGATGATCCCACCGGCGATCCGGAAGGCGTGGATGGTGATCCCGAAGATCTGGAAGATGGCGCTCCCCAGGAGCGCGAAGGTCACCAGGACCACGGCTCCCGTGGTGACCGCGAGTCGGAGGGTTCGTAACTTCTCCTCCGGCGTGTGGCGCTCGGTGAGGGCCAGGTACAGGGGCGCCGCCACCAGAGGATTGGTGATGGCGAGGAGAGACGTGAGGCTCAATAGGGCGAAGGTTCCGAGTCCTTCCGGAAGCATGGTCAACGGGATCGATACCTGAGGCGTTGAAGGGTGATGGCGTGAACGTGCCGATCAAAGCTAGAGGGCTGGGTCTTCCGGCCGTAGGGGCGCGCGGAGGCGGGCTTGGGGGTCCGCCGGGTAATATTCCCAGTGGCGGGCTCGTCGTCCACCAGCCGCGCGAGTTCAGACGTCACCTCTCATGCCGGAAACCCACAGTGTCCCGAGACCCTGATCGAGGAACCATGGATTCACCGATCCTCCAGGACCACACCGTCGTCTCTCTGGCGATGAACGTACCGGGTCCGCTTGCCTGCGCGCGCTTGGTCCGACTCGGGGCCCGCGTCGTGAAGATCGAACCTCCCTGGGGTGATCCACTCGAGCACCTGTGCTCCAAGTGGTACCGGGAGTTGAACGAGGATCAGGAGATCGTCCGGATCGACCTGAAGCGCGAGGAGGGGCGGCGGTGGTTGGCGACGGCGCTGGAGCGCGCCCAGGTTCTGCTGACGTCCATGCGTCCTGCGGCACTGAAGCGGCTCTCTCTCGATCCCGCGTCACTCGGGGAAGGATTCCCGCATCTTTCTCACCTGGCCATCGTGGGGCATCCCGCCCCGGAGCGGAATCTTGCGGGCCACGACCTCACCTATCTGGCGGAAGCAGGTCTGCTCAGACCGCCTCGGATGCCGGCCACCCTGGCGGCGGACTTCGTGGCCGCCGAACGGGTCCTGAGCGGGATTCTCCAACTGATCATGGCGGGTGCGAGCGGGTTTTCCGAGAGGTACCTGGAGGTGGCGATTTCGCAGGCGGCCCATGATCTGGCGATCCCTCTGTCCGAGGGGCTCACGGAGGCCACGGGAATCCTGGGCGGGGGCAATCCATTCTACAACCTCTATCCGACCGCGTCCGGTTGGATCGCAGTGGCCGCTCTGGAGCCGCATTTCCGCGCCCGGCTCATCGACGGGCTTCAGTGCGAGCCGACGTCGGATTCCCTCACGCAGGCGTTCGGAAAGCGCACGGCCCTGGAGTGGGAGAAATGGGCGAGGGAGAAGGACGTTCCAGTGATGGCCGTCCGGACGGGCTGAAGGTCGCCGAGATCGGCTCCCACCTTCGGTGAACATCCAGGTGCCGGAACGCACTTTGGTTCCTCCCAGTGCGGGCGGAATTGCAGCGGACGCACACTCCTTGGTGCGGTAAGCTCGAGGCAAGAGCCTCCTGCAGAAGCCCGATGGTGATCTTTGCCTCTCCGCGCAGGGCTCTTTCCACAGCCCAGGCTCACTCATTCCCATACTGCGCATGTTCAGGCGCTCCTGAGCCGGTTCGTGCGGCACTGGTTCGAGTGGCTCACCGTTGGGGATATCCTTCTGGTCAGTCTGGTCGCCGCGCACATGGCCAGCTCACGCACCCGGACTCCAGCACGGTAACCATTGATGAAGCCAGCAGCGCCGAAGCGGGCCAAAGACTCACCCGAACAGGATCCGTCGTCCCACATCGCGAGGGCTCTGGCCGGCGACCCGAAGGCCCAGCGCTCCCTCTACGATGCCTACGTTCACCGCACATACCGCCTCGCCTTGCGACTGACCGGCGATGAGGAACTGGCGGAAGAGGCTACGCAGCAGGCGTTCATTCGAGCGTTTCGGTGGCTAGACACCTTCCGTGGCGAGTCCACGTTCGCCACCTGGCTGCATCGCATCACGGTGAACGTCACCATGAGCGAGCTTCGAGGCCTTCAACGGAGACGTCACCATGAGGTTGATCTGGACGCGGCGGAGATCACATCGTCGGTCTCACGAGAACGAGATCCGTTCCTCCGGCAGCGGATGGATGAGGCCCTCGCATCCTTGCCGGAGATCTACCGCGGCGTGGTGGTGATGCACGATCTGGAGGGTTTCACCCATCACCAGATCGGCCTGGCTCTGGAGATCCCCACCGGCACATCCAAAGCGAGACTCTTCCGCGCTCGGACCCGCTTGCGCCCGCTTCTCGAAAGGTATGCTCTCGATTACGCGAGTTGACGGATCCTCGTGCTCACGAAAGCGAGCACCTGGTGAGCGGGATCAAGTCACGATTCCGGCGTTCTCGATTCACACCGATTCCTCGCGCAGTCAAACCCTGTCAGACCTTTGGCTTCCGGTGATGATACCTGGCTCCCCTGTCACAGTCCGGCGTTCTGGATCGTTTACCGGTCAGGCCACGCGCTCACGCTACCGACCCTCCCAGTCCGTGGAAGCGTGATCGAGAGCCCTACTCCCGG
>SKKH01000142.1 GCA_007121555.1 Gemmatimonadota bacterium | reverse complement strand
TTCTCCAGGGCGAGCGCCTCAGGGCTCTTCGTCCGACCCGATGTGATCGAGGCCCCTGAAGGCCGATCCGCCGCTCTCGGGATTCGCCTGCATCCCTCAGGGGCGGCCCGAGTCTTCGGGATGCCCCTGGCGGAACTCGCCGGACGGGACGCGGATCTGGCCGACCTTCATTCTCCCTCCGAGGTAGAGGAGCTGCTGGAGCGGTGCGCCGAGACCTCCTCCCCGGTCGAGCGGATCCAGGTGGCCACCGCCTGGTTGCGCCGTAGACTCCGGTCGGGGCGGCCCCTCCCATCGGCCGTTGCGGCGGCGGTCGCCGCGCTGAGACGAAGCTGGGGGCGCACCCCGGTGGGAGCCTTGGCTCAGGCCGGCCCCTGGTCCAGGAGCCGTTTCTCCGTCCGATTCCGCGAGGAGGTCGGGGTTCCCCCCAAGACCTTCGCCCGGATCCTCCGGTTTCACGGTGCCATGGAGGCGATGGAGTGCGGAGCCGTCCGTGGCGGCGGACCCGGGCACGGGAGCCTCCTGAGCCGCGTGGCCCACCAGCGCGGATTTTCGGACCAGGCGCACTTCACCCGGGAGTTCCGGAGCTTCGCGGGGATGACGCCCACGGGCTGGCTCGAGCGGACCCGCTTTCCCGAGACCACGAGCACGGCCGAACCCGGGTGAACATTCCTTCAAGACTGGGAGGAGGGACGCGGATACCTTCCTCTCAGTGACCGGTCGATCCGGCTGGATTCGTCCGGTCGTGGAGACCGGCCGGTGCTCGAACTTCGAGGCCGGATCGGACCGTCTGCCCCGAACTCGAGGAGGACCGTTCCGCCACCCGGGACGGTTGCTTGCGGAGTAGGGTGGAAGGTTCGAGGATGGCTCTCTCCCTGAAGCGGACAAGACTCCGGAAGCCGGGTCGCTCTCCGGTTGGGAGCGGTAACCATGCTCCCATGGGGGGCTCTCTCGAGTCTTCTCGGGTCATAGACCCCCCTCGCTTGCCACACCGTCACCACGATCGAAGCAATCTGCCGCGCGATGTTCACCGTCGTCAGGTTCGTCTTCGTGCCTCCGTCCAAGAGCCTCGGGTAGTGCCGGTATACAGGATCGTCCTCGGCTCGCCAGGTATTCTTCCCGCTTCCCTGGGTCATTTACCCACCCTGGCTTGGACCCCAATCGCTTCGTCAATCTACTGTCCAGGGAAAATGAGGGCGCTAAAGGCCCAGCCCACGCATCGAACCTCCTCTGGTTACGGAGGCGCTGCCCCGATGATGCCTATCCCCAAGTACGAGACGGTTGAAGACAGCGCGGTTCTCATGGTACGAGACGCAGTGATGCTTGCCTGCGAAGCGGACGCAACGCTCGAGGACATGATTCGCACGGCGGAACGAGAGGGGGGATATGGACCGGCGGCATAAGGATCCCGCCGGCCCACCCCCTCTCATGTCAGAAGCTGACGACGATATCCGCTGCCATGAATATGGCGGCGACATCCTCCGGCCCGCCGATGGTGAATCCTGGGCGCAACTGGCGCCCATCCACGCCGGCGATCCCGGCGCAGTGCCCGCACACCAGGAACCGGCCGCCCATTTCCACGAACCCCTCCACCATCGCTCCCACGTCACGGTCGAGGATGACCCCCAGCGGCTGGCGGGGCTCGGCCATGCGGACGGCATTCCGGTCCACATACACGGTGACGTCCGCTCCGGCACGGAGGAGGTTGGTGGCCACTCCCATGGCCATGAGCGTGGACTGCCAGTCGTCGTTCAGGGTCCCCAGGTGGACCACGACACTCTTGTCCTGGGCGGCCAGAGGTGTCGTGGTTCCGGCAGAGAGGGTTCCCGCCACCAGCAGGGTCATGATTGCGGCGGCGGCGGATCGATTCAGATAGGTGCGCATCGGGTGTGCTCTCGGATAAGGGAAGAGGTGTACCACAGGGTGACGCAGGAAGAAGGAGGACCGATTCCGGTCCTACCTATCTCCTGAACTGAAACACAGCGAATCGGGCCTCGGTGGCGCCGATGTTTTCCACGGCATGCTCCCCGGCCTCATGCCAATGGGCATCGCCGGGCTGGAACGACTGCTCCAGGGGTTCCCCCCCCGGTTCCGTGTAGCGAATGGTGTAGGAGGTCAGGGAATAGACGAGTCGGGGGAGTCCCTGGTGGGCCGGCTGAGCTTCCCCTGGGGCCAGTGTCACCCGCACCACTCGGACATCGTCGGTATCCAGGAGGACCTCGGCGTGGTCAGGATCCGCCACCGCCGCATCCTCCGGATCCGGGCCCGGCGACTCCCCGGTGAGCCTCGTGTCCGTCCTGGCTACGACCAGGAAGCGGGCCGTTGTGGTGCCGACGTTCTCCACGGCATGCTCATCCGGTCCGTGCCAGTGCACGTCCCCCTCCTCCCATGCCACCTCTTCGGTGGTGCTTCCTTCCGTGAAGCGGAGGCGGTAGTCGGCCAGCGAATAGACCACCCGAGGGTGGCCGGCATGTGTGGGAAGGCCCTCGCCGGGCTCCAGGGTGAAGTTCATGACCCGTACGAAGTCATTCTCGAAGAGAACGCTGACCTGGTCCGCGGCCGCTGCAGCGATGTCCTCCGCCACTGCAGTTGCGGACGGGGGGGGGCGCTCCTGCTCATCAGGGCCGCCGCAGGCCACGAGCAGGGAGGTGATCAGGATCAAGTGGCTTCGAGCGCGCATGGGCATCTCCAAGGCAGATGGGGGATGGTGATGTTCGCGCCCCTTAGCAAGGCAAGCGTCATGCCCCCGAGGCCCCTCCTGCGGAGGGGCTGCACAAACTCAAGTCCAGTAAGGTCTTGCGAGGGTCGGACTCTACGTCCCGGCCCGGGAGACACGGACCCATGGGACAGATAACCCGATCTCTACAGGCGCAATTGAGACAGAATGTTCAATAACGGTTCGTCGCACCCTTCGTGGCAGCCCACCTGGCCCGGGCATTCCAGCAGGTGACGGAGTCGCTCCTGGACACCCCCGAGGAGGAATACGCATCGTAGGGGCAGCGCATGCGTGACCGGAGGAGGTTCGGTGGAACGGCTGGCCCTGCGAAGGAGTTGGCGATCCCCTGACGGGGGGACACTCTGGGATGTGTGAGAGCCCGGAAGAACCCACCCCAACAGGAGGCCGCCCATGGAGAGGCATATCGGGCTGGATGCCCATGCCTCGAGCTGCACGCTGGGGGTCGATCCAGAGGCCGTCGGGGCTGGCGAACATGTTCGTCTCGTTGAGAGAGGGGTTTCCCGGAGCCGCCGGCTCCTCGCTGTCCTCCGGGGGGCCGGCGAGGACGAAGAGGTCCCAGTGGAAGTTCAACGCCTCGTGCCGACCACCCTCCTCACGTCAGCGGATCATGTGGCCAAAGGCGGTCACTTCCCCGGGGTTGGCCGCATCCACCGGGACCTCTTCTCCCCGCTCGCTCTTGTTGGTGAGGGTGCAGAAGACCTTCGCCCGGATCCTCCGGTTTCACGGTGCCATGGCGGCGATGGAGTGCGGAGTCGTCCGTGGCGGCGGGCCCGGGCCCGGAAGCCTCCTGAGCCGCGTGGCCCACCAGGGTGGATTCGCGGATCAGGCGCACTTCACCCGGGAGTTCCGGAGCTTCGCGGGGATGACGCCGACGGGGTGGCTCGAGCGGGTCCGATTTCCCCAGACCACGAGCACGGCCGAGCCCGGCTGAACATTCCTTCAAGACCGGAAGGAGGCACGCAGATACCTTCTTCTCAGCGACCGGGCGATCCCGTTCGATCCGTCCGGTCCCGGACCCCGGCCTGTGCTCGACCTTCGAGACGGGACCGGACCTTCTAGCCCGAACCCGAGGAGGACCATGTCCAGCTCGTCCACACCCGCCCACAATCCCTCCGCGCCCCCACCCGTTCCGGAGGGCTATTCCACGGTGATCCCCTACCTCGTCGTCCCCGACGGCGACGCACTGATCGACTTCGTGGGGAAGGCTTTCGGCGCCACGCTGAACCGCCGGACGGACACCCCCGATGGCCGGCTCATGCACGCCGAGCTCTCCCTGGGAGGGTCCCGGATCATGCTCGGGGAGTCGAACGAGGCCTGGCCTCCGACCCGGGCCATGATCCACCTCTACCTTCCGGATGTGGACGGGGTGTACCGGAGGGCCCTCGAGGCCGGGGCCAACTCGCTCCGGGAGCCCGAGACCATGTTCTACGGAGATCGCTCGGGGGGCGTACAGGATCCCTCGGGAACCCAGTGGTGGATCGCCACTAGAGTTGAGGAGGTCTCGGCCGAGGAGATGGAGCGCCGTCAGCGCGAGGGGTGGGCCCCCAACGAGGGAGGGTGATCCCCGGTCTGCTGGGTCAAGCTCCTTACTGCCTGAGATAGCCGCGGGGTCAACCGATCAGGATAAGCGCGAGGGCGCCTCCCAGGACGGCATACAGGAGGGTCACGCCCAGGGTGCGCCGAAGGATCTCCCCCTCCCGTCCGGCGAGCCCCACCGTGGCGCCTGCGGCGATGACATTGTGGGGACAGACCATGTTGCCCACGGCCGCACCGAAGGTCTGAGCGCCCACGACCCGCTCCACCGGGAGCTCGAGGGCCCGAGCGGTCTCCTGCTGGAGGTCGGTGAAGAGGATGTTGGAGGCCGTGGCCGACCCGGAAACGAAGGTGCCCAGCACCCCCACCATGGGCGCGAAGAAGGGCCAGGCGCCCCCGACGGCCCCCGCGGCCGCCAGGGCCAGGACCTCGGTCATCCCGGCGTGGACGGTGACCCGGGCCAGTCCGAGCATGGCCACGAGGGCCACGGCCACCGGGACGAGCTGTAGGGTGGCGTCCCGGATCACGAAGCTGGTGGTCCGAAGGGATGACCGCTGGAGGAGGGCTCCGGCCAGGAAGCCGGCCAGGAGCATGCTCCCCGGATGGTAGAGGAACTCGATCCGACCACTGAAGGCGCCGCCGTGGAGGGTCCACTCCAGGCTCACCCCGCGGAGGAGGTCCTGGAGCGGGGGCACCAGGCGGGTAAGCAGCACGAGGGTCACGAGGACCAGGTAGGGGGCCGCCGCACGGAGCACCTCGAGGCCGGAGGGGAGGGCGTCCGCCTTCGGAGAGTGTCGGCTGCGCAGGGCCAGGATGCCGACGAACGCGCCGCCTCCGAAGAGGGCTCCCCCCAGGGTCGGAAGTTCGGGGCCCACCTGGGACCAGATGAGCGTGTAGGGAACGGTGAAGGTGAGGAAGGCCAGGAGGGTCCACCCCGCGATCCCGGCGGTGGACCGCCTCTCGGCCGCCTCGGGCATGGAGCGGTCGGTCAGGATCACCATGACGACCAGGGGCACCCACCCCAGGAGCGTGTGATACGGACCGGTGGCCCGGGCCAGCTCGAGCCCGGAGAGCCCGGTCGAGGCCATCTGGGGGATGATGGGGGTGCCCACGGCGCCAAAGGAGACCCCGACGACGTGCCCGACCAGGGTGATCGTCACCGCGGCCACAGGGGTGAATCCTGCCCCCACGAGAAATGGCGCGGCCAGGGCGACCGACGCCCCGAATCCGGCCGCTCCCTCCATGAAAAGGACGAAGAACCAGGCGATCAGGAGGGCCAGGACCCGCGGGTCACTGGCGAACTGGCCGAGCCACGCCCGGAGGACCTCCGCCGCCCCGGTCCGGAGCTGGAGGTGGTGGATTCCCAGCGCCGGGCCGATGATCCAGAGGATGGTCAGGGCGGTGAAGCCCGCCTCGGCTCCGATCCCGCCCAGACCCTCGAGTAGGGTGAGGGTGGGATCCACCGGGTGGGGAAAGGCGAAGGCGAGGACTCCCACGGCCAGCGCCACCCCACACGCCGCCACACCGGATCGGGCCGCCGACCACCTGAGCCCCACCATGAGCACCAGGAGGACCAGGATCGGGAGGGCGGCGAGGAAGGCGGCCATGGAGCGACGACGTCAGTCGTCTCGGGGGTCGAGAGCGATCCGGTGGAAGGTCCCGCGCCCGGTCTCGAAGGCGGTGGCGTTCGCTAGTGTGGTCTCGGCGATGTTCTCCAGGGCCTCGCGGGTGAAGAAGCCCTGATGCCCCGTGATCAGGACATTGGGGAAGGTGAGGAGCCGGGCGAAGACGTCGTCGTGGATCACGGTGTCCGAGAGGTCCTCGAAGAAGAGCTCCTCCTCCTCCTCGTAGACGTCGAGGCCCAGGGCCCCGATCCGGCCGCTCTTCAGCCCCTCGATCACCGCCCGGGTGTCGACGAGCCCACCCCGGCTCGTGTTGATCAGCATGGCTCCCTCCTTCATGCCGGCCACGGCGGGGCCGTCGATCAGGTGGCGGGTCGCCGGGGTCAGGGGGAGGTGGAGCGCCACGATGTCGGAGTGGGCCAGGAGCTTGTCCATAGGCACGTATTCGGCGCCGAGCGCCGCGACCTCTTCATTCGGATAGGGGTCGTGGGCCAGGATCCGGCACCCGAACCCCGACATGATCCGGGCGAAGACCGACCCGATTCGCCCGGTACCGGCGACGCCCACGGTCTTCCCATGGAGGTCGAAGCCGAGAAGTCCATGGAGGGCGAAGTTCCCCTCCCGGACCCGGGCGTAGGCCCTGTGGAACTTCCGGTTCAGCGAGAGGATCAGCCCGACCGCATGCTCCGCGACTGCGTGGGGGGAGTACGCCGGCACCCGGGCCACCGCGACGCCCAGCTCCCCGGCCGCTTCCAGATCCACATGGTTGAATCCCGCCGACCGCAGGGTGAGCAGACGCACGCGTCCGCCGGCAAGGGTGTGGAGGACCGGCGCCGAGAGTTCGTCGTTCACGAACGGGCAGATGGCCTCGAAGTCTCGGGCCAGTTCGGCGGTGCTGGGTTGGAGACGGGTCTCGAAGAAGGTGAGGTCGTGGGCGTGGCGACGGTTCGCCTCATCCAGGGCTTCCCGGTCGTAGGGCTTGGTGCTGAACACGGCGATCTTCACGGGAGGGGTCCGGCGGTCTGGGGGACTGGGAGGGGGGCGGGCGAATTCCCGCCGGGAGCGAAGATGCCGGATCCGGGTGCGGTTCGCACGTCGGAGGCCCGTGGACGAGACAGGTGGGACGCTTCGGGGCCCTGCAGGTGTGGCCGCCCGTGCCCCAACCGGGCTTGGCTCAGATTTCCCTCATCTCCTGGGAGATGCGTGACACTATGAATTCGGCCGGTCGCAGTGCTGCCATCCCGATTTCCACGATCAAACGTCCTTCGAGAATCTGCTCGGCGGACATGGTTTCGCCCAATCCCACCTTCACGTAGAACGCTTCGTCCGCCGTGGTCCCCCTCAAGGCACCCGATTCCCAGAGGCGGGTCAGGAAATTCTGGACCATGGCTTTCACAGTTTCCCACGTCTCGGCGTTGTTGGGCTCGTGCGCAAGCCGTCCCAGAGCGTTCGTGATCGAGGCTTCCACCATGCTGACCAGGCGTCGCACTGGAATGTACCGCCACTCGTTGTCATTGCCTGCAAGCGTTCGTGCGCCCCAGACCAGCACACCCTTCCCCGTGAAGCTCCGGATGGCGTTGATCGACTTGCCCGACGGAGGGGCGTTAAGGTCGCCCTGCTCCTTGTCGCCGATCTGGACTTCCGGGGCGGAGACGCGATTCAGAGAGACATTCGCCGGGGCCTTCCAGACTCCGGTCGATCGATCCACCCGGGCGTAGACTCCGGCGATGGCCCCCCCGGAGGGCAGGGTCAACCGCACGGAAGCGATCTCGGCCTTGATCTGTTTGTACGCACTCTGGTAATCGCCGCCCTCGGCGTGGTAGAGCGATTCCTTCGCCTTCTCGTCGTCAGCCTGGATCGTTTCCTCGGAATGCCGTAGGATCTGAATCTCGCGGTTTCCCTTCACCACCACCCCGATCTCATCTTCCTCGTACCGATGGGAAAGCGTGGTCTCGAGGTCCGGGTAGTACGCCGCTCCGAACATCAGATTGTCCGATCCGATGCCCTTCCTGAATTCCTCGGCGGAGCTTCGGATGGGATCCGCCTCGTCCTCCTGCTGCTTTACATCGCAGATCAGAAAGCGATTCTTCAGGTCGGCGCACTGTGCGAGGGCCTTCTTGTAGAGATCGTAGGGGTCTTCATATGCGTCGGGAAACAGAATGAGGGTGGGCTCGTCCTCGTCCGCCAGTCTATTCAGAGCATCTTCCAGCCTGCGGTTGTCGATTGCACCATCGTAGTTTCCCGCTGAAACGATATAACAGTCCCCGCCGCCATTGGCGAAGAACATCTCGAGGTGATAGTAGAGGCGGTATCTGGGCGTGGAGGGGATCCCGGGTGATTCGATCGACTCATCATCGACGACTGTGAATCTACCGATGTCATTGTCAGGCCCACCGAAGGACTGTCGGTACTCGGACATCGAGCCGAGTCGGGTGGGTTCAGTGGGACCCTTCTCCGTAAAGCCGATGAATGCGGGAATGGCGGTCTCGACCGGCTCGACGGAGGGTGGGGGAGACGGGATCTCCTCGATGTACACGCCCGGGCCTCTGTAGTCCGACATGTGGGCACTCCATTGTCTACCGTTCTTCAGTCACGGGTCCATGAACGTAAAGGTAGATATGGGACATTCAACCGCCCCGCCCCCTACCGCCCGGCGATCTCCGCCAGCCGTTGCTGGATCTCTTCTTCCGGGAGCCACCGTCCCTGGACCATCACGCCGACCCGATCGGCCATCCGGTCGATATCCTCGAGAGGATTGGACTCCAGGAGGAGGAGGTCGGCTCGCCTTCCCACCTCGACGGAACCGGCTTCGTCCAGCTCCCCGAAGTGATCGGCCACCGCCCACGTCCCGGCGTGGATGACCTCGAAGGGGCTCATCCCCAGCTCGACCCAGAGCGCCATCTCCCGGTGGTTCTGGAATCCCGGTACGCTGAAGAGCTGAGGCGAGTCGGTCCCGAGGAGGAAGATCGCTCCTCCCTCGTGAAGGGCACGGAAGATCTCTCGCCGGAGTTCGACCACCCGCGCTCGACCCTCGGGGTCACCGATCGCCTCGCGGCGGGACTGGAGCTGTTCCACCCATCCGTCCACCGTCTCCCTTGGCATGTAACGGGTCTCCGGCAGCGCCTCCCGCAGTTCCTCGCCGCTTCGCGATCCGAAGAAGACCTCCCAGAGGGGCATCGTGGGTACCTGCGCGACGCCGGCCTCGACGGTGGCGCTCACCAGATCGTCGATCCGGTCGGTCTCGGCCAGGTGGGCCACTTCGGCCACGCCCCAGAGAGGGGCGACCCCTTCCCGTTCCGCCTCCGGAATGAGCTCCTCGACGTAGTTGTCCAGGTGGTCGATCGTCACCTGGCCGGCGGCGAAGACCCCGTGGAGCCCGACCTCGTCGGGCACGTGGCCCGCTACCGGGAGCCCCTCCTCCCGGGCGGTGGTGACCAGCGCCTCATAGACCTCCGGGTCGGGACCCTCGCCGATCTTCAGGAGGTCGAAGCCCTGAGCGGCGAACTCCCGGACGCGCTCGGGGGCCTCATCCAGATCGGGGGTGTTGCCCCACCCCATGGCCGGACTTCCCAGGATGAGTCGGGGTCCGAGGAGTTCCCCCCTCGCCACCTCGTCCCGTACGTCGAGCTGGTCGGGATGCCCCTGCATGCCTCGAACCAGGGTGACTCCATTGGCCACGTAGAGAAAGAGGAGATCTTCCACGGCCTGGCGGTCGGCGCCGCCCCCGGGGAGGTGTCCGTGCATCTCGGAGATTCCCGGAAGGAGATATCGTCCGCTCCCTTCGACCACGGTGGCGCCTTCGGGGGCCCGGATGCTCCCCACCTGGCCCACCTCCTCGATCCAACCCCCCCGGACCAGGACGGTCTGGCCCGGGATCGTCTCCTCGCGGTCGGTCCGGATCAGGGTCACGTCCTCGAAGATGACGACGGCCGGATCTCCTTCCGTGACGTCCTCCATCCCGGCCGGATCGGACGGCACCTCGGCCTCACCGGGGGCGTCCGGAGGTTCGCCTGGCTCGCATCCGGAGAGGAGGAGGGCCGGGAGGAGGAGAAGGAGGAGCGAGAAGGGGTTCGAACCGAGCCGAGATGGCCGGGGGCGATCAGGGCTGCGGGTGTCCGGTCCGGGCATGGATTCCTCCGGTAGGGTCGACGACGAAGCCTCAGGACCTCAAGATAGGGCTCAACCTGCGGAGGGGCGAAGGGGACTTCGATTCCTCCTCCCTGCACCCTGCGTCCCGGAACGCCATGTCCGGCATCGACCTCGAAGAAAGGAAGCGTGAGCTCCGCCTGGTCCTCAGAACCCGGCTCCGGGAGCTGTCTCCGGCTGAGCGGGACGAGGCGGGCGAGAGGGTGGCCCGCCATCTCGTGACCCATCCCCTGGTTGTTCCCCAGCGGCCTGGAGAGGGGGAGGTGCGCCCCGTGGCCTTCTTCTCGAGTCTTCCCTTTGAGATCTCCACGCTCCCATTGGACCACCACCTGAGACGCGCCGGGATTCCACGTGCCCTCCCGGCTCTCGAGGGCGACGCCCTCGTCTTCCGGCTCGTGCCAGCGGACGTTCAGATGGAAGAGCTGGACCTCGACGCCCTGGGAATCCCCACCCCACCTCCCGCGTTTCGGGCCGTCGATCCCGTGACGTGTCGGGTCATCCTGACGCCTGGGCTCGCCTTCGATGACGACGGGGGTCGGCTCGGGCAGGGCGGAGGACACTACGACCGCCTCCTGGCCCGACTTCGCGATGACAAGGCCACGCCTCCGGTCCTGGGGATCGGCTTCGACTTCCAGCGAGTCGAGGACGTCCCCATGGGTTCGCTGGATCAGCGGCTCGACGGAGTCTGCACCCCTGGGGACGGAGTGCAGCTCCGCTCCGGCCCATCATGAGTGCTGGCTCCGTCCCATCCTCCGGCGAAAGCTTCAGAGCCGAAGCGGGTGCCTCGTGCACTGAAGGGATCCATGGCACCCGTCCCCCTATTCCTGGAAATGGTCGCGGCGGGGAGCCTAAACGGCCCCGCTGGGTACTTTCAAGGTGCTCTCGCATCTTCGGCCTCGCATACGATCCTTGCTCCCCTCCGGCATGAACCCAGTTCAGACCTCTCCCCCGTCCTCCCGCCTCACCTTTGAGGTCTCAGGGCTCCACTGCGCCTCGTGCGCTCGCTCCGTGGAGCGAGCGGTGGAGACCCTCGACGGCGTCGAAGGCTGCACCCTCGACTTCTCCTCGGCCCGGCTCCGGGTGGAAGGGGACGTGGGGCCGGAAGGGATCCTGGAGCGGGTCGAGCGACTGGGATATCAGGCGCGCCCTCTGACTGAAGGCAAAGTCGGGAGCGGAGCCGCGGATTCCGAGGAGGCGCCCACGACCCTCGTGGGGTACCTCCTCACCCGCCGCGAAGCCTGGCCCGCCGTCGTTGGGGCCATTCTCCTTATCCCCGGCCTCGTCTTCCATGAGATCCTTCACTGGGAGGCCCTCTGGATCGAGATCCCGGCGCTCCTGGCCCTTCTCATCGCCGGAGGGCCCGTGGTCCGGGGGGCCTGGCGGGGGCTCCGTGTGAATCGTGAGTTGAACATCCAGGCGCTCATGACCGTGGCCGTGGTGGGTGCCCTGGTCATCGGCGCCTGGGTGGAGGCGGGGATGGTGGTGGTACTCTTCTCCCTGGGTGAGAACCTGGAGGCCTACGCCACGGCCCGGGCCCGAGGGGCGATCCGGCGGCTCGTGAGCACCGCGCCCCAGGAAGCGAACCGGATCCGGCGGGCCTCAGGTACCGGAGGACAGGGCGAGGAGCGGGTTCCAGTGGAGGAGCTCGTTCCTGGTGACGTCATCCTGGTCCGTCCCGGCGAGCAGATTCCAGGTGACGGGCAGATCGTCGACGGCCGGTCCACGGTGAATCAGGCGGCCCTGACTGGCGAGTCCGTTCCGTTGGAGAAGGCGGTGGGCTCGGAGGTCCTGGCGGGCTCCATCAATGGTGAGGGCGCCCTGGAGGTCCAGGTTACCCGTCCAGCGTCGGAGACGACCCTCCACCGGATGATCCGCATGGTGGAAGAGGCCCGATCGGAGCGGGCGCCCGTGGAGCGGTTCATCGACCGATTCGCACGGGTGTACACCCCCGCCATCGTGGTTCTGGCGGCCGTGGTCGCGGTGGTCCCATCCCTGGCCTTCGGGGCCCCCTTCTGGAATCCCGATCCGGACACGTTCGGGTGGTTCTACCGGGGCCTGGCTCTCCTGGTCATCGCCTGCCCCTGCGCCCTCGTGATCAGCGTACCCGCAAGTCTGGTGAGCGCCATCACGAACGCCGCGAGCTCCGGGGTTCTCATCAAGGGTGGGGCCCACATGGAGTCCCTGGCGCGGGTGCGGGCCGTGGCCTTCGACAAGACGGGAACCCTCACCGAGGGGGCCCTCACCGTGGTGGGGGTCCGCTCCGTGTCCTGTGCGGAGACGGATCCGGATTCGGGAGAGGGATGCGAGCCCTGTGACGAGCTCCTGGCTCTGGCTGCGGCGGTGGAGGAGCGGAGCGAGCATCCGGTGGGTCGGGCGGTCACCAGCGCGGCCCGGGACCGTCTCTCCAGTGAGCGAATTCCTGAGGCCACGGGTCATCAAGCCCTCACAGGGCGTGGGATCACGGCCTCGCTCGGGGGGCGTCCGATTACCATTGGAAGCCATCGGCACCTCGATCTCTACCTGCCGCAGGAAGGGCCCCATCGGAGAGGAGCCGAGGAGGCGGCCCTCCAGGGCAGGACGCCCGTGGTGGTCGAGATGGATGGGCGCTTCCTGGGGACCATCACGCTGGCGGACATTCCCAGGACCTCTGCGTCGGAGGCCATCCGGGATCTCGCCAGACTGGGAGTGAGCACGACCCTCATCTCGGGAGATTCCGAGGGTGCAGCCCTGTTCCTCGGGGAGCGGGTGGGGATCAGCGACGTCCGCGCCGAACTCCTTCCCGAGGACAAGGTGAAGATCATCCATGAACTCCGCGAGCGTCACGGGACCGTGGCCATGGTGGGCGACGGAATCAACGACGCCCCGGCCCTGGCCGTCTGCGACGTGGGAATCGCTGTGGGCGGCGCCCTGGGTGGTACCGACCAGGCCCGGGAGGCGGCGGACATCACCCTCATGGGGGAGGACCTCCGCCTCCTACCCAGATCCATCCGCCTCGCCCGGGCCGCCATGCGGACCGTTCGGACCAACGTGGCCTTCGCCATCGGGATCAAGGTGGTGTTTCTGCTCCTGGTCCTTGCGGGTCTCGGGACCATGTGGATGGCGGTGCTGGCTGACGTTGGAGCCACCCTCGTGGTCACGCTGTACGGGATGCGTCTCCTCCGTTGGGGCGGGGAAGAAGGCCTGGCCCCGCCGGCATCGGAGCCGGCACTGGAAACCGCCGGCTGATCCTGGGACCCTGCCCTTCTTCACCACACTAGAGAAAAGGGGGCGAACTGCCATTTCGCAGTTCGCCCCCTTCTCGTGTCGTGAGGCGGACTCGCCTCTGCGGCCTCGGGTCAGGCCTGAATCAGCTCCACGGGACCGTGGTTGTCGCAGTGGTCCCCATGGGGGTGGTGCAGATGTCCGTCCACCAGGTAGTCCACGTGATCTCCGTGGGGTACCGCCTCGTGGCCGCAGTTGGGGCCGTGAACGTGGTCGTCGTCGTGCCCGTTGCAGGTGTGGTTCGGGGTGCACTCCGCGGGGTTCTCGTCGTTCACCGGGATCCGGTGCTCCTCCACCTTGTTCTCACCTGTGGGGTGGTGGAGATGTCCGTCGTGGAGGTAGTCCACATGTCCGTCGTGTCGGATCGCGGTATGCTCGCAGTCTGGGCCGTGTTGATGCGGGTGGGCATGGCCGGCAGCCATAGGAAACGTCCTCGTTTCGAAAGGGGCACGCGCGTCCCGGGGACGTTCCCCAGAGCCACGTGGCTACCTTAAGAGTTTCCTGGAAGCGCTGCGAAGTTCCACCCGAATTTGCCGGGTCGCCCCCGGAACGCCTGAGGTCGATCGAGGGTCTGAATGAGAAGGATTGGGTTCGGTGAAAGGGCGCGGACCAGAAGGTGGGGGAGCCCATGACATTCACGACGGGTGCGCGTGCAGCAACGGTCTACACGCGCGCGGTCCTTTGGCAAGGCGGCTGGCTGGCCGCACTTTCCGTGGTCTTGATTACTGTCGCGGGCTGCGAGCTTGCCACGGGGGCCGAGGTGATGGAGCGCGAGGTGGAATCCTGGGCTCGGGCCCTGGAACGAGGCGACCTGGGAACCATGGTGGCCCGGTATGAATCCGGGGGAGTGTTTCTGCCTCCTGGGGACCACGCCGTGGTGGGTCGAGAGGCGGTGTCCAACCACTGGCGAAACATCCACGACCGCTTTCTTGTGACCTTCGAATACGAGGTCGACTCCATCTGGGACGATGGCAGAATCGGACACCTTCGGGGCTCCTACCGCGTCTCCGGAGTGGCCCGGACCGCCGGAGAGAGCTTCCAGGCCGAAGACGAGTTCATGCAGATCTGGCGACGGCAAAGGGACGGGGGCTGGCTCATCGCCCTGGACATGTGGTCTCCGTCGGCGGAGAACGACTCCCTGCTTCCCTGAACTGCCCTCCGCGGAGGCGCAACCAGAACTCTGATCGAGGGCTGCAAGGGCGTTGGAGAAGCCCACCGGGGTCACTCCAGCTCCTCAGCAGCCGTCCAAGGGTGCGGATTCCGGGTCCGCCCACTACATTCCCCGGCACGGGCGTTGCTGTGGCAGGCGGTTTCGGAACTCAGGCGACGCCGACTCACTGTATGATGGAGAGGTTTCATGTGGAAGAAGGCCGACCCGCCCAAGGAGGAGCCCCCCGAGCCGAAGGACAGCGTTCAGTCCAGACCCGAAGGTCTCGCCGGCGACAGACCGCGGAACCGACAGGCGGTGGCTGGAGCCGGCATGGGTAGTTCCATTCGGATTCAGGGTGATATCACCGGCGACGAGGACCTGGTGATCCAGGGCTTCGTCGAGGGCTCCGTCGATCTGTCGAAGCACGCCGTGACCGTGGGTCCGGAGGGGGTGGTGAAGGCCAACATCAAGGGTCGGCTCATCACCATCGAGGGCCGTGTGGATGGAGATCTCATCGCGGAAGAACGGGTGACTCTCCGAAGCACGGCACGGGTGGAGGGCGACATCGCCTCGCCACGGGTGGCGATGGAAGACGGAGCCCGCTTCCGGGGCGCAGTGGACATGGGCGAGGCACCCAAGCCGGCGGATGGCTCTCGCTCATCGGAGTTGCTGTCCGTCTCGACCTCGTCGACTCCCTCGAAGTCCTCCTCCTCATCCAAGTCGAAGTCTGATTCTGCCAGTGAGGTGAGGCGCGGGACCAATGCGTCGAACGCGAAGACCGGCAGTGGAGCCGGGTCGTAGCTACGGATCGGGGCGTGGCGGGCTGGCTGGATCGACTGGGGCGCAGGATCTCTTCAGGGTCGTCCTCGGTACCCGGCGATCAGGAGGGAGATGAACCAGAGCGCCGGCGGATTACGGGCTCTACTCCGGGCATCGCGGCCCTCCTGGAGGCCGTGGAGGCCGACGGCAGCCATTCCATCCTGGACCTGGGCCCCGCCATGGCGTCCAGCTTCCAGCTCTACCGGCGTTTCGCACACCGGATTCGCTTCGCCGACCTCTTCGGGGAGTGGACCAAGGAGGGATGGAAGACGGCTCTGGCATCCATCCCTCAGCAGGCCCGCGGTTCCTACGACCTGATCCTGGCGTGGGATATGTTGGATCGCCTCTCGCCGGACGGTCGCCGAGAGCTGATCGACACGCTGGCCGGACTCAGCGCGCCGGGAGCCGGATTTCACACCGTGATCCACGACTCCGGTGTCGAGACGATCCGTCCCCTCCAGTTCGGCTTGCTGGACGTGGACCGGATGTATTACGAGCCCAGTTCCTCCATCCGGCTATCCCGAACTCCCATCCTCCCGGCTGAACTCGCCCGGCTGGTGGAGCCCTTCCGAGTGACCCGGGCATTCACCCTGAAAGGGGACCTGAGGGAGTACGTTGCCATCCGTTCGTGAAGAACCGGACTGGAAGGCTGTTGAAGAACAGGAGCAACCCCCCCAACGGCCTTCGGGTTCTCCTGCGCGGTGCTCGGAGGTCTCGCGGGGGAACCGCCCCAGGCGCTGCGCGCTGCTGCGTCATCAGCCGCTCGGTTGGGACGGCAGGCCGCCTTGGATCCAGCGGCCTGGCGCTCCCAACGGCGGTCGCTCCCGTTCTTCAACAGCCTTCAAGGGGTCGAATCGCTATTGGCACTTTAGGGAAATGGAACTCAAGTTATTGTTCTTCATATACTTGTATAGGTGTCAAAGCCGCCTGGACTCTCGGTGACCTCAATTCGGCCGACGGACCCATGGCGCTTTCACCTCTCCCCTGGCTCGCGTCGGAGCCCACGGGCTTCTACTTCTTCTCCTCCAGAAGGAAGGATTTGGATTGGCTACCCAAGCGCTGGATGTGCCCCAGAAAGACCCCGAGGATCTGCCCGAACAGCTCTACCGGCATTCCCAGAGACCCGAGTGGGGGATGGCCCTGCTCGCCTGGGAGCGAAACGGTCGCCGAGCCTACCAGTTCGAGGATGGTAAGCTCCGCAAGATTCAGGAGGGCTACTACGATCTCCTGGACCCGGTCGACCCCCAGGAGGGGCCCATCACGGCGGTCCGAACCAACCTTCAGGCCGCCATCAAGGCATTGAAGGGTGGGGCTGAGCACAAGGTGTACAAGGCCGTCTGCACCTTCGAGCAGCAGATCGCGCTCTTCACCAAGCTCTACCCGAAGGGCTTCGAGGACCCCAAGTGGATCGACGACAAGCGGGGCACCACGGAGGGGAATTCGCTGAAGCGGCACCGGGTCCCCAGCATGGCCGCTGCCCAGGAAGCGTTGGACCCGGTGCGGGCCGGAAGCCTCATCGACGAGGGTCAGCAGGGCGAGCTCACGGAGTCCATCCTCGCCGTGCTGGCGGATACGAATCTCGTGCCCCTCTCGCACGTGAAGACGCTCCGCCGGCTGGACGAAGAGGAGGCCTCCGAATACGCCGAGGTCGTCTTCGCCCTCGTCCACGGCGAGGGTTCGTTCGACGACCGGTTCAACACGTATCTGGACATGCTCACCCGGTTTCTCGGAGGCCGCCCCTCCTGGCGAATCGGGACGTCCCTGATCGCCCTCGTACATCCCCATGAGCACGTGGCGGTGAGGCGATCGGCCTTCATCCGGCAGGCGGGATCGATCGCTCCCACCGGAGTCTATACTCGCAAGCCGAAGGTGGCCTCCTATCGGAGCTTTCGCCGGGTGGCTCTGGGTGCGAAGTCGCGCCTGGAAGGAGCGGGACACGAGCCGGCGGATCTCCTGGACGTGCATGACTTCATCTGGACCACCCTGCGCAAGTCCGCACTGGAGCACCTGAAGCCGTGAGTTGAACCAGGCCTGCTCGGACCAGTGCTCGCCGGCTCTCCTCGGCCGAGGGGATCTTCGACCCGAGCCCCAATGGCGGTCGCAACGGACGATGCCCTCCGAGTTTCGAGCTCGGAGGGCATCTTTCGTTTGGAAGACTGTGGCTGGCGGTGCCATGATCCCAGGCACAGTTTGTCAGGAGATAGCGCTCCGAGGCCCCGGAGCCCCGATTCGATGAACTGCATCCCGGAGGTTGAAGTGATCCGCCCTACCGCCCTCGTTCTCTGGGTCTTCCTCTCCGTCCCCTGGATCGGAGCCGAACTGCTCTCGGCCCAGGAACGACCCATGGAGATCTTGGACCTCTGGCAGACGGTTTCGGTCGGGGGGGAGGCTGTTTCTCCCGACGGCAGTCGGATCCTGTACGTCACGAATCCAAGGGACTTTCCCGATCAACGCAGTGACCAGGAGATCCACCTGGCCTCGGTCGACGGGAGCGTGGACCGACAGCTCACCCACTCGCCCGACGGCCAGAACACCAACCCCACCTGGCACCCATCCGGCGAGTTTTTCGCCTTCTCCTCGACGCGGCACGAAGGGAACCGGCAGATCTTCCTGATGCGGACAGATGGGGGAGAGGCCCGGCGAATCACCGACGCGCCCGATGGGGTGACCGACTGGGCCTTCAGCGATGACGGGCGCTGGATTGCCTTCCTGGCCGGCCGGAACGCCGAACGACAGGTCTGGGTCGTGGACGCAGAGGGAATGGACGCGCCTCGCAAGGCCACTGACCACCCCACTCCGGTGCAGTCCTTCGAGTGGCGGGACGGGAGCCATGAGATCCTCTTTACCGCGCCAGACGATTGGGACAGCGCCGATGCGGAGCGCCGGGAGGAGGGCTTCCGGGCCCGCCCGATCCAGCGGGGGCTGGCCTTCGACGACTTCGTGGAGTGGTCCCCGGTTCACCTCTGGAGGATCGGGGTGGATGGGGGGTCGGCCGACCGGCTCACCGAGGGCGACTTCCGGGTCACGAACTTCGAACAGGCCTCCGGGGGCGAGCACCTGGCCCTGATCCTCGGGACCATGGACCCCCACGCCGACAATCGAACGAACGAGGTGCATCTCCTCACCTGGAGCACCCGGGAACTGGAGCGCCTCACCGACAATGATGCCTCGGAAGGGATTCTGGGGTTCTCCCCCGACGGCTCCCACCTGGCCATCCGGGCTCCCAGCCGCTTCGTGTACGGTGGAGTCCAGGACATCTTCGTCCGCTCGGTGGATGGGGGCGACTGGGTGGGGGTCACCGAGGAGTTCGACAACGACATCTTCGGGGCCTTCTGGGACTCCGATGGTGAGGGGTTCTACTTCGAGGGGGCCGACGGAGTGAACCACCAGGCCTTCCACATCGACCTGTCATCGCGGGAGATCCGGCAGCTCACCGAGTTCGACGGCCTGGTCTCGTTCGTGGGCGACGAGCCGGGGGACAGGGCCCTCTTCCGCTTCACCGACCCCCACGCCCCGTCGGACCTCTACGCCGCCGATTGGGACGATCTGGGCGACCCGGATCGCTGGACCCGCCTCACCCATTCCAATCCCTGGGTCGACGAGATTCAGCTGGCCGACTATGAGACCGTCCGATGGGCCTCCGACGACGGGACCGAAGTGGAAGGGATCCTGGTCTACCCGGTGAACCGGGATGCCGGTCGGAGCTATCCCGTCATCACCCAGATCCACGGGGGGCCGGCCTCGGCCTATCGGAACAGCTTCGCCGCCACCCACGGGACCTACCCCCATGTGTTCGCGGCCCACGGCTACGCGGTGTTCCAGCCGAACTACCGGGGATCGTCCAACTACGGAGAGCGCTTCAAAGAGGAGATCGCAGGAGACTACTGGACCCGGGCGACCCAGGATATCCACACGGGGCTGGACTACCTGATCGACCGTGGGATCGCCCATCCCGATTCCCTGGGATTCATGGGGTGGTCGGCCGGGGGCCACTGGTCGAACTGGATGCTCGTCACCTCCGACCGGTTCAAGGCCATCTCCAGCGGCGCGGGTGTGACGAACTGGATTTCCCTCTACGCACAGACCGACAACCAGGCCTCCCGGGAATACTACCTGGGAGGAGATCCGGCGCTGGATGCACCCAACCAGCCGTGGCACGACTTCGATCACTGGTGGGACGAGTCTCCCCTCAAGTACATCGAGGACGCCGTCACCCCGACCCTCATCCACTTCGGGGAGGATGATCGGCGGATCCCCATGCCCCAGGGCCAGGAGCTTCACCTGGCCCTGAAGAAGCTGGGAGTTCCCACGGAGTTCCTGGTGTATCCCGGGGAACCCCATGGGCTGCAGCAGCCCCGAAATCAGCTCGTGAAGGCTATGTCGGAGCTGGGATGGTTCGAGATGTGGATCCGGGGCGCCGACACCTGGTTGGATTGGCGGGAGGTCCTGGACATGACCGAGCGCATCAAATCCGGCCAGGCGACCCCGATTGCGGCGGAGGACGGCGCCGAAGGATAGTGAAGTGAGTCGGAGATGCGCCGGGTCATGAACGCCGGCGCATCTCCGACTCGCCACACTACACGGCTGTGGCGTCAGCTGGATCCCTCCTGGTTGTTCTCGGACACCGGGCGGACCGGCTCGCCGTCTTCGGCGTCCCGGACGTAGTGGTCCAGCCAGACGATCCAGCGCGCCCACATGTCCATGAGGGTTTCCCGGGCGGCGGGCCCGTGCCCCTCGTACGGGTACATGTACAGAGCCGAGGTCTTCCCCAGCCCGTTCAGGGCGTGGAAGAGGCGCCAGGAGTTGTCCGGGAAGGTGCCCACGTTCTGATCGTCGTCGCCGTGGTACACGAGGAGGGCTCCCTGGAGACGCTCCGCCCACAGGAAGGGCGACATCTCCAGGTAGCTCTCCCTGGACTCCCAGAGGAGGCGTCGCTCGAACTGGAACCCGAGGGGGGTGAGCAGGCGGTTCGAGTTGGGCGCCCCGGCGATGCCGGCCCGGAAATAGGGTGTGCGGACCATGGCGTTGATGGTCCCGAAGCCTCCATACGAGTGCCCACCCAGCGACATCCGACTCCGGTCGATATATCCTTCCCGGTCCGCGAGGTCGATGACGGCCAGGTGGTTGGCCTGCAGGTCCGGCACGTAGTTGTCGTTCACCCGATCCATGGGTCCGACGATGGGGTGGTCGGGCTGAAGTACCGCGTAGCCGGCCAGGGCGAAGATCTCCGCCGAACGGGGACCCACGGAGGGATACCGGTTGATGTTGAGATCGCGGCCTGCGTAGTCCAGCGCCTCCTGATCGGCATACTCCCGGGGGTAGAACCAGATCATCCCCGGAAGCCGTTCGCCGTCCCAGTCTGGCGGCAGGGTGACCTGTAGATTGAACCCGATGCCGTCGGGCCGCCGGACCCGGTGGTGTACCCGTTGGGCCGCGGTGAGGGCGGGGGTGGGGTCGAGGTTGTCCGTGAGCTGACGCTCACTCCCGTCGGCCAGCTCACGCACGAAGGCGTTGGGGACATCGCTGGGCGTCTCCCGGGTCACCACGACCCGGGAGACCTCGGGATCCAGGATGGCGGTGACCTGCTCGAATGCGTCGGAGGAGCTTTCGAACAGCCGCTCCGTCTCGCCACTCCTGAGATCGATCCGGTCGAGGAAGGGCCGGGGAGCCTCCTCGAGGGGAGCCTCGTGGCGCTCCATCCCGGACAGGTAGGCCGCACCCTGGTCGGGGGAGAGCCGGACGACCTCGCCTCCCAGCGTTCCCGGACGGGTCACGAGGCTACCCGGGTCGTCCAGCGGATCCTTGGTGTCCCGCCTGAAGAGGGTATGTCGCTCCTCGGGGTCATCCAGGAAGACGGCATAGAGGTGCTCTTCGTCGTCCTCCTCCTCAGTGAGGAAGAGGATGCGTGCGTCGTCTGAGTACCGGAGGCTGCGAATCTGGTTCTCACTCTCGTAGACCACCGTCAGGTCATCCTCGCCGAAGGGAGGGGCCCACTGCATGACCCGGTCCATCCGTGTGCCGTCGTTCTCGTCGTTGTCCTCAGCCGAATCTCGCTTCAGGAACGAGAGTCCAGCCCCATCCGGTCTCCACTGGATCGCCCGGCGCTCCTCCTCGTCATTCTGGTCGGGCACGCCCATCTGGATCTCCCGGCTGGTTACCTCGACCAGGGATTCACCCGATTCATCCCAGATCTCCTCGCTGTGGGCGAAGCTGCTCACCGGAACGAGAAATGAGAAGGGCCGCTGGGTCGTGCGGACTCGCACGTGGGCGCCGTCGGGGCCGGGGTCCACCTCCTCGAACATGGCGGGAGCCCCGAGGGATTCCACGACGCCCCCCACGATGGAGATCCGGGCCAGCTGACCTGTCGTGTGGTACTCCACCATCTCCTCGTCATGGGGAGTCCGGAGGAGGGTGGGGAAGGTTCGCAGCCGGTTCTCCTCCTCGGCGGTGACGCGCACCAGCGGGGTGGTGGGGGTCACGGGCGGCTGAGGCTCCGAGCCGCGTGCCTCCGGGAGAAGGACCGTATAGACCCACTCGCCGTCGCCAGACCAGCTCGGGGCGGTCACACGGGTGGCCAGCACCGGACGCGGAGAGAGTCGTTGAGCCTCTCCCGTCGCGGCTTCGGCGACGTAGAGGTGGGTCTCGGTCTCGTATGCGGCCAGAAAGGCCAGATGACGCCCGTCCGGCGACCAGGTGACGCCCTGAGCACGTGCGCCCTCGGGGATGCCCACTGCGATGCGCTCGCCCGACTCCCACTCGATGAGCTCCATCCGCTCGGTGCCTCGGATGGTCAGATTCCGGTTCCGGTGGGCCCGATGGTCCACGTAGAGGCCCGCCAGATTCAGGTGAGGACGGGCCATCTCTTCCAGGGAAAGGAGACCCACCCCCTGCTCGTGAAGAAAGAAGCGACCGTCGGGGCTCAGGTCGTCCAGGCTGACCAGTTCGTGCCGGGGCGCTGCGACGATCTCGGCGATCTCCTCGGCCGGAGAGAGGTAGCCGTCCGCGTGGATCACGCTCTCCTGGGCGGCCAGAGGGCCCCCGGCCCAGAGGAGAGCTGCGACGGTGAGCAGGCAAGTCCACCACCCGAAGGCTTCGAACCTGGGGTGCTTCGAGGCCGTGGGGATCTTCAGCGCCCCTGCACTGATCTCGGGTCTATGGCGCGGATTCGTCATTTTGGCCTCCAGGGTCGGGTCGTGGGTTCCGGGCGGTGGCGTCCGCCGTCATCGCCTCGGGACCGCAGACGTCGGTCAGTTCATCTCCTCTGTGATCCAGGGGACGATCAGATTAGAGGTTGATCGGTTGGCAGGCCAGCGGATGGAGGAACGGCACGCCGAGGTAGCCCACGGGAGGCCTGGCCGGCCTCCGTTTCGTGCATGGGGAGAATAGACGATCCGCCCTCCCCCCATGAATTGGAGAGAGGGCGGGTCTCGGTTGATGGCTCAGCCTATGTATGAAAGGGGTGGGCGAACTGAATCTGTGTCGGTCCGTCGACGGGTTCAGGTTCCGCCGCGTCACGAATGCCGGCGAATCTCTGACTCACCACACTAGCCGTCCAGGTCGACGGTCACCTCTCCGGAAGCGGAGGCATCGCCGCTCTCGGCGGTGATGGTGGCCGTACCCTCGGCGACGGCTTCGACCAGGCCGTCCTCGTCGACGACGGCGATGTCGGTGTCCGAAGAGGCCCAGGTGACGACGGCGTCCTCGATCTCGATGCCATCCTCATCGAGGACGGTTGCGGTGAACTGTGTGGTGGCGCCGATCTCGGTGATGGTGGCGGCTTCGGGGCTCAGCACGATCTCAGCGGGCACAGCGGCGGAAAGATCGACGGTGACCTCGGCGGAAGCGGAGGCGTCGCCGCTTTCGGCGGTGATGTTGGCGGTACCCTCGGCAACGGCTTCGACCACGCCGTCCTCGTCGACGACGGCGATGTCGGTATCAGAAGAGGCCCAGGCGACGACGGCATCCTCGATCTCGATGCCATCCTCATCGAGGACGGTCGCGGTGAACTGTGTGGTGGCGCCGATTTCGGTGAGAGTGGCGGCTTCGGGACTCAGCACGATTTCGGTGGGGACGGCCTCGGGCGCGTCGACGGTCACCGTAGCCGAGCCGGAGGCATCCCCACTCGTGGCGGTGATGGTCGCCGAACCATCGGCCTCGGCGGTGACCAGCCCATTGGATCCCACGCTGGCGATGGAGGCGTCGGAGGAGCTCCAACTCACCTCGGCTCCGGAGATCTCCACCCCATCCTGGTCGAGGACGGTAGCCGACAGCTCACCTGTGGCCCCGATCGAGGTCAGCGTGAGCTCGGCCGGGGTGACTTCCACCGTAGTCGGCACGGGCGTCGGGGGTGGGTCGACAGGCGAGTCATCACAGGCTGCGAGGGCGAACACACCCCCGAGAATCAAAACGCTCATTGCTCTCTTGTACGTTCGTAGCATCTCTCTACCTCCAAACGGGTTTTTTCTTGTGCCATGCACCGAAGCGGTCGAGGTCGGTCGGGCGAGTCTCACCCGCGACCTGAATCGAAGACGTGCCAAACGTCTCTCGTGATCGATGATGGCTTGATTTGCGAGGAGAAAAAGCAAAGCCCATGCCATGTTGGATCGTTGGGCGAGATCCCTTGTCGTGACGCCATCTTCACGAAGGGGGAGAGGTCTGGGGGGAACGGCACCCGGTAAAGCGTGCAGGCCGAAGGTGAAGGAAAGTCAGGTCTGGGCAGCTTCGGGGTCTCGGGGAGGTCTGGAGCCACGGAGCCGAGCGCTGCTTGCTGGGTTGAGGTACGCGCCCGTATCGCGTGCGTTACAGATGTTGTCCGTCGGAGCGAGCCGGACCGTGACCCCCGGAGAGGAGATTCAGGAGTCTCCGATTCCTTTCCCCTGGAGGGTGCCGTCGTGTCTGGTCTCTGCCGAACCCTTGGTCTGGTCCTTCTCACAGGACTTCTGGGGCTGGCAGCCTGCCCCTCGACGATGCGCCAGAGGCATATCGCCTGCGGCGGCCCGCCTACCGGGGAACTCCGTGGCGCTCGCAACGCGGCTCGCCCTCCTTTCCGATCAGCCTTCTAGTGATCGGAGTCGCCCGTCAGGGACAGGAGGCCGCCAGGTCCAGGCGAATCCCATCGTCAGGGTCCACAGTCCCTTCCGGAAGCAGCAAGATGTCCTCCGCGGCCACCGCGCGGCTCTGAATCTGGAGGAAGGGCTCGGCCATGGTGGTGGGCCCGTCCTCGGGCTGGTATCCGGCCTGGATGAACGAGTCGGGGTCGTCGCGATCCCCGAAGCTGATGCGGAAGAGGTCCGATATGTCCTCCGGGTCGAAGACGGGGTCGCTCAGGTCCGCACCGGGGAAGATGAAGCGGCGCACGAGAAGGTAGGCGTCCTCGGGTTCGTATCGGGCCTCCATCAGGAGGATCAGGCCTTGCGGGGCGTTGGCGTCTCCGTCCAGGACGCAGCCGGTCACTTCGAGGTCCCACTCCTCGCCGCTCTCGAAGGTCAGGGTTCCTCCGCCCTGTCCCCCGGGACCGGGAAGGCCCGCACCGGTCGGGGTGTCCCCGCATCCTGACATGAGAAGGAGCAAAGGAAGGGTGACGAGCCAGCGCAGAGATGCCATGAGTACTGAGTCGGGTTCGAGGTTCCGGGGCACTGTCGGAAAAGCATCGTGACGTCCATTCTGTAGAACCCTTCTTCCCTTGGCAGGTGCCACCTTCCGGGACTTGCCCGTCCGCAGCCCGGCAGGGACCTTCCAGGTGGGGACGAGAGGTGGAAGGGTCATCAACTCAGAGATGGGTCGGGGCATGAGCGAGCATATCCTGGTCGTGGACGACGAGCCTGACATCTCCGCCCTGGTGGCCTATCATCTGGCTCGGGAGGGGTACCGGGTACGGACCGCCACCACCGGGACCGAGGGACTCGAAGCCATCGAGCTCGAGCGGCCCGACCTGGTGGTCCTGGATCTCATGCTGCCCGAGATGTCCGGGCTGGAACTCCTCCAGGAGCTTCGGTCCCGTCCGGAATTGGAAGCACTTCCGGTGATCCTCCTCACGGCCAGGAAGGAGGAGAGCGACCGGGTGGCGGGACTGCGGCTCGGAGCCGACGATTACGTCTCCAAGCCCTTCTCGCCCCAGGAGTTGGTGCTGCGGGTTGGGGCGGTCCTACGCCGAGTCCAGCAGCCACCACCAGCCGCCGGTCAGGGCCGCCTGCTTCGAGCCGGTCCCATCGCCATCGATACCGGCGCCGCCCAGGCCGAGGTCGCGGGTCGAGCGCTGAATCTGACCCCGACGGAATATCGCCTTCTGGTCACCCTGGTGGAGCGAAGGGGACGCGTGCAAAGCCGGCGCCAACTCCTGGAGGCGGTCTGGGATACCACGGCGGACATCACCACCCGGACCGTGGATATGCACGTCCAACGGCTCCGGGGTAAGCTGGAGGGGGCGGCGGATTGGCTGGAAACGATCCGAGGGTTCGGCTACCGGTTCCGCAGCGATCCGCCCCCCTGACCGCCCGCCCCCCTTTCGGCCAGACTCGGTCCATGCGCCTTCGCGCCCACCACAAGCTCTTTCTCTCTTACTGTCTCGTGGTCGCGGCAGTGGTTCTGGCCCTTTCGGTGGGCGTAGAGAGAACCCTGCGCCATCCCCTCCTGGAACAGGCCGGTGTGGACCTCCAACGGGAGTTGGCGCTGGGGCTCGCGCTCTACGAAGAGACCCCCGGGGCCGATCCGGATCTCCTGGCTCGCAGGATGGGGTCCCTGACCGGGCATCGAGTGACGATCGTGGATCCGTCGGGTCGGGTCCTGGGGGATTCGGGAGTAGAGCCGGAGCGGGTGGCTGAACTGGACGACCATTCCGGGCGACCGGAGGTCCGGAGCGCCATGGAGGAGGGTCGGGGGATGGCCATTCGGTTCAGCGATTCCGTAGGCGCGGACCAGGTCTACGCCGCAGTCCGTGCTCCCGATGGTGTGGTGGTGCGGTTCTCCATGATGACCGAGGAGATCGATCACGTGGTGGCTCGGGTCCGGTCGCAGATCCTCCAGGTCGGGGGTGTGGCCCTCCTGCTCGCCGCGCTGCTCTCGCTGGGATTCAGCATCGCCGTGACGCGCCCACTGCGGCGCATGAAGGCCATCGCCTCGGCCATGGCGGAGGGGGATCTCTCGGACCGGATCCGGATCGAGCGCTCCGACGAGCTGGGAGACCTGGGTGACGCTCTGGACCGCCTCGCCAACGAGCTCGAGCGGCGGCTGGGCCAGCTCGAGGGCGAGCGGGAGGAGATGCAGGCCCTGATCGATGCCATGGCCGAAGGTGTGCTCGCCATCGATGAGAAGGGGCTCCTCCGCAGGGCAAATCCTGCCGCCAGGGAGATCTTCGACCTGGAGGGCGATTATGAGGGTGTGCCCCCGGAGGCGGTTGCTCGCCGCCGCGCCTTCATGGACCTGGTCGCCCGGGCACGCCGGGGCGAAGCCATCCCGCCCACCGAAATCGAATACGATGACAAGCATCTCCTCGCCACAGCTCAACCCCTCCCCCGCGGCGGGGCCGTTCTCGTCTTTCTCGACACGACCGAACTACGGCGACTCGAGGGGGTCCGCAGGGACTTCGTGGCGAACGCCTCCCACGAACTCAAGACCCCCCTGACCGTGATCCGAGGTCATGCCGAGACCCTGCAGGACGAAGACCTCCCCCCCGGGCTGCGCGCACGGTTTCTGGCAAGCCTCCATTCCAACGCCGAACGGCTTCAGTCCATCTTGGAGGATCTCCTCGACCTGTCCCGGATTGAATCCGGCGGCTGGACGGTCAGCCCCGAGGTCCTGGAGGTGGAGGAGGTGGCCCGGGACGCCTGGAGCGCTTTCGTGGACCAGGCCGAGGAGAAGGGCGTCGAGTTTCTCGTGGAGTGCGAAGGGGAGGCACGGAGGGTCCGGGCCGACCCCGGTGCTCTCACCCAGATCTTTTCCAATCTCTTCAGCAATGCGCTCCGCTACACAGGCCCAGGGGGCAGCATTCAGGTGAGGTCACGTCTGGAGAAGGCAGGGCAGGTCGCCGTCGAGGTCGCAGACACCGGAACGGGAATTCCCGAGAAGCACCTGGGGCGGATCTTCGAGCGGTTCTACCGGGCGGATCCCGCCCGCTCCCGAGCCGATGGAGGTACGGGGTTGGGCCTGGCCATCGTGAAGCATCTGGTCGAACGTCACGGGGGCGCGGTGCAGGCGAACAGCCGGTTGGACGAGGGCACGACGGTCCGGTTCACCCTTCCCCGGGCCGTCGGGTCCTCCTCCGGTTCCGACGCTCCTCCCCCGTCGACTTCCTCCCGCTCGGACTCCACCCCGGGCCCCACCCCTCCTTCTTGAGCGTCACGGAGTCGTCCTTCCTCCCCCGGTCCTTCTCCGAACGCGATCGGGAGTGGAAACGCCGTTGAGGGATGGTGCTCCCGTTGTGAAATCGTCACCTTTCCGCGTCTCGTTCGTGACATGGGTCGCGACCACATGACCATGGGTGGAGAGGGGAAGTGTACGACGGACACAGGGACCGACGGTACACACCGAGGAGAGGGGTGGTATGCCGGGGTTCGAATTCCACCGCGGAGGTCCTGGTTTCGCAGATCCGGGTGTTTTGCATCACGATCCTTCTCCTGCTCGGGCTCCCTTCGCTCCTCGCTGCTGCTGGATCATCTACCCCGGCCCCCTCGGTTGGAAGTTACTTCGAGGGCCTCGATTCGACTGCGGTCGACTCCATCGGTGCCTCGGGACAGGGCTTGAGTGAAGCGCTTCAGGATGTCCCCCCCTTCACCATGAGGATCGGAGCCCGATTGCAAGTGCGGCACCGATACGAGACCGAGGGCCAGACCCATCTCACCCGTGTCCAGCGGGGGCGCCTGTCTTTCAGCGGACAGGTCTACGAGGACTTCGAGTACCTCATCCAGCTCGAGCTGGCGGGTCCGGGGGTTCGGCTCTTCGACGCGAGCGTCCGCTACCAGCTCCATCCGGGCGCCGTCCTCTGGGCGGGGCAGGGAAAGGCCCCGTTCGGTCGCCAGCAATTGACGTCGTCCGGGGCCCTCCACTTCGTGGACCGGTCCATCGTCGATGTCCGCTTCGCCCCCGGTCGCCAGCAGGGAGTTGGGGTGGGGGGCATGCTGGCAGGTGAGCGGCTTCAGTATCAGGCCGGCGTCTTCAACGGAAACGGGATCAACCAGACCCAGAACCCCGGAGGGCGGATGATGCCGGTGGGTCGGTTGGTCTTCACTCCGCTGGGTGCCTTTCCTCCCGAGGAGAGCGCCCACGTGGGGGACTCGAGCCCCAGGGTGGCGCTGGGGGTGGCAGGACTCACCAACCGTGAAGTGGTGGACGGGATTGAAGTGGACGTCTCCCGCGTGGGGAGCGAGGCCGCCTTCCGCACCGGAGGCCTCAACATGACGGCGGAGTTCTTCCGGGAGTGGGCCGAGCCCACCGATGGGGAGCGGACGGTCACCGACGGGGGCCACGGCCAGATCGGGTATCTGTGGGACTTTCGGCATGAGGTCGTGGCCCGGTACGCCCTCATCCGCCCGGAGTTGGAGCGGAACTCGGTGGAGACGGGGATCGCCTACAGCTACTACGTGGCCGGCCATCGGGCCAAACTCCAGGCCGACATCCGGAACCTGCGCTCCGGCGTCACCGGAGAGGACGAGATGGAGTTCCGGGTCCAGTTCACTCTGGCGCTGTAGTTCCGCCCCCGGCGCGGCGGGCCCCTTGGTCCCTTGCC
Source organism: Gemmatimonadota bacterium (assembly GCA_007121555.1). Lineage (GTDB taxonomy): Bacteria > Gemmatimonadota > Gemmatimonadetes > Longimicrobiales > Gaopeijiaceae > PWLA01. Next base: position 2,420 of record SKKH01000142.1, on the reverse strand, counting down.
GAATCCCTGACGCACCACACCGGAGCGCCTGAACGAGAGAGCGGGGAGCGGGATTCCGAACCCCGTCCTGGCCGCGGCCGGCTGTAACAATCGGGTCACGTTACAGCATCCGGTTCCCAGGGTGGGCGCTCAACCGGTATCCTTTCTGTACCATGCCAAGCACTTCTCTCCCACGCTTCCCCCAGGCAGTCCGCCCCGCTCCCGTACCCGAGGGGGCGGGCCTCGACCATCCCGCCCTCTATTTCAATCGGGAGCTGGGATGGTTGGACTTCAACTGGCGGGTGTTCCACTACGCCCGGGATTCCCAGCTTCCCCTCCTGGAAAGGATTCGGTTCCTCGCGATCACGACGGGGAATCTGGACGAGTTCGTCCAGAAGCGAGTGGGAGGGCTCCGTCGCCAGGAAGCGGCGGGGGTCACCGGCACCTCACCTGACGGACGGCGCCCCGCCGACCAGCTTGAGCTGGTGCGGGCCGAAGTCCATCGGATGCAGTGGGCCATCGAGGAGTTGTGGATGGGCGAGCTCCGGCGTGAGCTGGCGGAAATTGGGGTCGAGTTGGCTTCCCTCGAGGAACTCGGGGCTGACCAGCAGGATGAGTTGGCGGACCACTTCCGCAAACAGATCTATCCCGTCCTCACCCCCCTCGCCGTGGATCCGGGACACCCCTTTCCCTTCATCTCGAACCTGAGTCTGTCGCTGGCGGTGGAGCTTCGTCATCCCCGACGTGGGACCTTCCACTTCGCCCGACTGAAGGTCCCCACCGGGACCGGACGCTGGCTCCCGATCCCGGCTTCGCGGGGAGAGTTCCGTTTCGTAGCCATGGAAGACCTGATCCGGCACCATGCGGAGGAGCTTTTCGGTTCCATGATCGTGGAGGGGGTCCACCTCTTCCGGGTCACTCGGAATGCCGACATCCGTCGCGACGAGGAGGAGGCGGAGGACCTCCTGGCCATGATCTCCAGGGAGCTGAGAGAGCGCCGATTCGCTCCCGTGGTTCGCCTGGAGGTGGAGCGGGCCATGCCCGAGCCCATTCGCCGGCTTCTTCTGCGAGAGCTGGAGTTGAACGAAGAGGACCTGGTGGAGCTGTCAGGGGAGTTGGCCCTGGCCGACCTGGTGCAGATCGCCGGTCTGGACCTGCCGGAGCACCAGCTCGAGCCCTGGGAGCCTGTGGTCCCACCCCGGCTGGCCCACGAAGGGGAATCGGAGGACGAGGAGGACATCTTCTCCATCATCCGGAAGGGTGACATCCTGGTTCATCATCCCTACGAGTCCTTCAGCGAGAGCGTGCAACGGCTGGTGGAGGAGGCGGCTGTGGACCCCCGGGTCCTGGCCATCAAGCAGACGCTCTATCGGACCTCCGATGACTCCAGGATCGTGCGAGCGCTTCTCAGGGCCGCCGAGTTCGGAAAGGAGGTGGCGGTTCTGGTCGAGGTGAAGGCCCGCTTCGACGAGCAGAACAACATGGAGTGGGCCCGGGTCCTGGAGAACGCAGGAGTCCACGTCACCTATGGTTTGATCGGACTCAAGACCCACGCCAAGGTGCTTCTGGTGGTCCGGCGCGAAGAGGGACAGCCCCAGGTCTACTGCCACATCGGCACCGGCAACTACCACGCCCACAACGCCCGGATCTACACGGACCTGGGCCTTCTGACCCGGGACCCGGAGATCGGGGCCGATGTCGTGGATCTCTTCCACTTTCTCACGGGCCACGCCCCGGATCAGGCGTACCGTCGCCTCATCGTGGCCCCCCTCTGGATGCGGCGGCGGTTCTACGAGCTCATCGACGGAGAGGCGGAGCGGGCCGAACGAGGTGAGCAGGGGCGGATCGTGGCGAAACTGAACGCCCTGGACGATCCCGGGATCATCCAGAAGCTGTATCGCGCCTCCCAGGCCGGGGTGAAGATCGATCTGGTGGTTCGTGGACACTGCCGACTCCGGCCGGGCCTTCCGGGTTACAGCGAGAACATCCGGGTGGTGAGCGTGCTGGGCCGGTTCCTGGAGCACGAGCGGATCTACCACTTCGGGAACGGCGGCGACCCCTTGCTCTTCATCGGGAGCGCCGACTGGCGGACCCGGAACCTGGCCGAGCGGGTGGAGGCTGTGGCCCCGGTCCTCGACCCCGACCTCAAGGTTCGCCTGACCGAGCTCCTGGAGCTCTGCCTGGACGACAACCAGCTGGCATGGGAACTGGACTCCCAGGGGGCCTACACCCGGCGGGTCCCCAGGCAGGGGGAAGAGCCTCGGAACCTCCACTCGGAGCTCATGTCACGAACTCGAAGAAGAACGTTACATCACCGCGCCGGTCCCGTTACAGAGCTGTGACGGACATCTGTGAGCTTACCGCTACGATGAGGGGTGTTCCGGTTTCGAGCCGGGACCCACGAGCCTTCAAGCGGAGAGCACCTGATGAACCGAGTCCCC
>SKKH01000255.1 GCA_007121555.1 Gemmatimonadota bacterium | reverse complement strand
GGGCGATCCTGGGCTGGGTGTAGGTGAGGAAGGGAAGCACGTAGATCTCGGTGTCCCAGAAGTAGTGGCCGTCGTAGGCCTGCCCGGTGAGCCCCTTGGCCGGCACCCCGGTCCCCTCGGCGCGCCAGGTGGCCTGGGCCAGTTGGAAGAGGTTCCACCGGATGGCCTGTTGGGTCACCAGGGTCTTCTCTCCGTTCGACACCTCCACATCGGCCCGATCCCAGAACTTGTCGAGCTCCTCCCTCTGGTGATCCAGGTGTGTCTCGAGGCCCTGGGCCATGGCCCGGTCCAGGGTACGGCCGCACCGGTCCGCCAGCTCCACCGCCGGCACAACCCGCGAGGTCTGATAGGCCACGTACTTGGTGAGCCGGATGGGTTCGCCGGCGGTGGCGCGAGCGGTGAGGACCAGTCTGGACATGTCCTCGCCGGCCTCCACCTCCACCTCGTGATCCACCGCCGTCCCGATCACGTGGTCCACCCCCATGCCCAGGGTCATCCGACTGTGGCCCGTGCGGTAGCCCAGGGTGATCCGGTCCTCTTCGGTCCGAGCGAGCAGGGCGCGGAGCACGCGGTCGGGGAAGACCCGCGCCAGGCGAGGGTCGGTGGGCCGGGGAGAGGGCTCGTCCTCGGGCACCGTGTCCTGACGGTTCAGGACCTTCGAGACCAGGAGGACGGGGGCATCCTCGTGGGGAAGGACGATCTCGTAGTCGAAGATGGCCAGGTGCCGGTCCCTAAGAGAGATGAGGCGCCGGGACCGGACCTCCACCTGCTTGCCGCCGGGAGTCGACCACCGGAACTCCCGGGTCAGCACCCCGGTGCGCATGTCCAGCACCCTGCGGTAGTCGTGGACGTTGGCCACTGAGAGCACCAGGGGCTCGTCGTCCACGTAGAGCTTGATCACCGTGGCATCGGGCACGTTCACGATGGTCTGCCCCGTCCGGGCCAGTCCGTAGGCCTCCTCGGCATGCTCGATGGGCCACGTCTCGTGGAAGCCGTTGATGAAGGTTCCCGGCGAGAGCGAGGGCCGGCCCTCCTCCAGGGTTCCCCGGAAGCCCACGAACCCGTTGGCCAGCGAGAAGATGGTCTCGGCCCGGCTCATGTGTTCGCGCTCGAAGCGGGTCTCTACGATCCGCCAGGGATCGGGGGGATAGTGGAGCTGGGGAAGGGGGACGACGTGGCGTGCGAGCATGGGACCTCCGGATAGGGCTTCGGACCCTTCGATAAGAAGGGTCCTGTCCGTCGAGAGGCAAGTGGGACCCCCTCCTCCACGACCTTCAACCGTCTTTCAGGTGCGACTTCATCCGTCGTGGCCTTGCTCCCAGGGCGAAGCCTGGCTTTAATTCCACCTTCACCACAGGAGTGGACGATCCGACCGAGCCCGTCGTTTCGGACGGGGTCGGGTTCTTCTCGTGGGACACACGTTCATCATCGGGTGGGGCGGAACCCGCTCCGCCCACCCTGGCCAGGGAGTCGGAATTTGAGCAAGCAGAAGGTAGTGCTGGCATACAGCGGCGGACTCGATACCGCCTGCATCCTGAAGGTCCTCATTCAGCGCGGCTACGACGTCATCGCCTACATCGCCGACGTGGGCCAGATCGAGGACTTCGATGCGGTCCGCGAGGGGGCGCTCCGGACCGGGGCCACCAAGGCCTTCGTGGAGGACCTGAAGGAGGAGTTCGTCACCGACTTCATCTTCCCCGCCATCGCCGGAAACGCCATCTACGAGAACCGCTATCTCCTGGGAACGGCGCTGGCGCGTCCCGTGATCGCGCGGCGGCAGGTGGAGATCGCGCTCCGGGAAGGGGCGTCGGCGGTGGCCCACGGCGCCACCGGGAAGGGCAACGATCAGGTCCGCTTCGAGCTGGCCTTCGCCGCTCTGGCTCCCCAGCTCGAGGTGATCGCCCCCTGGAAGGAGAAGGAGTTCCTGGAGCGGTTCCAGGGCCGGCCCGACCTCCTGGCCTACGCCAAGGAGCACGGCATCGAGGTCGAGGCCAGCGCCGAGAAGCCCTACTCCTCCGACGAGAACCTGATGCACCGGTCCTACGAGGCCGGGATGCTCGAGGATCCGGACATCTCGCCCCCGCCGGAGATGTTCAAGCTCACGCGGTCGCTGAAGGACGCCCCCGAAACCGCCACCGAACTGGCCATCCACTTCAAGGACTCGGTACCGGTCAAGGTGGAGAATCTGGACGACGGGACAGTTCACGAGGATCCCGTGGCGCTCTTCACCTATCTGAACGAACAGGCCGGGATCCACGGGATCGGCCGGGTCGACATGGTGGAGAACCGGTTCGTCGGCATCAAGTCCCGGGGGATCTACGAGACCCCCGGGGGCACCATCCTTCACCATGCGCTCCGGGACCTGGAGGGCGTGGCCATGGACCGGGAGGTGCTCCGGCTCCGGGACATGCTCTCTCCGAGCTTCGCCGAGATCATCTACAACGGCTTCTGGTTCTCGCCGGAGATGGACTTCATCCAGGCCGCCTTCCGTCAGTCCGAGCAGCTCATCGACGGCCGGGTCCGGGTGCAGCTCTACAAGGGGAACGTGGTGCCCATGGGCCGGCAGTCGTCCAGCCTTCTCTACGACCAGGAGCTCTCCTCCATGGACGTCTCGGGCGGCTACGACCAGCAGGATGCCTGGGGATTCATCCGGATCAGCTCCCTCCGTCTCCGGGCCCACAAGCTCATCCTGGGCCAGGCCGGCGAGGGCGACGATCCCGGCCAGGGTGGGGATGGCTCGGAGTAGCGAGGCGCTCGAGCGGTGAGCGAGGCGAGGTCCACCGAACGAGGGGAGAGGTCGGCGCACTCTCCGCCTGCGATCGACCTCGCCCGTTGCGAGGTCACCGTCCGGGCGGATCGATCCTGGAGCTGGAGGACGACCGGTTTGCGGTTGCAGTGGTGCGATGCGCCCTCGAAGGGGACGTGGACGACGCGCTTCCCACACTGGAGGCTCTGGGGAGCTTCCTGGGGGGGGAGCTCCGGGTCACCGCGACCCGGGAACGATTCCGGGGGAGCCTGATCCACACCGTTCGGGTGGAGGTCGTCGACCCCGGGCTGGCCGATCCCCCGATCCACGAAGCCACCCGGACCT
>SKKH01000079.1 GCA_007121555.1 Gemmatimonadota bacterium | reverse complement strand
CGCCTCGGGGCGCCACCACCTGAACGAGGCCTTCCGGTTCGCTGCCAACGACCAGGAGCGCGAGGATGTCGAGGAACGGATCGCCTACCTGGAGGCCGGCGAATGATGGGCGATCCGGCGACTGCGGAATATCTCCGACTGGTCGACCACCTGGTCTGGATGCCGAATGTCTCCGCACTGCGAGAGTCCGTGAAGGCGATGCCCGGGCTGGATGCAGCCGGCCTCGATGGCGCCTTCGCGACTCGACTCACCGAGCTGCGAGACCAGGGACGGGACGCCGAGGCGGAGCTGACGGGATTCGTGCGGGAGCTGATCGCGGCCGATGCAGGCACGCGGTCGGGCCTCCCAGCTTCCGACTCGGACTTGCCGGCGGCAGGGCTGACGGTCCACGACCTCGGGGAGCCAGCGGCCGCGGCAGACCCGTATATCAGGGCCGGCGCCGCCCGGGAGCTCGGCGATCACGCTCGGGCGCTCGATGAGTTGAATGCTTCGGTGGAAACCCTCGAGCGGCAGGGACTCTCGTCGTTTCTTGCACGATGCCTCCTCCTGCGGGGGCGCGTCCACGAAGATCTGGGCCGCTTCGAACAGGGAATGGCCGACTACGAAGCGGCCGCCGGATGTGCGCGGGAGGTCGGCGACCGACCGATGCTCTTCATGGCACTGAACAGCGAGGCGGCCTCGTTTCTGAAGCGCGGACTGGCCCGGGAGTCGTACCGCAGATTCAGGGGGATCCTGCGAATGGTCGAACGGTGGGGCGCGCCTCAGCTCGTCGCGTCGACCCACAACAACCTGGGCAACGCCCTCCTCGGGCTGGGCAGACCGGCCGAGGCGCAGATCGAGTTCGGCAAGGCCCTGCGCCAGAAGATGAATTCGGCCGACAAGCGGGGAGAGGTCATCGCGTTTCTCGGTATGGGCGATGCGCTGCGGGATCTGGGACGGCCCGACGAGGCCATGACCTGGTACGGCATGGCCCTCATTCCCGCTCTCGAAGCAGGCGACGTGCCCGGCGTCGTCATGTACGCGTCCCGGGCCTCGGCCCTGGAAGAGGATGCCGGGGATCCCGACGACGTGGAGGAGCTCGAACGCACACTCGATCTTGCGGAACGAACCGGCCACGGACTGGAGGCCGACCTGCTCGCCATGATGCTGGCCCGCCGTTATACCGCTCGGGGAGACCGCGGTCGGGCCCTCGATCTCCTCGGTGGCAGGCTGGCAGGCCGGGATCTGGAGGTCGGGCAGATCCGACTGCACACCGAATATTGCCGCCTCATGGCCGAGGAGCCGGGTGGATATGAGGAAGCGGTGCGCATGCTACACGCGGCCGGTGAGATGCTCGAGCGCGAACTCCAGGCCACCCTCCTCGACGCCCGGCGGGCGGAGATCATCGGGGCCCACATCGCGCACTACAGCCTGCGGATCGAGCTCTTGTGCGATCCGAGAGCCGCCTCCGTCGCCGGCCGGGAGCCCCCCCTCGTGGAGGCGTTCGAGCTTCACGAAGCCACGAAGAGCCGAAGCTTCCTCAGCGGTCTGGCAGGCCTTGCCGTCGAACCCCCCGCCGGCGTTCCCAGTGATCTCGCGGCACGTGAGTCCGAACTCCTCGCCCTCGAGCGAAGTTACCAGGAGGGTGAGGTGCCCTCGGAGGAGTATCGGATCCAGCGCCTCGGCGAGATTCGCGAGGACCTTCTGAACGTCTGGAACCGGATGGAGGCGACCGCTCCCGCCTACGTTCGCTTCCGCACCGCACGGCCGGTCCGCTTCGCCGAAATGCAGGAGTGGATCGAGAACGAGGGGGTTGCGGGCCCCGTGTTCGTCTCGTTCTTCTGCGACGACACCACGACCACGGCCTTCGCCCTTTCGGGGGGCGACGTGCAACCCGAGGTGTGCCGCTTTCCCATCGGGCGTCCGGAGTGGGAACAGGTCGTTCGGGGCCTGCACCGGACCTTCAACGGCGCGCCGTCCGAGTTTCCACCCCACCCGCCGATTGCCGGAAACCGACCCTTCGCCCGATCCCTCGATTTCCTCTATCGGGCCGGGGTTTCAGTGGCCGACTTCCTGGCCTCGTTCACCGGCGCCAGGCCCCTGTGCATCGCGCCGCACGGGCCCCTCCACCTGATCCCCTTCCATGCGCTGCGCACGTCTGGAGACGCCTTCCTGGCCAGCCTCGTGGACATCGTCTACACGCCCAGTCTGAGCACGTCGGCCTGGACGCTGTCGCGAGGGGTCACCCATGCGCCCTCCCGTCCTTCGGTGCTGGTCGCCGGCGTCTCCGCAGCGGAGGATGCGGACCCCGCCTCGTTCGAGGAGGACGCGCTCATCTTCGATCCCACCCGGTTCGAGCTCGATTGCCGGTTGGGCGCGGAGCGGGCCACCCCGCAGCGGATCCTCGACGAGCTCCCGCGGCACCCGATCGTCCACCTCTCGTGCCATGGGTTCTTTGATCCGGATGACGCGCTGGAGTCCGGGCTGCTCCTTGCCGATGGCCGGCGCAGGCCTCCGAGGGATCCGTGGGCCATACCTCTGCTCGAGCGCAGCCGGTTCGTGCTCCGGGCCAGGGACGTTCTGCCCAGCCGGATCCCGGGCTCGCTGATCACCCTGAACGCCTGCTCGAGCGGGCTGCAGGGCCAGCGGAATGCAGGCGATGAGTTCGAAGGGTTCAGCCGGGCGTTCCTGATGGCAGGCGCATCGGCGCTGGTCCTGACCCTCTGGAACGTGCACACCCATTCGTCCCGCGAGTTTCTCGCGCGCTTCTATCGCCACTGGCTGGATCCCGGAGAGCCCCTGGCGAAGTGGCAGGCGCTGTCCGCGGTGCAGCGCGAGTTCCTGGAGTCCGACTCGGAGGTGCATCGGCACCCCTACCACTGGGCTCCCTTCACCCTGACCGGCGACTGGAGATGATCATGCACACCGACCCCGCAGCGCACCTGGATGACGAGACGGTCCTGCGCATCCTCGCGCACCTGACCGCCGACATGAGGGATCAACTTCCATCCGAGGCCCGGACTGCGGTGGCCTCGCCTGAGGAAGCCCGTGCCGCGATCGCGGTCTTCCTCGAGGAGGAAGGCGTTGCGCCCCCATTGGAGCCGGATCGGGTCCTGCCGGAGCCCGCCGTCACGGCGGCCGACGCACGCGTGCTGCTTCAGATGATGTGGGAGGATGACGCCCTCCGCAGGAGCCTCGAAGCGCTCATCGCCGAACCGCCCGACGAGTCCCAGAAATCGGTGGAAGTCGCCCTGGCCGGTGCGGTGATCCTGGGCGGATTGATCACCTGGTTGCAGACCCGGATCGATCTCCAGGTGTCCCGTACCGACGGTATGACGAGCTTTCGGTTCCGGGTGCGAAAGGATGCCACCGATCCGTCGCTGATCCGAGAGATGGCTACGAAGATCGCTTCCCTCGTCATCGGCTGAGATTGGATGTCCCGGCGGCCCCCGTGGGGCTTCGGGCGACCCTACTCCACCGCGTACCGCAGCTCCACGAACGCCTCTCCGGCCCTCTCCACCGAAGCGAGCCGCAGGGGCGGATCCAGCCGCGGGAATTGCTGGTGCGCCGAGAGATTCTTCTTGACCTCCCGAGTTCTCTCGGGGCATTCTGTTCTCAGGCGCGGTCAGGATCCGCCGGTCGTCGAACTCCTGATTCGACAAGCAGATACGGACCATCGTCCTCGTCCTTGCGGCGCGACGGGTGTCGCGGCCTCACAGGTCGTCCCTACCCGCCGGACCAGGCCCTCCGTGGCGGATCCGCCGACTGCGCACGTCCGTCGTCGTGTGTTCAGTCCGGTTCACGGAGGCCCCCATGTCGTATGAGATCCCCACCCCCCGAAACATCCGGGTCGACCACCTGGAAGAACTCAAGAAACAGATCGACACGGTCCGGAGCAGCTACCAGCGGGCCCGGAGGCTCTACAACCCGCGAACCCGCGCCAGCGAGGTCGTGGGCATCCTTCAGGACCTGGTGGGAAAGGTGGCCGGCCGGCATCCCGGCATCGCCGCGGTGATCGGCTACTACCGGGTGCACTTCGAGGCGCTCCAACGAGTGGTGCTCCTGACCAGCACGCAGAAGCTGGCGGAGGAGTCGTTCAAGGCCACCCGTGAGGTAAGCAGCGAACTCGAGACCGGCCGAAGGGAGTTCGTGCAGAGGTACGGGTTCGCCGAGGACATGATCGACGAAGACAAGGTCCGACCGCGAGCCGCCGAGCGCATCTCGGCCTTCCGGAGCTACTACGAGTATGTCGAAGACCCCGCGATGGCGCAGGAACTCGGACGGCTTGCCAACGAGCAGGACGGGTCGGATGTGCGGAGCAGGCCCGAAGGCGGGTCACCGACTCGGCGAGGTGACGGGGCCAGTCCCGAAGAGTGGTTCCGGGCGTACGAGCACGAGCGCGCCATCCGAAGCCGCGCCGCCGCCGCGAAGATCGTATCCATGGCCACCGAGGTGAACGCCAAGTACCTGCTCTACATCAGCACGTACCTGCAGCTTCGAGAGCACGTCGAGGATGTGGCGGAGAAGCTCGACCAGATGGGCGACGTGTGGGGCCCCGTACAAGCCGCCGCAGAGCAACTGCGGGCGATCAACCGCGGCGACCGGGACTCCGCCGTCGCCATGAACCGCTACGCCTCCGCCGACGACCCCATGGACAGCCCCCACGTGCAGCAGGCCCAGCGCTCCGTGAACGCGGTTCAGGAGGTCGCTGGACACTGGATCCGGTGGGTGGAGATGGTCGACGAGACCCCCGACGGAGAGGACTGGTTCATGCAGCGGTACTGAGAGGGATTCGCGGGTGAAGCCCCCGCCCCCGCTACGCCACCGCGTACCGCAGCTCCACGAACGCCCCTCCGGCCCTCTCCACCGAGATCAGCCGCAGGGGCGGATCCACCCGTCTTCGGGGAAGCCGAACTGAAGCAGCCAGTCCAGGGAGTGATCCGGGTCGGCGACGAAGCCGTCGAGGCTCGAGGCGGTGTAGCGCCCGCCGCACGGCCAGCCTCGCCTCTTTTCTGGATAGGTGCCTCTCCGATCCGCAGCACGAATCAAGAACGTTGACAGCCATCACTTGGAGTCACTAATTGGGATCAGGCTTGGGGGTCTTCACTGTATGTCGGGCCTGAAGGCAACCGTGTTTCGCCCCATCTGCTGAGTTCCGTCCCGTGAGCGGACCCGCTCCACCCTCGCAGACGACGTTCCGCGACACCACCCGGTCGATCTACGGGCAGGCCTATTCCGACGCGTACCCTGAACTCTACATCGCGCCGTGGACGCGGAAACACAGCACCAACGTCGAGGTGCTGAAGCTCATCCTGCTCCGCCTCCAGAGCAGCGCTCCCACCGTCTGGCTCGACACCTGCTGTGGACACGCCTGGCACTTCTCGCGCTTTCCCTCGACGATCCGGAAGGTCGGGGCGGACCTGAGCCGGGTACAGCTCGAGCACGCTGTGCTACGCAACCCGGACGCCGACTTTGTTCACGCTGACATCCGCAGCCTTCCGTTCGCGCCCGACAGCTTCTCGCTCATCACGAACTTCTGGGGAAGCTACTGCTATCTGGGCGATGAGTCGGAGATTGCCGCCTTCTTTCAGCACACAGCCTCGCTCTTGAAACCCGGCGGCTTTCTCTACGCCGAGCTTCTCCTTCCGCAGGCCCTGTCCTCGTTCAATGGGTCTGATTTCGCCGCGCAGCATGCCTGTACCGTTCGGCCTCTGGTGCGCGACTACTCGCACTGGATGTTCACCGATTCGGGCGGTGAGCACCGCATGTGCAGTCCGTCCCGATCCGCGATCATCGCGGCGGTGGAATCACAGTCGGTGCGCGTCGAGACGTTCGACGACGGAGGGTTCATGACGCACCTGGTTGGCGTGCGTCGCGCTCCGGAGCCCGGCCCCTTTTTGCCAAGGAGGTCCCCATGAGTGGACAGTGCGGACGAAGCGAACGCCTCGAGAGGGAGGCGAGCGGCCGGGAGCGGGACGGTCGTCTCGCAAACCTGGAGGTTCCGGAGGGTGAGACCCGCGTGCTGAGCTACAGCTCGGAAGCGATGCGGTCTCACTACGTTCGCCTCGAGGTCCGTGACATCGACCACCTCGCCGAGCTGATCGGCACTCCCAACGAGATCGCCGAGAAGACCCCGATCCGGTGCTGCGATCCCCGACTTTCGGCCGCAAGCGCGCGGTTGGTGAGTTCGGCCGTCTTCAACGAAGCCGAGGTCTCACCCGAGATTCGAGCCGAGGCGATGGGCTTTGCCCGCCTCGCAACGGAGGAGTACCTCTACGGCAACCGTGCGGCGGTCCAGATCCACAAGGAGCTGCTCAGCGCCTACCTCAACACCCGCGCAGCGATCATCTTCGCCGCGGTCTTCGGCGACATCACCGTGCAGAACGGGGCGGTGCTGAAGGTCGCCAGCAATACGCTCGTCCTTCGTGCGAACCGCATCCGGATGTTCGGAACCGGAGCGATCACCTGTGATGGTCCCACGACGTTCGATTGCCATAGCCTGCAGGGCGGGCTCACTCCCGGTGGGTCGTTCGGCGGCTTCGGGCCCGGCGGATTCACCGCGCCCACGCTTCCCATTGAGCCGTTTTCCGTTTCCTGAGAAGGAGGATCAGTCATGCCGAACATCAACGCGACCGGCACGAACGGGAGCCCCGGCGCATCTGGAACCGCGGGGAGCACCGGTAGCAGTGGCGTACCGGGGACTGCGGGCGATTGTCCGTGGAGTGCGGGAGACAAGCCGCCAGGAAATGGCTCGAACGGCGGCAGTGGAACGAATGGATCGGCCGGAAGCGCCGGCCAGGATGGGACGAACGGGAGCCACATCGTCATCCGCGTCGCCGACTTCATCGTCGGGATAGATGTGGATACCCGTGGCGGCCGCGGGGGGAACGGTGGGGCCGGTGGCCGCGGTGGCAACGGGGGGCAGGGCGGGGCGGGCGGCACGAAGAACAACTGTGATCGTCCCGGGAACGGGGGCCGCGGCGGTGACGGAGCCCGTGGCGGAAACGGCGGACGAGGTGGGAGCGGAGGGAACGGTGGCAACATCATCGCCGTCGCCGGCCGCATCACCACAGGAGCGCTCAATGGGAATGCCGAAGGAGGGAACGGTGGGATCGGTGGGGCCGCCGGATCCGGTGGTTCCGGTGGCGCCGGCGGGTCCGGACACCAGGGCGGCGCCAACGGCAACCCCGGCAACAATGGAACCACGGGGGAGAACGGCGAGCGCGGACGCGATGGCCAGATCATCGTCCAGGAAGAGGACGCGCCCTGATCCCTGCATGCGTCCTCGAGAGCGGGCGCTTCGACCGGAAGCGTCCGCTCTGAACCAGGTGGAGGAGCAGATGGCGGCGCTCTGTGCCACCTTCCGCGTGTCAGAGAGGGCGGCAGGCGAGGCCCGGCAGCTGCTCCGCATCTTTTCGGCGGATGCGCTGCACCGACCGGCCAACGAGTTCTATCGTGGGCTCTCGTCCATCAACGCGAAGGGGTTCCCGTTGCAGTGGAGCTTCTGTATTGACGGGAGGCCGTCATCCGTTCGGTTCCTCTGCGAGGCGGGCCGCATCGGCAGTTCGGCAGCCAGGCGTCACCGGGTATCCCTTCACCGACTGCGCCGCGCAGCGGACCTATTGAGCCTGCCCCCCCTCGGCTGGCTCTGGGATGCGATCGACCTGGCGGTCCCGTCCACGCAGCCCGTTCCGGAGCACTGGCGAAGCACGCTCTGGTTCGGGGTCGGTGCGAGGGCTGATTCGGTGGCGCTCAAGGTCTACCTCAACTTTGAACGCGACCGGGCCTACGACAGGTGGTGGCGGTTCGGCCATCTCCTGAAGTCCCTGGGCCGCCACTCTGCGCTGGCCGAGGTATGCAGGATCTCGGCAGAGGTCTCCAGGGACTCGTGGCCGGTAGGGCTCTGCCTGGACGTTCGCCCGGACGGCAGCGCCGGCAAAGTCAAGCTCTACCTGTACTCCGACGAGGTCGGCCCGGACTGGCTGCGGCGCTGGTATCGGTCGCTCGGCCGGCAGGAGTGGGCGGGGCGAGTGCTTTCGACTGCCTGGGCTTGCGCGCCGGTCGAGTCGCATCGGTTCCCCGAGCGCAGCTTCTACATCAGCCTGGAGGTCCATGAGGACGAGTCCCTCAGCCTCAAGACCGACATCCCGCTTTCGCGCTCGGCGAAAGGCGACTGGGTGGTCGTCGACGTGGTGCGGGCCCTGGCGAGGGATCTCGGCGTGTCGGAGGTCGCCTATCTTGAGGGCCTTCACGCGATCGGTGCTTTCCCGCCGGATGCACGTTCGCGCGGGGTCCACGAACTCATCGGTATCGGCATCGAGCCCGACGGAACGGGTCACATCAATCTGTACTGCCACCCGCGGATCCAGTGACCCAACGCCGCCCCCCTTCCCACAGCAGCCGGGAACGGTTCCGACCGCCCAGTAGTCAAGCCTGCGAGGCTGGCCCGCTCTTCCACTGACCGGCTCTTGAGGGCCGTGCCCAGCTCTTCGTTCGACATTACGATCGTCAGGGTCGCTTCCCTCCTTCCACACCCCCTGAGCACCTCGTCCGTTTCCGTTTGACCCTACTCCACCGCGTACCGCAGCTCCACGAACGCCTCTCCGGCCCTTTCCACCGAAACGAGCCGCAGGGGCGGATCCACCCGTCGCCGCGGCAGAAGGGGGGCTCCGCTGCCCAGGGTGACGGGGGCGATCTGGACGATGATCTCGTCCAGGAGTCCCCGGTCCAGGAACTGACCGGCCAGGTCTCCTCCGCCCACGATCCACACGTTCTTTCCCTCTGCGGCCTCGACCATCTCGCGGTGGACCGGACCCACATCGCCTTCCACGAAGTGGATTTCCGCTCCCTCGACCCGGGGCAGCGAACGCGAGCTGAACACCCACGCGGGCTGGGCGTAGGGCCAGGGCTCCGGCGATTCGGAATCGGGCCGGACATGATGCCTCAGGAGCCATTCGTAGGTCGATGACCCCATGGCCACCGCCCCCACCTCGTCGATGAACGCCGGATAGCTGCCGTCTTCAGGGAAGCCGAACTGAAGGAGCCAGTCCAGGGAGTGATCGGGGTCGGCGACGAAGCCGTCGAGGCTCGAGGCGGTGTAGTACTGGGTCTTCATGGATCCGGTCGGAGGGGTGGGGCGGGGGCGGGGTCTTCCTCGTCCAGGCACCGGCGCACGGTCCGGACCAGCTCGAGGAGTCCGTAGGGCTTCTGCAGAAACGGGATCTTCCTGAGCTGGGCGTCCGTCGCATCGTCCGGCACATGCTCCGTCGGGTCGTACCCGCTCATGACGATCACCTTGAGCTCGGGTCGCTCGGCCCGGAGCCGCGCGGCCAGCTCCCACCCCGTGAGTCCCAGAGGCATGACCAGGTCGGTCAGGAGAAGGTCGATGGACTCCCGGTGCTCACGCCACAGCTCCAGGGCTTCGGCGCCATTCGCAGCGATCAGCACCCGGTATCCGTAGCGCTCGAGGGCGGACTTCACGATCCGGCGCAGCGCGTCTTCGTCCTCCACGGCCAGGATCGTCTCCGAGCCCCCCTGGATCTGCGGAAGCGAGGCCGCCTCGCCGTCCGCCTCGAGCTCCGGCTTCACCGCGGGAAGAAACACGTGGAAGGTCGTGCCCAATCCCTCGACGCTCGAGACGTCGATCCATCCATCGTGCTGCCTCACGATACCGTGGACCGTGGAGAGGCCGAGACCGGTGCCCTCGCCCACGTCCTTCGTGGTGAAGAAGGGCTCGAAGATCCTTCTGCGCACCTCGGGCGCGATCCCGGGTCCCGTGTCCCGGACCGAGAGGCGCACGAAGTGCCCGGCCCGCGCTTCCGGCCGCATCTCGACGTCCGCCTCGTCCAGGGTGACCGGCTTCGTGATCACCTCGATCCGGCCCCCTCCGGGCATGGCGTCGCGGGCGTTGACCACCAGATTCATGAGCACCTGCTCCATCATCCCCGGATCACCCTCGATGGCGGGCAGATCTTCATGGCAGTCCAGGTGCATCTCGACGTCCTTGCGGACCACCCGGTCGAGCATCCGGGAGAGGGTCACGACCACCTCGTTGAGGTTGAACCGTCGGCGCTCGATGGGCCGCCTTCGACTGAACAGGAGAAGCTGGCGGGTGAGCGAGGCCGCCCGCTCTGCAGCGGAGGCGACCTCCTGGATGTGATCCACCGCCGCCTTGTCCAGGCCGGGCGTCATGAGCAGCAGGGACAGGTGGGCCCGCTGGACGGTCAGGAGGTTGTTGAAGTCGTGGGCGACCCCCGATGCCAACCCCCCGATGGATTCCATCTTCTGGATCTGGCGGAGCTCCTCTTCCATGCGGCGCCGCTCGCGCAGATCTCGGGCAACACCCAGGACTCCCACGATCCGGTCTTCCATCCGCTGCGGCGTCGCCGTGAGCTCCATGGGTACGTGGCCGCCTTCCTTGACCGAGAACCGGAGCTCGAGCGGCACCCTCGGGACCGACTCCCCGGCGACCATTCTCCGGAACAGGCGCATCGCCTCGGGCAGATCCGCCGGATGGACCATGGCGTCGAAGGGCTCGCCGATCCACTCTTCCCGCGACCAGCCGGTCATGGCCTCGAAGGCGAAGTTGGCTGAGGTGATCGTTCCGTCCGGGGCCAGGGTGAAAATCCCGTCCCGGGCCCCTTCCACGACCCCCCGGTAGCGCGCTTCGCTCTCGCGGAGCTCCACCTCCATGCGCCTCTGCTCGGTGATGTCGTCGGCCACCCCCACGACACGGACCACCTCGCCGGCCTCGTTCTTCACCGGAACCGCCCGGTCCTGAATCCAACGCACCCGGCCATCGGGCCGCACGATGCGGTAGGTCAGGCGCTGTGATCCCTTCGCCTGCTCGAGAAGCGAGTCCTTCACCCGGTCTTGATCCTCGGGGTGCACCCCCCGGAGCCATTCCCGGGGATCCTCGTGGAGGCGCTCGAGGGGCCGACCCCAGATCCCCTCGAATCCGGGGCTCACGTAGAGGAGCTCCTCCCGGGCCGGGTCGGTCATCCAGAAGACCTGATCCAGGTGGTCCGCCAACTGGCTGAAGCGGGCCGCGCTCTCGCGCCACGCCGCGTCGGCCTCCAGGCGTCGTCGGGCCTCTGAGAGTTCGCGCTCGGTGCGGCGGAGCTTCAGGAGGGCCATCACGTGCCCGCCCAGGGTGCGCAGCGCCTCCTTGTGGTCCGGATGAAGGCTGCGGGCCTCGTGGTCCAGGACGCAGAGCGTACCGATGACCTTGTCGCCGTCCGCGACCAGCGGGAAGGCGGCATAGAAGCGGATGTGGAGATCGCCGGTGACCAGGGGATTGTCTTCGAATCGCTCGTCCCGGCTCGCGTCGGGGACAACGCAGAAGTCCTGCTCGTGGATGGCATGGCCGCAGAACGAGATGGCCCGTGGGATCTCCTTGGCCTCCCACCCGGTCCGGGCCTTGAACCAGAGGCGATCCTCGTCCACCAGGCTGATGACGGCGATGGGCGCCTGGCACACGTATGCGGCCAGCGCCACCAGGTCGTCGAAGGTCTCTTCGGGTGGGGTGTCGAGCACGCCGAACGAACGGAGCGCCTGCAGACGCTCGTTCTCGTTGGCCGGCGGCCGCGGTGACGTCATCTCGAAACCCGAAGCATCGAGGGGCAGGCCTCGATCTGCACCGACGCCGCGGATCGCGTGGTCGCAGCTTCGTCTGTGTCCGGTGCAGCCCCCGGCGGGGCCTCGCGCGGCTCG
>SKKH01000090.1 GCA_007121555.1 Gemmatimonadota bacterium | reverse complement strand
GGGCGCTGCGCGACCGGGCCCGCCGGTCGCCCGGGGCCACGTAGGCTTCCATCCCGATGATGGGTTTGATCCCATCTCGTCGGGCGGCCTTCTGAAAGGACCAGGCGCCGTACATGCACCCGTGGTCCGTGAGGGCCAGGGCCGGCATCTCGAAGTGGCAGGCCCGGTGGACCAGGTCGGTGAGCCGGTTGGCTCCGTCCAGGAGAGAGTACTCGGAGTGCGTATGAAGGTGAACGAAGGACACGGTGCGTGGAGGCTGTTGGGAGCGTTGGGGTCGTTGGGAAGCCCGGACGCCGTCCGCCGAGCTCGAGGTGGAGGCCCCACGGGGGTTCAGCGACCCTGCACCCCAATTCTACACGTCTGATGCGGCGGTGCGAGGGGGGCGGGAGGGCTACGCCGTCGCGATCCCTGAACGACGGGATTCGTCAGGTGGCGAAGGGTTCTCGGCATCGCCATTCCGGCGCTTCCGGCCCCCAGGCGCTATGGATGACAGCGGAAGGAGTCCAGGATGTACTGCAGCTGGATCACGTACTCGTACTTGTCTCGATCCGGGGCATAGACCCAGGAGTCCATGAGGTACATACGGTCCTGTTCCGGGCACCGGAGCGCTCGCACGATGGAGGGTCCGCCGGCGGGCCACGCGTCGGGAAGGCTTCGCCAGGCCGCCTGGAATTCCACCCCTCTGGCGCCGTTCAACTCAATCTCACGGAAGGTCACCACCGAGAGATCCAGCTCCTGAGGGTCCACATAGTACTCGGCGGCCAGCTCCAGCCTCCACTCCTCCAGCTCCTCCTGGGTCGGGTCCTCTTCCGGCGCCGGCTCGATCCAGGTCACCGCCACCTCCCGGATGAGCTCCCGGGGGCTGGGGTTGTCGTTGCGGAACCGGAAGACGTCACCCTCCACAGTGTACCGATAGACGTTGGGAAGCTGGATGGAGAACCCGACGTTCTGGGCCAGGGAGTCGGCCAGGATCGTGTCTCGCCCCGACACGTACATCCGGCTGCGCACGTAGTCCCTGTACTCCGCGTCCATCTTCGTCAGGACCTCTCCGGCCAACTGCGTCACGGCGGGTCCGGGATCCGTCTCCGGAAGGAGGAGGACCCAGACCTTCTGACCCCTGGCCCATACGTCCAGCACCTCCACCAGAGCAGGTGCCTCCGGTACGGCCTCGTCCGAGCTGTCCAGGGCCTCGGCCACCCAGGGCGTTTCCGCGGTTCCCATGACCACCAGTTGGCGGAAGCGGCGAAGCTGACCCCAACCGTCCTCGATCTCCGGGTCCACCGGAGTGATGCGGAAGGGCTGCTCGGCCCTGACCGTCTGTACGGGGGGTTCCATCTGAGCCCGGAACTCGTCCTCGATCTGGAGCCAGAGTTCGTCCGAGGCGGCGACGATCACAGCGTTTCGGTCGCCGTGGGCCCGGGGCTGCTCGCAGGCCGCGACGGCGACCACCAGAAGGGCGGACGCAAAGAGCAGTGGGATCGCGAAGGGTCGGGGCATGTTCCTCTCGGGGTCGGACTGGAGGCGCGATATGGGGGCGAACGTGTCTCTCTCTTAGCCCCGAACGAGAGGCCTCGTTCCCGCTTGACATTCCCTCGGGTGCCGGTAGTATTGCGACGGGAGGAGGAGTCCTTCTTGCTCCCGCATCCCTTTCAATACTCGGAGGCAATTCCCATGACGGACCGCTGGCGCTGGCTCAACGAGAACTCCGGAATGAGCCAGGGGCTCGCTGCCCTAGACGAGGACGACGAGCTGGATGACGAGGAGTGGGAGGACGAGGACGACTGGGAGGAGGACGACGACGAGTGGGATGACGAAGACGAGGAGGATGAAGACTGGGACGAGTGGGAGGACGACGACGAACTCTGAGCCGAGTCGGCCCAGTGTTCTGCCACTGAACAGGCCGCCGCGGGACGTGATGCCCCGGGGCGGCCTTTCCATGTGCTCAGCGCTCGATGGGCGCTCGGACCAGGTTCCCCCACTCGGTCCACGAGCCGTCGTAGTTCCGGACCTGCTCATAGCCCAGGAGGTAGCGGAGCACGAACCAGGTGTGGGATGACCGCTCCCCGATCCGGCAGTAGGCGATGATCTCCTCATCCCCCTGGAGGCCCTGTTCCTCCTCGTAGATCTGCTTCAGCTCGTCCGCGGGCCGGAAGAGATGGGTGTCGGGGTTGACCGCCCGACTCCACGGCACGTTGCTCGCCCCGGGGATGTGACCGCCGCGGAGGGCACCCTCGTTGGGGTAGTCGGGCATGTGCATGCGCTCGCCCCGGTACTCCTCCGGGCTCCGGACGTCCACCAGGGCTCCGGACCGCTCCACGTGGGCCAGGACATCCTCCCGGAACGCCCGGATGGCGGCGTCGTCGCGTTCCCCGACCTGGATCGTCCCGGGGGAGGGCTGGGGGGTGTCCTCGGACAGGGGACGTTCCTCCGCGATCCAGCGGGCCCTGCCCCCGTCCATGATCCGGAGCTTCGGGACGCCGAAGAGCTCGAAGACCCAGAGGGCGTATGTGGCCCACCAGTTGTTCTTGTCGCCGTAGAATACGATGGTGTCGCCCTCGTCGATGCCCAGCCTTCGGAGCAGACCCTGGAAGCCGTCCCGGTCCAGGTAGTCCCGGGTCACAGGATCGTTGAGGTCGTTCACCCAGTCGATCTTCAGTGCCCCCGGGATGTGGCCGGTGTCGTAGAGGAGCACGTCCTCGTTGGATTCCAGCAGCTTCACCGAGGCGTCATCCAGTCGGTCGGAGACCCAGTCGGTGGAGACCAGGACCTCGGGGTGGGCGTAGCCGCGATCCTCGATGGGTGTGGCGGTTGGGAGAGCGTTCATGTGGGCCTTTGGGCTGGAAGAATCGAAGCGTCGGAAGAGCGAAGCTCGGGACTCATGTATATTGGGAATCCTTCTGGAAAGCATCAACCATGACGTCCACCCCTGCACGGCCTCCCAACTCTTCGGAACGCTGGGCCGCGAATGCTTCACATCGGAGGATGTGACGCCATGTCGGACGCTGATGGTGCAGAGCCTCGAGCCGGGCAGGAGGAGGGAGACGAGCCGTTCCCCGTCCCCGCCCGTCGGCACCGGGTCGAGGAGATGATTCGAGGCAGCCGGTTCATCACCACCCTGGACCGAGCACCTGACGAAGGCGCAGCTCGCCGACTGGTGGACGAGGTGAGCC
>SKKH01000218.1 GCA_007121555.1 Gemmatimonadota bacterium | reverse complement strand
CTGAAGGGTGGATCGGGAGAGGGTCCGGGTCGTGCCGGTGGCCCGCTCCGAGCCCACCTCGGCGAAGCTGACCCGGTCGATCTCGGTCACCGGAGGCTCGGATTCCCGAAGCCGGAGTGTGAGGGTCGCTCGCCGGCCGCTTCTCACGGTCACGCTGTGCACATGAACCGGAATGAATCCGAACCGCTCCGCGATGATCTCGTATTCCCCGGGGGGAAGATAGGCGGCACGGAACTGCCCTTCCCGGGTGGCCGTGAGGGTACGCTCGGAGCCTTCACCCACACGGACGAGGGTCACATCCACCCCGTCGAGGGGGGCGCCGTCCACACCCGTGACCAGGCCCATGAGCCCACCCGAGGTGGTCGTCTGAGCCAGGAGAGATGTGGGGAGGAGGAGTGCCAGGACCACGAGCAGGGCCGCGCAGCCGGAACCAACCCTGGTCGACCCTGGCTGTTCGACGCGGCGCCCGCGGAGGGGCCGGCGTCCACTCTCGCTGCCGGGTCCATCCAGGAACTTCTCTTCTATGTTGATCAACCTCATTCCTATCTCCGATGAACGCAGGTGACGAGCCCCTCCCATGCTGGCCGGGCACAAGCGAACTCTAACAGCAGGTTGTGTGCCGAGAACGCCGGTCGCCGAGACGCCGGCCGCCCGGATGTCGAGGCCCCCGAGAAGGAGCGACCCTCGGGACCGCACCCCGATGTTGCGCCGCTGCGACGAACGTGGAGTCGACACGACCGGGGGGGTGGGGAGGTCCGAGCGAGAAGGGTCGGCTCATGCGTGTCCCCTCAGGGGTCCGGGCTCCTTCCCAGCCGTTGGGCCCACCGTTCGGCCACGGTGATGCCGCTCCACCCCAGCCCGACTCCGCCCGCAAGAAACGCCGCCTGCCATATGGGAAGGTAGGCGAGTGAGCCCACCATGGAAGGGCCGAGCCAGCCGACGGCGACCAGGCCTGCCCCCATCGCCACCGCGGCGCCGATGGAACTCACGAAGGCCCCGGCCAACACCCCGAGCCCCAGGAGCCACACTCCGTCCAGGAGAGGCCGCAGCCGGCCCGTGGGGTCCCGGGCCACTCGTCCAGGAAAGAGGAGAAGGGCCCAGCCCTCTCCCACCGTGGGACGAAGCCCACACGCCTCGCGACTCCCGAGTGGACCCTCGAGGGTGAGGCAGGCCCCATCCCGTCCGGCCAGTCGGCTCGTGAGGTTCATCGGGGTCCCTTCGTCCCACCCGGCCAGCGCGCCTCGAATGCGGAGGTCCGGACTCATGAGTGCCAGTCGGTGCGCCCGGTAGGGCAGGCGGAGCACCAGGTCCGCCCCGTCGACGCCGAAGAGGAAGAGTTCCTCCTGGGCCCCCGTGTAGATGCTCACGAGAGGGGCCACGCCCGGGGGCGGCGGACCCGCCCGGGCCGCAATGCGCAGAGGTACACCCTGAGCGGGAGGATCGGCGGCGGAGGGGCCGCCGGGTGCGGTCCCGAGGAGGAGGGCCTCGAGGTGGGCCGGATTCCCGTGGCGACCCACCTGGAGGACCTCGTCGCCCAGCGTGGCCGAGTCCACCTGACCTCCGTAGCTCTCCAGGTGGCCCAGATTCGGGGTGATCTGGATGTGGTGCGGGGGCGCCGGCGGCACGAGTTGAAATGCCGTCGCGGTCGCGGCCAGCGTTGCGAAGGAAAGGGCAATCCAGCCCCACCCCGCTCCGCCCGGCCCCCCGCGACGAAGCCGGACGGAAAGGGTTCGTACGAGGAGGATCCCCAGAGCTCCCCCGGCCGAATTCGCTGCCCAGTCGATGGGAAGGGGATTCCGGCCCGGGATGAAGATCTGGGCGAGCTCGATGAAGGTGGTCAGGATCACCGCGGGGAGCCACGCCCGGAGAAAGGCGGGGCGCGCCAGGCCCAGACCCACGCCCAGGGGCACGAAGAGGAGTACATTGCGTAGCAGGTTCGCGGTCCCGTAGTGACCGCAGATCACGCACAGGTTGAGCCGGGTGACGATCTGGTGCTCGTCGCCCACCGCGGTCAGGGTCAGGACCAGGATCAGGAGGGTCGAGGCCCCCGCGATGGCCCAGCCCAGAGCTCGAAGCACCGGTCCCGGATCAGTCTTCGTCACCGCGGGAGCCCCCCATCCGGTCCCGGAGCACCGGGAGGATCCGGTCAATCCTCCGGTAGACGCGCCGGAAGGTCTCCAGAGGGTTGCCGTAGGGGTCGTCGATGTCCCGGCGCGGGACGGGGCCGGGATCCAGGTCGCCCAGGTGAAGCGTGCGCGCACGAGGGTAACGCCGCCCCACGTCCCGGAGCTGGCGGGTGGTCATGACCAGGAGGAGGTCCGAGGTCGCGGCGACCTCGTCGGTGAGTATCCGGGACCGGTGCGGCGTCAGATCCAGCCCGAACTCCCCGGCCACCGACTGGGCCACCTCCGGGGAGGGGCGCCCCGGGAGGATGAGGCCCACGGAATCGATCGAGGCTGCGGCTGGGGTCTCCTGACTCAGCCCTTCCACCGGCCCCGTCGGGGCGGTCCGCCCGACCCCGGCCCGGGGCCCCTCCAGGAGGGCACGAAGTCTGTATTCCGCGAAGGGACTCCTGCAAATATTGCCGAGGCAGACGAAGGTGACCGACCGCACCGGACTCGCCTCGAGCGCGCGAAGGGCCCGGAGGTGTCGCCAGGGATGGAGGGTGCGCTCAAGGGCATGCTCGAGCTCCCGCATCCCGTGCCGGAGGGGGCGGGTGGCCGCAGCCAGAAACTCCA
The DNA here is from genome assembly GCA_007121555.1 of Gemmatimonadota bacterium. GTDB lineage: Bacteria > Gemmatimonadota > Gemmatimonadetes > Longimicrobiales > Gaopeijiaceae > PWLA01. The sequence goes on along the minus strand of SKKH01000218.1, from coordinate 486 downwards.
CCAGAGCGCCTCGGCCCCCCTCTGGATCCGGGTCGGGGGTCTGGGGCGAAGACAGCGGATGGGATGCCGACATGGATCTCGAGCGAGCGAGGTGCACAACTAAGCAGGACGAAGCAAGAACAGTCCTCAGAGTGTAACCTTCCAAAGCCGAGTCCATCCACTCTCGCCGAATGAACGCCGTTCGGAGGGTCGACAGGAAGGCATGATGGTTGCAACAGCACTTCATGTCAGAGCACGTTCCACGATCATGCGGGGCCCGTCATGACGGTCGCCCCCTTCGCAGGGCCCAAGGGGGCCGATGACCGAACCTGTGCACCACGTCACCATCGACGTGGAGGAATACTTCCACGTCTCGGCCCTGGAGCGGTTCGTGCCCAGGTCCCGGTGGTCCACGATGGAGAGCCGACTGGCCGCGGGAATGGACCGGATCCTGGAGGTCCTCGACAGCTTCGAGACCCGGGGGACCTTCTTCATCCTGGGAGTGGT
>SKKH01000273.1 GCA_007121555.1 Gemmatimonadota bacterium | reverse complement strand
CCGTGCCCACACCCACCTCGCTCTCGACGTCGACCCATCCCCCCGACTGCTTGGCGATCCCGTAGACGGTCGAGAGCCCCAGACCCGTGCCCTCGCCCTGCCGCTTGGTCGTGAAGAAGGGCTCGAAGATCTGACGGAGGGTCTCATCGTCCATCCCCGTTCCGGTGTCCCGCACCGCCAGCACGAAGAATCCGTCCGGGTTGGGGTGCCCGGGTGGGACGCTCGGTTCCGGGGCGGGCCCGGTCGAGATCTCCATGGTGCCTCCGCTCGACATCGCATCGCGGGCGTTCACGACGAGGTTGACCAGGATCTGGTCGAGCCCGGTCTTGTCCGCCAGCACCGGACACGGTCCGGAGTGAAGGCGGGTCTGCATCTCGATGTCCTCTCGGATCAATCGCCGGAGCATGCGCTCCACCGATTGGACCACCTGGTTCAGGTCCAGCGGTCTCAGTTCAAGCACTTGCTTTCGGCTGAAGGCCAGGAGCTGGTGGGTCAACTGGGCGGCCCGCTGTCCGGCCAGGATCACCTCCCGGATCTCCTCGCGGGCCAGTTCGCTGGATTCGGGCAGGTCGTCGTAGGCGAGCTGCGCGTTGGCCCCGATCACCGAAAGCACGTTGTTGAAATCGTGGGCAATACCTCCGGCAAGCCGACCGACTGCGTCCATCTTCTGAGCCTGCCGAAGCTCCTCCTCACTCTTGCGAAGGGCCTCCTGTGCCCGGACCATGTCGGTCATGTCCCAGGCCACCCCTACCGTGCGCCCACGGCGCCCGTCGCCGCCCGGTCCGCCCATCCCGCGAGCGCGAACGCGGACGTACCGGCGCTCGGGTTCTCCGTCGGCCCCGCGGAACTGGAGGCCGACGCTGGCCTCGTGTTCGGTCCGGATCGCCGACCGGAGGTCGTGGGCGAGGGCGTCTACATCGTCGGGGTGAACGACGCGCGCCAACTCGTCTCGCAGCTCCGCAAGGGACCGAGGTGAGCACCCGAACAGCATGGTCATCCCTTCCGACCACAGGAGCAGGTCCTCGTCGGGGTCCCACTGCCAGGTCCCCATCCGGCCCGCTTCGAGGGCCAGGCGAAGGCGGTCCTGACTCGCCCTGAGCTGCTCTTCGGTCTGGTCCCGTTCGGCCACGATCTGCAGGAGTTCCTCTTCACGCCGCCGCAGCCGTCGCACCCGCCACGTGTACCCCGTCAGCCCTCCGCCCACGAGCAATAGGAGCAGGAGGGCCTGAACCGGCCGCCTCTCGTACATGTGAGGGGCGAGCTCCACCTCGGCAACCGCCTCGCTCTCGAGCCAGGTGCCGTCCGGGGCCCCGGTGCCGACCCTGAATCGATACGATCGCGGGGGCAGGTTCGTGAAGTAGGCTGCCCGCCGGTCCCCGGGGTAGGTCCACTCGTCATCGAAGCCCTCCAGACGATAGCGGAACCGGGTCCGCTCCGGCGCCGTGAACTTCGGGGCGGCGAAGTGAAACTCCAGGGTTCGCTGTCCGGACGGCAGACGAATCGGCTGCCCGGTGTGGACGATGGTGTCGCCGGCCACCACGAACTCCACCAGGGGCACGGGCGGCGACCACTCCCGGTCCACGAGCTCGGGATCCACCGCGACGGCCCCGGCCATGGTCGGAAACCAGACGGAACCGTCCGTCCGGCGGACCCCGGCCGGATGCACTCCCCCGTTCGCCTCGGGACTCCGGAGCCCGTCGGCCCGTCCGAAGGTCTGGGTCGCGGCCTCGGTCCGGTCGTCCTCGGCAATCTCGTCGAGCTCCGAACGAAGCACCCGGGTGATGCCGAGGTTGGAGCTGAGCCAGAGGTATCCCAGATCGTCCTCGACCACGGCCAGGTAGTCCGAGGTGCTCATTCCGGAGTCCTCTCCGAACACGTGGACCGTCCCGTCTCGAATCCGCACCAGCCCCTGCATGGTGGCCGCCCAGATCGAGCCCGAGGCGTCCTCGAAGAGCGCGTTGACCCCTTCGGTGTGCATCCCGTCGGGCTCACCGATCACGCGGACCTCACCGGCCTCCTGGACCGCGAGTCCTCCCCGGGTTCCGATCCACAGTCGATCCCGGGAGTCCAGGAGCAACGAGGTGATGAACTCGCTTGGGAGCCCTTCGGTGCGCGCGTAGACCTCCGACATGCCGTCGGGCGACCACCGCTGGACCCCGCTCCCGTTCGTGCCCAGCCAGAATCCACCCTGACCATCCGCATGGATGACCGTGGTCTGAAGGCTGATCAGCCCATCGGCCTGGGTGTAGGTGCGAACGTCTTCGCCCCTGATCCGGCTGATCCCTCCCGCCACGGTGCCCATCCAGATATCGCCCTCCACGCCCTGGGCAGGGTGAGGACGATGTCGTGGGCCAGGCCATCGGCCGAGGTGAAGGTGGTGACTTCTCCGTCCCGGACCCGGTTGAGGCCGCCGCCGGCCGTTCCAATCCACAGCGTCTCGTCGCGGTCTTCGAGAAGCGCCAGGGCAATGGACGATGAGAGGCCCTCGGGCTCCCCCATGGTTCGGAACACACCGTCCTGGAGCCGGGCCAGCCCCACGGCCGCCAGCCCCAGCCAGAGGTTGCCCTCACGATCCTCGCTGATGTCCCAGACCAGGTCCGACGGCAGCCCCCCTTCCCTGTCCAGGTGGGTGATGTTTCCATCGGCGAGGCGGAAGAGCCCGGAGCCGTTGGTTCCGATCCATACCGTGCCCCTTCGGTCCTGGAAGAGGGCATTCACGATGGGGTCGGTCAATCCCTCCTCGGGGCCGAACGTGGTGACGCCCTCGTCGTCGAGGCGGGCCAGGCCCCCTGCGGCGGTCCCGATCCAGAGTCCCCCGTCGGGATCGGCCACCAGCTGATAGATATGGTCGTCCGGCAGGCCGTCTTCGATCCCCCAGTTCCGGATCCGCCCATCCGACAACTGGTCGAGGCCGGCCACCGTACCCACCCAGATGTTGCCCGCACGGTCCTGGGTGATGCTGTGGACCGTGTTGTCGGAGAGGCCGTCCGAGGCGTCGATCCCGTGGAAGCGGTCGTCCTCCCTCCATGCAATGCCACCCCCCTCGGTGCCGACCCAGAGGACGCCGTCCGCATCGCGAAAGAGCGTGTTGATGCGCACCGAGGCCAGGTCCTGGTTCGCTTCGAGGGAGGTGAACGCTCCGTCGCGGTACCGGACGACACCCTGGCCCTCCAAGCCGATCCAGACCGTGCCGTCGGGGTCGGCCCACAGGGCTTTCACCCAGTTCGTCTCGAAGACCGGCGTGTTCCGCTGGTCGAAGACGGTGAAGCGTGTGCCATCGAAGCGGGCGAGGCCGCGGGCGGTCCCCAGCCAGAGGTAGCCGGCAGCGGACTGAACGATGGAATGGACGAAATTCTGCGGGAGGCCCTCGCGCTCCCCCCAGGAATCGACCGTGTACTGGGTGAGTTCCCTGGCGGGATCCAGGCTCGGACCGGCGGTCTGAGCGGATTAACCGAGGGCGGAGCTCGGCAGGGCCGCCGTGAGACCCGCCATGATCAGCGCCGCGCATGCCGTCACCATGGCGCTGGTGCGCGGGGCGCGGCGAGACGGGGACAGCGGGACGGCCGGCAGGATGACACCACGGCGGGGAATCATGCTGAAATATAATTGGCCGTGTGAGGGCGAACCAATGGCGGCGGGTCGATCCTCCGGGTTGGGCAGTGTGCCTCTGGGGGCCGGACCGACGGTGGTCGTGTACCGGGTCGGACGGAAGCTCTGGACCGTGACCGGGCGGTGACGTGTCCGTGACCGAAGGGTCGCCCCGTCCCAACTAGCTTAGGACGAACAGCCCCCCCATCTTCCCGGACCGCTCAGAGCCCCATGCCTCGACCCATCGAGACGTACTTCCCCGACGGAAATAGCGAAGAGGTCACCTCCAACCCTTCGCCGGAGCGCCACTTCCAGGAGTTGCTCGAACGGCGGTTTTCCCGCCGGGATCTCCTGCGAGGCACCCTCCATGCGGCCTTCGCCGGGTTCGTGGCCACCTCAGGGGCGGCGGCCCTGACCCGGACGCTGTCGCCCCCGGCCCGCCTCCTCGGCGCCGAGACCCACCCCGACACGGCCAGCCTCCTCCGGTTCACTCCCGTGCCCATCTACAACGGCGACGGAATCCTGGTGGCCCCCGGATACACGGCGCGCCCCTTCCTCCCGGCAGGGACCCCCATCTGCGCCCCCTACCCTCCCTATCTCGAGGGGGGAAGGAACTCGGGGGCGGACCAGGAGGCCCAGGTGGGGCACCACCACGACGGGATGCACTTCTTTCCTCTCGGGGAGGGGGAGGAGCGGAACCGTCATGGGCTCCTCTGCCTGAACCACGAATACATCGACGCGGCCAAGCTTCACCCCAACGGACCCACGGTCGAGAACGGGCGACGGACGGACGTCGACGAGGTGCGCAAGGAGGTGGCGGCCCACGGGGTCAGCATCGTCGAGATCGAACGGCAGGAAGATGGTACCTGGAATGTGGTCCGGGGACCCTACAACCGCCGCATCACCGCCGAGACCCGCATGGTCTTCTCCGGCCCGGTCCGAGGCTCCCGCCTGGTACAGACCAGTTTCAGCCCTGACGGGGCGCAGGCGCGAGGCACCCTGAACAACTGCGCCCACGGCGTGACCCCCTGGGGCACCTACCTGACCTGCGAGGAGAACTGGGCCTTCTACTTCGTGAATCGCGGCGACAATCCCCGGGAGCACGCCCGCTACTCGATCTCCGCCACCCGCGGACGCTACGGGTGGGCTACCTTCCAGGAGGTGGACGCCTACGCCCGCTTCGACGCCTCGCTGAAGGGGGACGACCCCACCGAGGATTACCGGAACGAGCCCAACACCCAGGGGTGGATCGTGGAGATCGATCCCTTCGACCCTGACTCCACTCCGGTGAAGCGCACGGCGCTGGGTCGGTTCGCCCACGAGGGTTGCTGGGCTGCGCCGGCGGTGGAGGGGCGCCCGCTCACCTTCTACATGGGAGACGACGCCCGGAACGAATACATCTACAAGTTCGTCACCGCTCAACCCTACCAGGCCGGAGTGACCCGGGGTGAACTCCTGGACGAGGGCATCCTGTACGCAGGCCGCTTCAACGAGGACGGGAGCGGCGAGTGGCTCCCCCTGGCCCACGGACACCCGGAGTTCCAGGCCGCGTGCCATGCGAAGGGCGTCTCCTTCGCGGACCAGGCCGACGTGCTCGTGAACACCCGGCTGGCCGCCGACGTCATGGGGGCCACCCCCATGGATCGTCCCGAATGGACGGTGGTGCACCCGGACACGGGCGAGGTCTTCTGCACCCTCACGAACAACAGCGAGCGGGGAGACCAGGTCCCGGTGGATGCAGCCAACCCCCGGAAGGGGAACGCCTTCGGCCACATCATTCGCTGGCGCGAGGAGGGGGATCGGCACGAGGCCCTGCGCTTCCATTGGGACCTCTTCGTCCTGGCCGGCCCCCCGGAGGACAGCGAGGTGCCGGCGGCTCCGGGCAGCCCCCCTCTGGACGAGACGAACATGTTCGCCAGCCCCGACGGCCTCTGGATCGACCCCCGGAGCGTGCTCTGGATCGAGATGGACATGGGCACCGACCAGCAGGTCGAGGAATTCGAGCGCTTCGGGAACAACGCGCTCCTGGCGGCGGACCCGGTCACGGGAGACATCCGCCGGTTCCTCGTGGGATGCCGGGGCCAGGAAGTCACAGGCTGCATCGCTCCTCCGGACAGCCGGACGCTCTTCATCAACCTCCAGCACCCGGGAGAAGGATCCGAGGAGAATCCCGTCCTCACCTCGCACTGGCCCGATGGCGGCTCCGCCCGACCCCGCTCCGCGGTGGTGGTCATCACGAAGGACGACGGAGGGGTGGTGGGAACCTGAGGGGGCTGCGGCGCATCCAGGCGCCCGCTCCCGGCCTCATGCACCCTCGGCTCAGTGCGGTGAGTGATCCAGGGTGGTGTCGAGAGGAGGCTGCGCCGAGCTCGGAGCCGCGCTGAGGGCGGTCGCCGTGACCAGGATCAGCCCCATCCCGAGCATCTGCGTGGCCGCCAGGGTCTCGTCGAGGATCACGACGCCGAAGAGCGACGCGGTGACCGGCTCGACCATGGCCACGATGGAGGCCACGGCCGGTGCGGTATGATTCAGGCCCACGATGTAGAGGATGAACGACAAACCTGCGCCCAGCACGCCCAACGCCGCGAAGAGCGGCCAGTCCGGGGTGCTCAGGGCCGCGACCAGGTGTTCGGGGTCGCCGGGCCAGATGAGGATGACGGCGAGGATCGCGAACGCGATGGAGAGGATTGCCTGCGGACTGCCGTGCGGTGCCGCGTATTTGAAGCCGAATATGAAGATGGCGTACGACAGTCCGGCCAGCAGACCTGCCCCCACTCCGATGGGCGTGAGGCCACCCGCACCGATATCGTAGATCTGGGTGAGCAACACGATCCCCACCATCACCACCGCTATGGCCACCCACTTGAGTGCGGTGGGGCTTTCGAGCTTCAGCGCGAATGACAAGAGATACACGAATACGGGAGCGCAGTACATCAACGTGGCCGCAACCGCAACGCTTCCGTTCGCGATGCTCACGAAATAGAAGGAGAAGTTCCCTGCGACGCCGATGCCGGCCACCGCTGACCAGAACCACAGCCGACGGTTGGACAGTCCGCTCCCGTGGGGACGCAGCGCCAGCCAGATGAGGACGAACAACAGTCCGATCAGGCCCCGATAGAAGGACACCACGAACGCGTCCCAGCCATCGGCCATGAGAATCCCGCCGATCCCGCCGGACAGCCCCCAGAAGAGCGCGGCCAGCGCCACCAGGGCCGTGCTCGCACTCACCATCGGTCTTTGCTTCTTCATATTCCAACCCAGGCCGTTCCAGGCGACGGGCGTCGCCCAGCTCCTCGACTCCTCAGACCATTCATCCCTGCGTTCTCCCTGATCCGTCCACTGTGGGCCTGTCGGACCGATAGTAGAAGGCGCGGCGTCGCGTGATTCAACAGGGGAGGGATTGCCCTCTCGAAGTGGTTTGGTTCCCTGATCGGTGCGGGACTCCGTCCGGGAATTCCCCTCCGGCTTCTCCGGTTCGAGATCCCTTCGGCACCTCGGGCGGCACATCCGGCGAAGGTACCCCTACCGGGACAGACAAAGCGCTCAAAGACTGGAGTTGCATGAGAAACTGGCTGAAACCAGAAGGGGTCGGCGCATCCCGGATCGGCATCGCCCTGGGCTTTCTCCTCCTGGCGAGCTGTAATGATGGAGCCGGAAGGGAGGCGGCGCGCGAAGACACGTTGGACCCTTCCGTGGCTCATGCGCAGGCGACCGAATACGCAGGTGCCGGGGATCCCGAACGCGCCGTCGACATCCTCCTCCCAGCACTCCGTGAGCACCCCGACGACCCGGACCTGCACTTCCGGCTGGGTTACATCCTCCGATACGCCGGCCTCTTCGACGAATCCATCGAATCGTACGAGGCCGGGCTGGCCGCAGATGACAGTCCGCAGCGCCAGGTGAGCGGCGAAGGGCAGATCGCCAAGAGCCTCATCTACATGGGCCGCTATGACGACGCGCTGGAGCTTCAAGAGGGACTCCGGGATCATCTGGAGGAGCTCGGGGAGCGGCCCGATGAGAAGATGCTCTTCTACGAAGGCGTCATCCACATGTACCGGGGAGACGCCTCCCGGGCGATCGAGCTCTTCGACGAAGCCGAGGACACGGACCCCGAAAGTCTCTGGACGGAGTTCGGCCGGGCGTATCGGGACGCATTGAACGGGGACACCGCCTCGCTGAGGGAGCGGGCGACGGAGCTTCGCTCCCGCGACGTGGCCGACGGAGAACGCCACTACCGCCTGGTTCACCTGCACTCGCTGGCCGACGAGCCCGACGAAGCGCTGGCCCGGCTGGAGAGCGCCCTTGTTGCGGGATTCTTCGCGTACCCATACGTGGAGGAGGATCCCCTCCTGAGCGATCAGGTGCGGAAACACCCGGACTTCGAATCCGTCCTTGGACCCCTTCGGGCGCGCCATGAAGCGTTCGACGCCAGAATCGAGCGGGCCGACGCCCACTGACGCGGACTATCCACGACGAACATCACCAGGAATGTCGGCATGATCCCCTTCAAGAAGCCATCGAGCTGGACCGCCACGCTCCTCCTCGGCGGCCTCCTGGGAACGTCAGTGTTCGGGGCCGTCCTGGCAGATCCTGAGCCTCCGCAGGATGAATCAGAGATCGACGCCTACTTCCCCGCTCCCGGCGACTGGGAGCACAGGGCCCCGGAAGAGTTGGGAATGGACCCCGACCGGATTGAGGAGGCGATCCGGTTCAGCCTCGAAAACGAGACGTCCATTCCGCGGGAAGCGCTGCTGGCCATCCAGCAGTGGCGGACGAACAACGAGGACACCCACCGGGAGACCATCGGCCCGGTGCGGGACCACGGGGACGTGTCCGGAGTGATCGTGAAGGACGGCTACCTGGTGGCGGAATGGGGGGATCCCGAGCGTGTCGACATGAGCTACAGCACGACGAAGAGCTTCATCACGGTGACAGCCGGGCTCGCCGTGGATGACGGATTGATCGCGGATGCCCAGGATCCGGTGCATCGCTACATTCGCGGACAGGACGGGTTCGATGACTTTTCCTCCGATCACAATCGGAAGATCACCTGGGATCACATGCTCAGAATGACGAGCGAGTGGGAAGGCGAGGTCTGGGGAAAGCCGTGGCATGCGGAAGGCCGGCGGGATCCCCGGGACCTCCCGCTTCAGGAGCCGGGCAACTACCTCGTGTACTCGAACGTAGCATCGGCCCGTCTGGCGTTGGCACTCATGCAGGTCTGGCGGGAACCCCTCCCCCAGGTGCTGAAGGAGCGCGTGATGGATCCCATCGGCGCTTCCACCACCTGGCGTTGGCAGGGGTACGACAACGCCTGGGTCACCATCGACGGGCGGAAGATGCAGGGCTCCTCCTCCGGTGGAGGCTGGGGGGGCAGCATGTGGATCAGCGCCCTCGACCTCGCTCGGTTCGGACTCTTCTCGCTACACCGGGGCGAATGGGACGGCGAGCGCCTGCTCTCCCGGGAGTGGTTCGATCTGGCGGAGAGCCCGACGGGGCTCCTGACCACGCGAGGGTTCATGAACTGGAACCTGAACACGGGCGGCGAACTCCTCCCGTCAGCGCCTGAATCCTCCTTCTATCACTCCGGCTCGGGGAACCGCACCTATGTGGATCGCGAGAACGACCTCGTGGTCGTGGTCCGCTGGATGGATACCGGCGTGCTGGACGAGTTCATCGGCATCGTCCTGGCCTCCTTGGAAGCCGGAGCCGGTTCGTAGCTCATCTTCACCCTCAAGAGCAGCTCCAACCACAGCAGATCCAACCACAGGGGAATTCAACATGAAAGGTCCGCATCTCCCTGCGCCGGCAGCGATAGCACGAGTCCTCGTCCCATCGCTGCTCCTGCTCATCCTCGCCAGCCTGGCGAGTGCCGGGGCTGCGGCTCAGGAACAGGTCCCCCGGACGGCCGCCGATCCCCAGCCCGCCTGGTCGCCCACGCATCCCGGGTCCGCGAACATCCAGATGATCTCCAATCTTCGGCTCGGTCCCCGCTTGAGCGTCTCGGACATCCGGATCGAGCAGGACCTGAACCGACCCTTCGCATACGTCTCCCGGTTCCAGTACGGGGAGCGGGGGCCCCGCGGGCTGGATATCATCGACCTCTCGGATGAGCACCGTCCCGAGGTGATCTACCGGTGGCGGATCGAAAATCAGGAGCTCCATGTCGGGACCGGTGGGCACGATCCCAACTACTTCAAGCTCGACGACCGATACTACGTGGTCCAGTCGACCCAGTTCGGAGCCGGGGGACCGAACACCGACCTGGGGGCGGTGGTACTGGACGTCACCGGGCTGCCGGACACCACGGGCATCGAGGAGGTGGCACGGATCCGGGAGCCGGACTACCCGGGAGGCTTCCACAACGCGTTCACGTACAAGCATTCGGACGGCGGGGTCTACCTGTTCACCACGGTCCAGGGCCCTCACTCGAACGTCTATGATCTGAGACGGGTGGTGGAAGGCGACGTGGATGGAGCTCTCGTGGCGCGTATCCCGGTCCCCGACAATCCCCTTACCGGGACGGAGATCGAACGGCTCCGCGGCTATCACGACATCATGGTCCAATGGCACCCGGACACGGGCACGGACCGGTTCTACGGCGGGGGGACCGGAGGCTACTACATCTTCGACGTGACGGACCTGCAGAACCCCGAGCTCATGGTCACGCTGACCAACATCCGCGGAATCAACTACGGCCACAGCTTCACCCCGGACCCCGAGGGCCGGTACATGGTAGGCGAGGTCGAGTACCAGACCGCACCTCTTCGGATCTTCGACATTCAGCCGGCGCTGGACGGAGAGGTCAGCAACATCTCGCGACCCATCTCCTTCTGGACGGCCCACTGGGAGAACCTGGTGCACAACCAGGAGGTGCGGTGGCCCTACGTCTTCGTGTCCGGATATCTGGACGGACTCCAGGTGTTCAGTCTCAAGGATCCACACAACCCCCGGACCGTCGCGTACTACGACACCTACGCCGGCCCGCCCAACGAACCCCCGCTCACGGCCGTCTTCAACGGAGCCTTCGGGGTCGACATCCGGAACGCCGACGGCCTCATCGTGGTCAGCGACATGACCACGGGCTTCTGGGCCTTCCGCATGGAGGGCTTCCCAGGATGGGACGGCCGAGACTGGGGGATGCCGAACGTGTCCCGGGCCCAGGACTACTGGGACGCCGGCGAGATGCCCTCCCCCGAGCGCTGGAGGGAGTAACGTGGGAAGGCACCTCGGGCTCGTGGCGGTACTGCTCCTTCCGGCGGCCGGGGCTCTTCCAGGCATGGACCAGGGGCCCACGTCCCCGCTTCCGGGCGGCGACCCCGCCCCGGCCACCTCGTCCTCCGCGGCCTCCGAGTACTACGCCTTCCCGCTGGTCCCCACGGGCTCAGTGACGGGGACGGGGTCCGCCCGTGGAGAGGTGCAGGTGAACTTCGGGACGTCGCCGTTCGGTGTGTCCGTCAGTGCGGACGGGAGCTACCGGTACGACGTTCGGGTCGAAGTACGGAACCTCCCCGACCGGTCGGGGGGGGAGTTCGTGGCCTGGGTGGCGAAGAACGATCTGGAGGAGATCAGGCGCATCGGCCCGCTGAACGATGCGGGCATCGCAAGCGGGATCGTGGACTGGAACAAGTTCATCGTGGTGGTCACGCTGGAAAGCACCGTCGAGGAGGACCCCCAGCGCTGGAGCGGCCCGGTGGTGATGCGGGGTCTTTCCCGTAGCGGACTCATGCATTCCAAGATCGGACACGGCCCCTTCCAGGAGTCCATCTGTCTCGCTCTGGACTACGGGGCTTGTCGCGCGGTAGGCCGATGACGGGGCGGGGGGCACGCCCCTCACAGCGGGGGTCCCCATCCGGATGGAATCCAGGGCTGTGGTTTTCATCCCGTCAACGCCGACGTCCGATCTCGTTTCACCACCGTTCGATCCCACGCTCGTCACATCCCAGCCTTTCCGAGGCTGATCCAGTCTTCCCCCCTATTCCGTCTGAACCCCGTCCGACGTCACCGCTCGTCCCATGGAGCCATGGACGGATTTCGGCCTCCGCAGTCGGATGAGGCCGGGATCGGGCGCGTTCTGCCCCAGCAGCGCCCCTCCAGGCCCCGAGGAGCCACCTGGCCGGACACCCCCGCCATCGGAGGTGCCGCACTCCCCTCCACGGCCGATCTGCAGGACCCTGAGAGGTCGCCCCAAGGCCGGATTATATTTGATAAGTACATGTGATCAATTGATTTGGGGGTCGTCATGGTGGTGTTCGCGAAGGGGTGTGCGAAGGGATTCGGGGCGGTGGAGCAAGACGG
>SKKH01000019.1 GCA_007121555.1 Gemmatimonadota bacterium | reverse complement strand
TCCTCCCCCCAGGTGGTCCCTGGCTCCGACGCTCACGAGTACTCGCACACTCCAGAATAAGTTGGCCAACACGAGTAGGACAAGATTGGCTGGCAGGTCTGCGGCTGCTCGGTCCCCGGCTGGCCGAGTTGATGCGAGCCAATTCGGTTGCTCCGGGCCATTGCCGGGTCACCCTTTCCGGTCGAGAATTCGTGCATGCAAGACGCTTCCTCTTCCCGGCGGTGGCGCTGGGTTCGCCGGGCCCTGATGTGGGCCGTGATCGTGCTGGGGGGCCTGGCCTTTGGCCTCTACGGCGGCTACCGGTACCTCCTGACCACCGCGTGGGGCCCCATGTTCACCCTCTTCGCCGATGACCACCGGGGGGCCCACTTCCAGGCCATGGACCGGGTCTTCCCGAGCGTTCCGGTCCGGGCCGGGGGCGAGACGTGGCCGCTCGAATGGGCCCTCGAATCCATCCCCGAGACCTACGAGTTCCGGGGCGAGGAGCGGGCGGTCGAGGCGTTCCTGGAGCGGACGGAGACCACGACCCTCCTCGTCCTTCGCGGCGACACGATCGTGTACGAGCACTACCGCGCGGATTGGAGCGAGGCCTCGCCGGCCACCTCCTGGTCCGTGGCCAAGTCCGTGGTCTCGGCGCTGGTCGGGATCGCCCTGGAGGAGGGGAGCATCGAGAGCCTGGAGGAGCCGGTGTCCCGGTACGTGCCCAAGCTGGCGGGGTCCGGGTACGGGGACGTCCCCATCCGCCACCTCCTCACCATGTCCTCGGGATTGGACTTCGACGAAGGGTACGACAGCAATTCCTCTGACGTGAACCGGATCTTCTTTCGGGCCTTTGCCTTCGGCGAGCCCATGCTGGACTACTATGCCGCCCTCGAGCGCCGACGCGAGCCCGGGACCTACAACGACTACATCTCCTCGGATACGGGCGTGCTCGCCCATGTGCTCGCCGGAGCCACCGGGATGTCGCCGGCCGAGTACCTGGAACGCCGGATCTGGGGTCCGGCCGGGATGGAGGCCGATGCGTTCTGGAACACGGACCGGAGCGGCGCCGAGATCGGGTTCTGCTGTCTAAACGCCGTGGCCCGGGACTGGGCCCGGTTCGGACTCCTCTACCTGAACGACGGGATGGCACGGGATCGCCGCATTCTCCCGGAGGGATGGGTGGCCCGGTCCGTGGAGCCGGAAGGACCCCATCTCGAGCCCGGTCCCAACCCCCTCTCCCACTGGACCTTCGGATACGGATACAAGTGGTGGATCCCCGAGGACAGGGAGGACGGAGAGTTCACCGCCATCGGGGTCTACGGCCAGTATGTGTATGTGAACCCCCAGCGCTCCGTGGTGGTGGTGAAGACGGGGACCGATCCAGGCTTCGAACACCACGATCACGAGTCCGTCGCCCTCTTCCGCGCGATCGCCCGGTCGGTGGGCGTGCCCCGGGACCCCTGAGGCGACCGCCTCGGATCCGGGAGTCCGTGGAAGAACCGGAAGGCTCATCGGGACCCGGTCCTCCGATGGTGGTCAAGGCGAGGGGCGGAGAGTGATGGGCGGAGAGCGATGCGCTGAAGAACGCCCAGGCGTCGCTCGTATTCCTCGTTGAAGGCAGGGGGAGTCAGGCTGCGGCTCGCCTTCCTGCCGTGACCGCGCCCCGCCCGGCGGCGCGTTGCAACGTTTCCTCATCGGAGTGCCCAGCGATGTCTCTTCGTCGTCTTCGATTCGTTCCGCGCCAGCCCGAGCTTTCGCTGGATCGTTCACCTCGCCACCATTTGCGACCCCGGCCCGGGCAGCCCAGGCGTGGGAGCCGACGCCGGATCTCCGGCGTCCTTCTCGCCGGCCTCCTGGTGGGGGTCCCGGGGCTGTTGGCGCTCCCCACGCCGGCTGTGACGCAGGCCCCGGTGGAAGGAAGCTGGACCGGAACGCTGGAGCTCCCTGGTGGCCAGGAGCTCCCCCTGGTATTCCATATCGCGCGGGAGATGGACGGTACGCACAGCGCCACGATGGACAGCCCGGCTCAGGGTGCCTTCGGGATGCCGGTGGAGTCCGTGGTGGTGTCTGGCGACTCGGTGACCCTCGATCTTCCCCCCCTCCAGGCCCAGTACCGAGGGGTCCGGACGGCGCCCGAACGGATCCAAGGAAACTGGGAGCAGGGCCCGGCCGCCTTCCCGCTCGCCCTTGAGCGCGGGGCGCCAGCGGGCGAGTTCGCTCGGCCTCCCCGTCCGCAAGAACCCGAACCTCCCTTCCCCTATGAGTCGGAGGATGTACGGTATCCGAACCTCGAGGCGGGGATCGAACTGGCCGGCACCCTGACCCTCCCCGAGGGCGAGGGGCCCTTCCCCGCGGTGGCCCTCATCACCGGATCCGGGGCCCAGGATCGGGATCAGGCCCTCATGGGGCACCGGCCCTTCCTGGTTCTCGCCGACCACCTGACCCGTCAGGGGATCGCCGTTCTCCGCTCCGACGATCGGGGAGTGGGGGAGTCGGAGGGGGAATTCACCGCGGCCACCTCCCGCGACTTCGCCGGGGACGCCGCCGCGGCCGTCGCCTACCTTAGGAGCCGACCCGAGGTGGATTCGGAACGGGTGGGGCTCGTGGGCCACTCGGAAGGTGGGATCATCGCCCCCATGGTGGCCGTGGAGTGGGGCGGGGTGGACTTCGTCGTCCTCCTAGCCTCGCCGGGCCTGCCCGGCACGGAGCTACTGGCCATGCAGGGGGCGGCCATCGGCCGTGCCATGGGGTCGACCGAGGACGCTATCGCCGAGAGCGCCCGCGTTCAGAGGGCCTTTTTCGAACTCATCCTGGAGGAGGAGGACCCGGACCGGCGCATGGAGCGGGCCGAGGGGATGCTCCGGCGGACCCTCGAAGAGAGCGATCCCGACGAGATGGCTGCGCAGGGTATCCCCCCCGGGGGCGAAGATGCCTGGATCAGCGGGCAGGTCCAGATGGCCGGGAGCGAGTGGCTTCGATTCTTCCTGGCGTACGACCCCCGGGAGCACCTGTCCCAGCTCGACATCCCGGCGCTGGTCCTGCTCGGAGGCAAGGACACCCAGGTGCCCGCGGAGGAGAACCACCCGGAGCTGGAGCGGGCGCTGGCAGGCGCGCCGGAGGCGGAGGTGCGGATCCTGCCGGGGCTGAACCACCTATTCCAGACAGCGGAGACCGGGGCCCCGGCGGAGTACGCCCAGATCGAGGAGACCTTCGCTCCGGTAGCGCTCGAAGCCATCTCGGCCTGGATCCTGGGGCGGTAG
>SKKH01000102.1 GCA_007121555.1 Gemmatimonadota bacterium | reverse complement strand
GGGCGGCCACCTCGAAGCCCATCGCGGCGATTCGCCGGATCTCGTCCTCCGAGTATCTCAGGGTATTGAACGCTGAGCGCGGGGGCGTCAGGGAGAGCTCCCTGGGCGTGCCGTAGTAGAGACCTCCCCCCAGCTCTCGAACGATCATCATGTCCGTGCCCCGGACTCGCTCCGGTCGCAGCGGTGAGGCTCCGGACGTGGCGGCGGTGACCCGGAGTGGACGGAGGTTGGCGTAGCAGCCCAGTTCCGTCCGGAGAGCGAGGAGTCCGGTTTCGGGCCGCCGCTCGGGAGGCTCCCCATCGGCGTCGGGATGACCGACCGCTCCCAGGAATACCGCGCGGGCTCCCCTGCAGGCCGCCAGCGTTTCGGGGGGAAGGGGGTCTCCGGCTTCGCCCACCGCAGCCCATCCCACCAGGTGCTCCTCCGTCTCGAGAGGGATGTCGAAGAGTTCGGCGGCCGCAGTCAGAACCTGAGCCGCCGCCCGGGTCACCTCGGGACCGATCCCATCTCCGGGGAGCAGAACCACCTTGTGCTGATTCGCCATGTCACACTCCCCAGAGGTCGCCGGCGGCCTGCAGGGCCCGAGCCTCCAAGACCCTGGCCCTGGCCGCCTTGTTCAGGGCGTGAAGGTACGCGCGGACCGCGGCATCCACCACATCGGTCGATGCGCCCCGTCCGGTGAAGGCGATCCCCCTGATCAGGGCCTGAAGGGTCACCTCTCCCACTGCATCCCGTCCCGGGGTGGCGGCTCGGATGGTCAGCTCCTCCAAGCGGATCCGTTCGTCCACGGCCTCGTCCACGGCGGCCAGCGCCGCGGCGATGGGGCCGTCGCCCCGGGCCGTCGCCTCCCGTGGCGGGCCGCCCTGCTCGGTGAGGGAGAGGCGGGCCGTGGACCACTTCCCCCCGCACTCGACCCGGAGGTCGATGAGCTTGTAGTGCGCCGGCACGTCGTCCATGGCCCCGTAGTGGAGGATGGCCAGGAGGTCTTCGTCCAGGATGTCCTTCTTCTGATCGGCCAGGAGCTTGAAGAGGCGGTAGGCCTGGCCCAGCTCGTCGTCGTTGATCTCGTGCCCCAGCGCCTTGTACCGGCTGCGGAGGGCGTGTCGTCCGGAGTGCTTCCCCAGTACCAGGCGGCTTTCCGGGACTCCCACCATGTGAGGATCCATGATCTCGTAGGTGGTGCTCTCCTTGAGCATCCCGTCCTGGTGGATCCCCGCCTCGTGGGCAAAGGCGTTCTTGCCCACGATGGCCTTGTTCGGCTGGGGATGGATTCCGGTGATCTGGGAGAGGAGTCGGCTCGTGGGATAGAGCCGGCGCGTATTGATCCCGGTGGTCTTGCCCGTCCGATCGTGGCGGAGCTGGATGGCCATGACCACCTCCTCCAGACCGGCGTTCCCCGCCCGCTCGCCGATGCCGTTGATGGTGCATTCCACCTGTTGGGCTCCGGCCTCGACCCCGGCCAGGGAGTTGGCTGTGGCGAGTCCGAGGTCGTCGTGGCAGTGGACCGACAGGACGATCCCGTCCACCCCCGGCACCTGCTCCCGGAGGGTCGTGATCATGTGGTGGATCTCCGCTGGATGGGCATAACCCACCGTGTCGGGGAGATTGATGGTGGTGGCTCCCGCCTCCACCGCCACCTGGACCACCCGGGTCAGGAAGGGAAGGGGGGTGCGGGTGGCGTCCTCGGCGCTGAACTCCACGTCATCGACCAGGCTGCGGGCCTGGGCCACCGCCGCGGCCGTTCGATCCAGGCACTCCTCCTCGGAGATCCGGAGCTTCTTCTCGAGGTGAATGGGAGACGTAGCGAGGAAGACGTGGATCCGGGGATTGGCGGCCTCCTCCAGCGACCGGGCTGCCACTTCCACGTCTCGGGAGTGGGCCCGGGCCAGCGCCGTGACGCAGGGCCGGGTCACCTCCCGGGCGATCTTCTGCACCGCCAGGAAGTCGTCTGGGGAGCTGACCGGGAAGCCGGCCTCCATGATGTCGACCCCGAGCTCATCCAGGGCGTGGGCCATCCGGAGCTTCTCCCGGGTGCTCATGGTGGCTCCGGGAGATTGCTCCCCGTCTCGGAGCGTGGTGTCGAAGATCAGGATCCGGTCCATGGTCGTTCGCTCTCGCTTTCCTGTCGGAGATATGGTCCCGGCCCGGGGACAGGGCTCGGACGGGGACAATGAAAAACGGGCCCTCTCGATGGGAGAGGGCCCGTCGTCCTGCTGCGTTCCTGGTCTGAATCAGATCATCCCGGTCCGGCGCACAGGCGAAGGCTCCCTCCCCGACGCTCCGTAAAGAGGAGGCCGAGGAGGCTGGTAAGGAGCCCAAGCGTTGTAATACGGATCGCGGTCACGGGGTCGCCGGCACGGTTCACGGGTGTCGTCCCTTTCGTAGAGGACGGATCCCGAAGTTCTGAAGTGCAAAGGGTCGATCACAGGTACGGCCCGGTGGCCAGGCTGTCAAGTAGGGGGGAGCGGGCCATCGCCCGCGTCAACGCAAAAGGGGCCCGGCGCTCTCACGCCGAACCCCTTCACATTCCGAATCAACCGAACCGGGCAGAGCCCGGTCGGGCGCCCTTGGGATTACTCCTTCACGTCGTTGCGGGCAGCCCGCTGGCTCGGCGTGCGTTCATGAGTGGCCGGAACGACCAGTGAAATCCGGCTCTTCTGGCCCCGCGGGGCCGGGTTCCGGTACTCGGGAAGGTTGTAGTTGTGAGACCGGGTGAACCGGTGGCTCCGAGAAGAAAGCATAGCCATTGGATGGCTCCTTTGTATGTGTATCATGATTTCGAATCTCCTGATGAAGGGGAGCTGTTTTTCCCGTCTTCATCCTCCCCTACGAAGGGGGCCCGGAGAAGTTTCAGATCGCCATCCGGCTCTCGCCGGGACCGCATCGAAACCTGTGAAACGGATCCGATCGGAAATAAGGTGACGTATCGAGTATTTCTCCAGGAGGAGGAAACATAAACATCTGGAGCCGGAGTGGAAGGGGGTCTCGAGGCATTGCCCTCTGGCACGGGTCGACCGCGCCTGGCCCCTCGCTCGGACCCGTGTGTCGAATGCAGTCCAATCCACTGTCAGACCACAACGTACACGGGTTCCGGTAAGGTTCCCAGCTCCCTTCCGCTCCGATTCTGCGGGTCCGTTGCGCGCCTCCTTCCGTGGCCTCGCTCGCCAGTTTCGGCGGTAGCGCTCCCGGAGGCTCGGATACCCCGGCTTCCAGGCTCTCCTCGGATTCCTCCGTTACTAGTGTGGTGAGTCAGAGATTCGCC
>SKKH01000073.1 GCA_007121555.1 Gemmatimonadota bacterium | reverse complement strand
GCCACCCTGGAATGGGTCTGGTGGTTCAACACCCACCGCCTCCTCGGGCCGATCGGCCACGTACCCCCTGCGGAGTACGAGCAGGCCTACTACACTCGTCTGGAGGCTCAACCCGAGCCCGCCGGACTCAACTCACCGAGTCTCCGATGAAACCGGGGCGGTTCAGTTCGGTAGGGTCCGTGCGGCAGGGAGCGAGAGCCCCCGCCCGGCCGACAGGGCGGGGGCGGGGGCTCCCTGAGCCGGCGCAGCGGATCGTCCCTCCTCAGTGGGCGTGCGCCACCGCCGGCTCGAAACCGCACTGTTCGTCCAGGGCCTCGCCCTCTTCGGGGCTCACGGGGATCGTGAGCGGTCCTTCCGCGGGGACGCCGAAGAAGGTGGCGATGGCCACGGTCACGTCCGTCTCGCTCGGGTTGTACGCCATGTGGACGTTGTCAAAGCCCGGGTCGATGAAGGCGCCGCCCGAGTAATCGCGCCGAACGCAGTCGTCGGCGTAGACGTACACGAAATCGCCTTCCGCTAAGGCGACTGCCACCGGACCGGGATGGGTGTGCCACGGGAACCGCGCGCCCGGCTGAATGGTGATCTTCGCCACGACGAGATGGGTTGCGTCCCGGACGTTCGAAACCCCCGTCCGGCGCCCATCCGGCTTGTTCCGGATCTGGATGGCCACATCGTCCTTGAACACGTGACGGCCGGTGAGTAACTCGACGTGGATCGGCGGCAGCTCCTGGAGAGCGACGTCGCCGACGGTGGATTGCTGGGCGACCGAATCCGCGTGCGGCGCGGTCGTCCCCTCGTCGGCGCACGCGCTCAAGAGGAGCAGCGGCGAGAGGAGGGCCGTGAGGATCGCTCTGTGAAAGGTACGCATTGGAAGCCTCCGGGTGATGGGGTGATCGCGCTGCAACAAGCGCTCTTCACCCTTAACCGCGTAAAACCGGGGCGTAGCCCCTCATGCATGCCGGACCTTCGCCGGGATTCGACACTTGCCCCCCGACATAGGAGCGGCCTACGTTCGGCGAAGTGACGGCAACCACGTGGCGTCGTTACGTCGGAAGTATCCTCCGCTCCGGTCAGGGCGACGAGTCGATCGGTGGATTCCCGGTCGCCGCTTTCTCGACAGCCCCGCGTTCAGCGCCCTTCACGTACCCGCGCAGCCCGCGGGGGAGGATCCCCTCACAGGCCGACGC
This sequence comes from Gemmatimonadota bacterium, assembly GCA_007121555.1. Taxonomy (GTDB): domain Bacteria; phylum Gemmatimonadota; class Gemmatimonadetes; order Longimicrobiales; family Gaopeijiaceae; genus PWLA01. The sequence goes on along the minus strand of SKKH01000073.1, from coordinate 2,087 downwards.
GACGTCGGTGCGGAACGGACGCGGGGGCTCCAGGTGAACGGATCGTCGGCGAGCGAGATCTCTCAGCTTCTGATCGCTGCCAGGGCAGGGGAGCGGCAGGCCGGTGAGCGGCTGTTCGCCATTCTCTACAGCGAACTCCGAGGTATCGCGGCTCTCCGCCGGCGAAAGGAGCCGGCACACCACAGCCTCCAGACCACGGCGCTCGTCCATGAGGCCTACATGCGCTTGGCCGGTCAGGAGCGCATGGCCTGGAAGAACCGAGGCCACTTTCTCGCTGTCGCGTCCCAGGCCATGCGTCGTGTCCTCGTGGACCACGCACGTCGCCGCAAGGCCGCCAAGCGAGGCGGCGGCGTCCCGGACTCTCCCCTCGATTCGGTCGTCGTTGCGATGGAGAGCTCGGCCGACCTGGTGGAGCTGGACATGGCGCTGGACAAGCTGGCGGAGCTCGACCCACGCGGGGCCCAGGTGGTCGAGCTCCGCTTCTTCGCTGGGCTGACGGTCCCCGAGGTCGCCCGCGCCCTCGGCCTGTCGAGAGCGACGGTGGAGCGGGAGTGGGCTGCGGCCCGGGTTTGGCTGCGCCGAGAACTGGACGTCGGAGGCGAACAGCGTGTCTGACCGGCACCGAAGGGTCGAGGAGCTCTTCCTGGAGGCGCGATCCCTGCCTCCCGACGAGCGGGAGGCCTGGCTCGGGGAGGCCTGCGACGTCGAGTCCATGCGGGCGGATGTCGCCTCGCTGCTGGCCGCAGAGGTGGGGATGCCCGGGGATTACCTGGCACCGTCCTCTAGCTCCAACCTTTCGCCTGGCACCGTCCTCGGCCGCTACCAGATCGTCGAACACCTGGGCTCAGGTGGGATGGGCGATGTCTGCTCGCCCACGACGGGACCCTCGGGCGCCGGGTGGCAATCAAGGTCCCGGCGGAGCATCTGATCCGAGGCCCTCCCGGAAGGGGCGTCCGACGCGAGGCGCGTGCCGCCGCCTCTCTCGATCACCCGGCGGTATGTCGGGTCTTCGAGCTGGGCGAGACCGAAAACCGGCCGTTCATCGTCATGGAGTACGTGCAGGGTGAGACGCTGGCCGCACGACTCCGGAGAGGACGGGCTCCCCTCGACCGTGCGCTGACCTGGGCAACCGCCGTCGCGGGCGCCGTGGAGCAGGCCCGCGACCAGGACCTCGCCCACGGGGACCTCAAGCCCGCCAACGTCATGCTCACCCGGTCCGACCGGGTCAAGGTCATGGACTTCGGGCTGGCCCGTTCCATGTCGACGGTGCGCAGGAGCGAGGACTCGGGCGACGAGACTAGCGGAGTCGGCACGGGCCGGATGGTCAGCACAGCTAGCTATATGGCCCCGGAACGGCTCACGGGAGAGTCGGCGGACGGGCCATCCGACATCTGGGCTTTCGGATGCGTACTCTATGAGATCCTCACAGGACAGCCCGCGTTCGACGGCGACACGGTGCCTGAAACCATCGCCGCGATCCTGGAGCGCGAGGCGGATTGGCGACCCCTGCCGCTGAGGGAGCCCGACCAAGCACGCCCGGCCGGAGCGGGGGCACCAGACGCTGCGGCCTGACCACGCCTGTCCAACATAACGGTTAGGGGATTCGAGCGCCCTTCGAGAGGTCGGGCTGCGTGCGCTACCTCTGTGAGGAGGGTTTGGAGTCCTCCACCTCACGAGCCAACTCCCCCACCGCCGCCACCAGGGGCTGGGGCCTGTATCCCAGCGGCTCCGGGGTGAGCCCCATCCGGAGCACGATCAGCTCCCACGAAGGCACCACCGCCATGTGCTGGCCGTCATGGCCCATCAGCCAGAACGCATCCGCGGGGATCCGGGCCTCATCCGGATGGGGGGCCCCGGCGAGGTCCGGCCCCCGGGGCCTGAGGTGGCCCCGGCCGAAGGCGTTCCCGTTGGAGGGCACCCGCTCCCGCATCCATGCCGCGAAGCCCGGAGGCAGGATCTCCTCCCTGTCCCACACCCCGTCCTGCAGGAGGAACTGGCCGAGCCGGGCCCAGTCCCGGGGCGTGGCCCAGAGATAGGACGAGCCCACGAAGGTCTCGCGTCCTTGTACCGTGGCTGATGGACCCTTC
>SKKH01000136.1 GCA_007121555.1 Gemmatimonadota bacterium | reverse complement strand
CGCCTCCGGCGTTGGCTCGCCTGGACGTAGCTCGTCCGCTATGCCTGCGGCGAGCCGCCTTGGATCCAGCGGCCTGGCGCTCCCAACGGCGGTCGCTCCTGTTCTTCAACAGCCTTCTAGGGAGCAGGGCCTGTGGTCGGGCCGCTCCCGCAGGGGTGTGCTGTGAATTCATCGTCCCAGAACGAAGGTGGTGGAGCTCAGCCCACGGTTGCGCTCGAAGATGAACTGGACCCTGGAGCGGGCCGGGATCTCTGAGAGGAGTTCCGCCAGCTCCTCGGCGCTCCCGATCCGTTGTCGGTTGATTCCCACGATCACATCACCTTCACGAAGCCCCAGAATCCGCTGCAGATCGAGAGAGATCCCCGTCACGAGCGCCCCGGCCTCACTCCCGATCCCCCGCTCGTCTCGGGCCGGTGGGGTCAGGGTGGTGACCTCGAGATCCCGGAGGATCGTGACCCGTTCGGCGGGAAGGGCGGGGAAGTTCTCGGCCTGGATCCGCACCGGATCGGAGGTCCCGTCGACCTGGATCCACAACTCATCTCCCACCCGAAGGTCCAGAAGGAGGGCCTCGAAGTCCAGGGGGGACACGAGACGGCGCTCGTTGGCGACGGTGAGGCGCTGGCCACTTCTGAGCCCTGCCCGATCCGCCGGAGAGCCCTGGCTGACGCGGCTCACACGGACGCCCCTGGTCCGTCCGAACTCGTCGGCCTCTTCAGGCTCGACGTCCAGACCGACCCAGGCTCGACGCACCTCGCCATGCTCGATCAGGTCGTCGGCGATGCGGAGAACCCTCTCGATGGGAATCGCGAATCCGACCCCCTCGCTCCCTCCACCCCTGGAGAAGATGGAGGCATTCATCCCCACCACCTCGCCCAGTGCGTTCACCAGGGGACCTCCGGAATTGCCGGGATTGATCGCCGCATCGGTCTGGATCATGCCCAGGTAGAAGCCTCGATCCTCCTGCGAGGGCACCACATGCCGGCCCAGGGCGGAGATCACACCCACAGTGGCGGTGGGCTCCGGGTTCGAAATCAGGTTGCCGAAGGGGTTTCCGAAGGCCACCACCCACTCCCCGATCATGAGGTCCGAGGTCGTGCCCAGGGGTGCGACCGGGAGATCGGGAAGCTCCACGGCCAGGACCGCCACATCGGTGGCTTCGTCGGTGCCGATCAGTCGAGCCTCCACATCGCGACCGTCGGGAAGAGTCACCAGGATCCGCTCGGCCCCCCGAACCACGTGGTCGTTCGTGAGGATCGTCCCTCGATCATCCACCACGAAGCCCGAGCCCAGCGAAGGCACCCGTCGGGCCTGGGTTCGACTTCTCTGAGGGCCGAAGAAGCCCCCGAAGAAGTCGTCGAAGGGATCTCGGAGCCGGACCTGCTGCGTCCGGATCACGTTCACCGTGACCACGGAGGGCGAGACCCGCTCGGCGGCGCGGACCACGGCGGTTTCCCGCTCCTGGGCGATGTCCTGGCCCGAGGCGCCCGGAGGAACCCCCTGATTCGCTCGGATCGAGCGGTCCTCGGAGGCGGGAGACGCACTCAGGTGCGCGGTGGCCTCGGCGTCGTCCAGGCAGGCCGAGGCCACCGCGGCCAGGATTGCCAACGGGAGGAATCGGCGGAGAAGGGGAGTTCGAGCCATGAAATTCGAGGAAGCGGCGTTGGAGAGTGGTCAGAGATCCCGGCCCAGGGTCTCCCAGTCCGCCAGGAATCGCTCCAGCCCCACATCGGTGAGGGGATGCTTGAGGAGCTGGTAGAGCACCTTGGGGGGAAGCGTGGCGCAGTCGGCCCCGATCAGCGCGGACTGGAGCACGTGCTTCGGGTGGCGGAGGGAGGCGGCCAGGATCTCGGTTTCGATTCCATATTCGTCGTAGATCTCCCGGATCTCCGCCACCAACTCGATCCCGTCCTGCCCCACGTCGTCGAGGCGACCCACGAAGGGAGAGATGAAGGTAGCCCCGGCCTTGGCGGCCAGAAGGGCCTGAACTGCGGAGAAACAGAGGGTCACATTGACGCGTATTCCTGTATCGCGAAGCTGGCGACAGGCTCGGAGGCCGGCTTCGGTCAGCGGGACCTTCACCACGATGTTGTCGTGGAGGGCGGCCAACCGCTTTCCTTCTTCCACCATGGTCGGGGTCTCGGTGGCCACGACCTCGGCCGAAACCGGCCCATCCACGATCTCCGCGATCTCCCGGAAGAGCTCAGCCGGCTCCCGATCACCGGCTCCGCTGGCCAGGAGCGAGGGATTGGTGGTGATCCCGTCGATGAGTCCCGCATCGGCCGCCCTCCGGATTTCCGAAAGGTCAGCGGTGTCCAGGAAGATCTTCATTCAGTATCCCTCTCCAATGGGTGCGCGGCTGCGTGGATGGGCGGAGGCCCTGGTTTGCCCGGATCCCGATCCGGATGATGTCCCAGGCGCCCGTTCTCGTACTCCACCACCTCCAGGAAGAGCCCTTCGGGTGGGGCCGGTGGAGAGGTGCGAAGGGACGTGTCGGGATCCGTGAGAAGCTCGTTCATCTCCGCGACGGTGCGCCGTCCTGCGGCCACCTCCACCATGGTGCCCACAAGATAACGAACCATGTGGTGCAAGTACCGGTTCGCGGTGATGCGGAAGTGGAGCCCTGTGGCGCCCCAGGGCTCCCAAACGGCGGAGAACACCTGGCAGCGTTCTCCCCGATGGGGCTGGCCCGCCTTGGCGAAGCGGCGGAAGGACCGCTCCCCCGGAATGAGCTCGGCGCACTGCCGGAGGAGATCCACCTCCACCGGCTCATCGGCCAGGGGCCAGCACCAGGGCCGGTGAAAGGGAGAGTGGGCCTCGGGGACCGTCCCGACCCGGTAGAGGTACCCACGGCGCCGGGCGTCGAACCGGGGGTGGAAGTCAGAGGGGACTCGCCGCAGCTCGGCGATCCAGATTCCCCTGGGGAGGAGGGCGTTCATGGCCCGGCGAAGCTCCACGGCCGACCATCGCTCGGAGGGAACATCTATCGACGCGACCTGTCCCAGGGAGTGGACACCTCGGTCAGTCCGGCCCGACCCCACCACGGGTCGCCGAGCTCCTGTAAGGGTCTGCAGCACGCTCTCGACCTCACCCTGCACCGTCCTCACATCGGGCTGAAACTGCCAGCCGTGAAAGGCGGATCCGTCGTACTGGATCGTCAGGGCATATCGCGTCGTCGAGGTCACAGCGGCAAAGGTAGAAAGGGGGTGACCCCTGTCAACCGATGCTGCTTGACCCCGTTCTCCAGGCTGTATAGCGTGCAGGCCGCCCCGATGCCCGCTCCGAGTGGGCCGGATTCAATCACTGCAATGGACATCCTCGAAGGAGCAGGTCGGAGCATGGAACTCACCGAGATCATCGCCCGAGTGGCGGACGGGCACCTCCTTGACGAAGCCGAGGCCGAAGCCGCCTTTCGACGGGTGATGTCCGGGGACGCCTCGCCGGTCCAGATGGCCGCCCTGCTCACCGGACTCCGGGCCCGGGGACACGCCCCGTCCGAAGTCGCAGGGGGCGTGCGAGCTCTGAGAGGAGCCATGGTCCCTGTGACCAGCCGGGATCCCGAGGAACTCATCGATACGTGCGGGACCGGTGGAGGGACCGTCACCACCTTCAATATCTCCACCGCAGCTGCGCTCGTCGCCGCCGGTGCCGGAGCCCGGGTGGCCAAACACGGCAACCGCTCTTTTTCGTCCCGCAGCGGGAGCGCCGATGTGCTGGAGGCGCTCGGAGTCAACCTGGAGCTGTCGGCCGACGCGATGGGTCGGGTCCTGGACGAGGTCGGGATCGTCTTCATGTTCGCCCCGCTCCTTCATCCGGCCATGCGCCACGTGGGTCCGGTACGACGTGAACTGGCCATCCCCACCATCATGAATCTGCTGGGCCCCCTCACGAATCCGGCCGGCGTCCGCCGGCAGGTGGTGGGAGTAGCCGATCCCGACCTGCTCCCTCTCATCGCCGAGGCTCTCCAGGCACTGGGTCATGAGCGGGCGCTGGTCGTGCATGGGCTCCCTGGAATGGACGAGATGAGTCCCATCGGTGACACCCTCGTGGCCGAACTCTCCGGTGGGGTCCTGCGGCGCTACCGGGTGTCTCCCGGCGAACTCGGCCTGGGGTCGACCACGGCCGAGGAGATCGCCGGGGGCGAACCTGAAGAGAACGCGGACCTCATTCGCCAGGTGCTGGAGGGGGACGAGCGGGGAGGAGCCCGCACGGTGACGCTCCTGAACGCCGCGGCGGCGCTCTATGTGGCGGGCATGGTGGAAGGACTGAGGGCTGGGGTGGAGCAGGCCGCCGAGGCGGTGGACTCTGGATCCGCGGCGCGAACGCTGGCGAGCCTCGTGGAGGTCACGGCCCGAGAGGGTCGCGAGGACTGAGCCGCAGGATCCTCGTCAGCTCGTCCTGGCTGAGGGGTTCTTGGAAGCGCCACCTGGGGAGGATCGGGGACCGGGATCGCGCCACGCAGGCGCGGCATCGTCGCGGATGACGGCCTTCACCCTCCAGGGGCCGGGGAAGGTGGACGGCTTACGCCGGCCCACCAGGAGGACCCGGGTGCTCCATCGGGTCGTGGTACCGATCATGAACGTCCGTCGCATGTGTCGAGCCTCGTAGGGGAATCAGTACCGGCGGATCACACCGACGACCACGCCCTGGACGGTCACGTCTTCGGCGTTGAAGTACATGGGCTCGAGCCGCTCGTTGGCGGGTTGGAGCCGGATTCGACCGTCGCGCTCCCGATACAGTTTCTTCACCGTGGCCGAATCACCTTCGATCAGCGCCACCACCATTTCACCTTCTTCGGCATTGGGCCGGCTGTTCACGATGATGTAGTCGCCGTCGCGGATCTGCTCTTCGATCATCGAGTCTCCGACCACGCGAAGGACGTAGTTTTCTCCTCGCTTTCGCAGCAGGTCCGGTGGAACGAGAACGGTTTCCGCATCCGGCACGGCCTCGATGGGTTGACCCGCGGCCACCTCGCCCAGGAGCGGCAGCTCGATGGCTCCGGCCTGAGCGTGACCCCGGACGAGCTCGATGGAGCGGCTCTGGTTGTAGGACTTCCGGATGTAGCCCTTCCGCTCCAGATTGCTTACATGTTCGTGCACCGTGGCCAGCGACTGGTACCCGAAGGCTTCGGCGATTTCTTCGAAGCTGGGGGCGTAGCCGTTGGCCTGGATGTACTCTCCGATGTAGTCCAGTATCAGTTTCTGTCGCTTCGTCAGGGCCATCTTCTCCTCCCGGTTCAGGGGCGCCGTGTGGCGGCGAGGGCCCGGAACCATCCCCGGGGATGATCCCGAACAGGACCCGAAGCGAAGAATACCCGAAGATCACCCAGTTCGCAAGGAGCGGCTCGTGACCGGATCCTCTACCGATACCACGCCGGACATCCTTTCGCGCATCGTCGAGACGAAGAGGAGGGAGGTGGAGGCCCTGCGGGATCGAGGGACTGATCTCGTCCGCCTGTCCGCAGCCGCACCCTCTCCTCGGGATTTCGAGGGAGCGCTTCGAGGGGACGGCCGTGCGGTCTCCCTCATCGCTGAAGTGAAGCGTCGCTCGCCAGGAGCCGGAGCCATTGATCCCGAACTGGATCCGGTGAAACAAGCTCAGGCCTACGAGGCCGGCGGGGCCCGCGCGCTCTCGGTTCTCACGGACCGCGAGTATTTCCAGGGTTCTCTCGACGATCTGACCGGCGTCCGGGGAAAGGTCGAGCTTCCGGTGCTGCGAAAGGACTTCATCATCGATGAGCGGCAGATCTGGGAGGCCCGGAGTGGGGGGGCCGACGCCATTCTTCTGATCGTGCGGATCCTGGATGACAGCCAGCTCCGCGAGTACCGGCTCCTGACCGAAGAGCTGGGGATGTCGGCCCTGATCGAAGTCCATGACGGCGCGGAGTTGGAGCGGGCCGTGAGCTGCGGAGCCCGAATCCTGGGGGTGAACAACCGGGATCTACGGAGCTTCCGTACGGACCTCCAGGTCACGATGGACCTCCTGGCCGATGTGCCCGATGAGGTGGTCCTGGTTTCCGAGAGCGGCATCTCCCGGAGGGACCAGGTGGAAGCCCTGGGCAGCCGAGGGGTCGACGCGATCCTGGTGGGAGAAGCCCTGGTTCGGGCCGGCGATCCCGCTCAGGGGGCGGCCCTGCTTTCGGGCGTGCCCCGGTCCCCCCGAGTTCCCGGGGAGCACTCGGGTGAGTCCTCCCGCTCGTGACGGGCGCGGCATGAGGGTCAAGATCTGTGGTCTCACCAGGGAGGTCGACGCCCGAGCCGCCGGGGCGGCCGGGGCCGACCTCGTGGGCGCCATCCTCGTACGCTCCTCTCCCCGTTGTGTCGACGTGGCCACCGCCCTCCGGCTGGGGCGAGCCGCTGGGCGACCCCTGGTCCTCGTGACCGCCGATCTGCCCGAGGGAGAGTTGACGGAGTCCGCTCGCCGGGCCGAAGCGCAGGTGATCCAGCTCCACGGTTCCGAACCTCCTTCACTCCTCGAGGCCCTGCGTCAGGAGGGGCCCTGGGAACTATGGAAGGCGGTCCGGGTCCGTTCCCCTGACGACATCCTCATCGCCGCGTCCAGATATGGAGGTAGGGCCGATGCCCTCCTCCTCGATGGATGGCACGCCGACAAGCTGGGCGGCACCGGCCGCACGTTTCCCTGGGAGGCCCTGATGGCCGCTCGGGCGGAGATCCCTCCCGACCTGCAGCTTGGAGTCGCCGGCGGGCTGGGTCCCGGGAACGTCGGGGATGCGGTGGCCCGACTTCGGCCTGACATCGTGGATGTGAGTTCCGGGGTGGAAACGGAACCCGGAGTGAAGGATCCGGACCTCGTCCATGCGTTCCTGGTTGCAGCCAGGGCGGCGGAGGCGAGTGGATAGGAGGGCGCCGAAGGATCCGGGGGAGACGATGTGCGCCTCGGTAGAGCTGACCGGCAGGAAGGAATCCACGAAGGAAAGGGAGCCATGATCAAGAACGCAGTCGCAGACCCCGCCCCGAATTCGGAAACCACCCCGGCAGAGGATACGCGGTTCGGAGCCTTCGGTGGGCGGTACGTACCCGAAACCCTCATCGCCGCCCTGGACGAACTCGAGGCGGCCTACAAGGACGCTCGCGGGGACGAGGGCTTCAAAGCCGAGTTCGACGCGCTGCTTCGGGATTTCGTGGGTCGTCCCACTCCCCTCTTCCGAGCCCGGCGCCTGGAGGAGGCGGTGGGCGCCGGTCCCATCTACCTGAAGCGGGAAGACCTCAACCACACCGGCGCCCACAAGGTGAACAACACCATCGGTCAGGCGCTTCTGGCTCGACGCATGGGCAAGCGACGGATCATCGCCGAGACCGGAGCAGGTCAGCACGGCGTGGCCACCGCCACCGCCTGCGCCCTTTTCGATCTGGATTGCGTGGTCTACATGGGCGCCGAGGACGTGGAACGTCAGGCGCTGAACGTGTTTCGGATGGAGCTCCTGGGGGCGGACGTGCGTCCGGTTCGCTCGGGCACCAAGACCCTCAAGGACGCGACGAACGAGGCCATCCGCGACTGGGTCACCAATGTGGAGACGACCCACTACATCATCGGCTCGGTGGTGGGGCCCTCCCCCTTTCCGCGGATGGTGAGGGACTTCCAGGCCGTCATCGGTCAGGAGTCTCGAAGCCAGATCCTCGAGGTCGAGGGTCGGCTTCCCGGCTCGGTCGTGGCCTGTGTGGGAGGAGGGTCGAACGCCATGGGGATCTTCCATCCCTTCGTAGCCGACGAGGACGTCGCCCTCATCGGAGTTGAGGCGGCAGGGGAAGGTCTCGCCACCGGTCGCCACTCGGCGTCCCTCTCGGCAGGGACGCCCGGAGTGCTCCACGGCGCCCTTTCGTACCTTCTGCAGGATGAGGACGGTCAGGTGGCCCCCGCCCATTCGGTATCGGCCGGTCTGGATTATCCGGGCGTGGGGCCGGAGCACTCCTATCTCAAGGACGCGGGTCGGGCCCGGTATGTGTCCGTCGACGACAGCGAGGCACTTTCCGCCTTCCACCTCCTCTCCGAACTCGAGGGGATCATCCCGGCACTGGAGACTGCGCACGCCGTGGCGTACCTTCTCCGGGACGGAGTGCAACTGCTTGAACGGGGCCCCTGCGTTCTGAATCTCAGCGGCCGTGGGGACAAGGACGTGGCCCATGTGGCCAAGGTGGAGGGGCGAGGGTCGCTTCTCTGAATGCTTGACGCGGCGGACCCCGGGCCGCAGCGTCGGTCACCGATCGCCCCCGAGGAACGCGACGACGCGGAGATGGCCGTGGTGGAACTGCCCCAAGACTCGAATCCTCCTGCAGGTGCCGTCGACTGGGAAGACCCTGCCTCTCTTCCAGTCGGAGCGGTGGAGGATCTGTTTCTGACCCTGTCCAAGGCTCTCCGGTCGTATCAGTTGTACGACCGGAACAACCCGGTCTACCGTCGGTTTCTCGCCAATCTCCGGGAGGCGTTCCAGACGGTCTGGGCCGATCGCGACGAGTTGGAGATTCTCGTGGACGAGGATCGCTTCCTCTGGATGGGCCAGGATGTGTATCGGGAGGACAATCGCTCCAGCTCGCTGTCATTCCTTCTCTACAGGGATGGAATCCGGGAGCTGACCTTTCGCAAGGGGATCGAGGATGACGAGATGGAGGTCCTCCTTGACGTTCTCCAGAGGGTCAGGGCCTCCAGATCCTCCGAGGACGACCTGGTGACTCTCCTCTGGGACCTGGATCTCTCCTTCCTCGAGTACGGGGCTGTGGACCTCCTTCCCGAGGGCACCCTCCTCCGAAGTCAGCCGTCCTCCGATGAACGCTTCGAGGTGGGTGAAATCCTGACCGGGGAGTTTGGAACCGAGGCGCCCAGCCAGGAGGAGCTGGCGGCCACTCTGGACGGTGACGAGGGGGCCGAGGCCCCTACCGGTGCCATCCGGCCGGAGGACTTCAACCCCACCCTGTACGCGTTGGACGAGGGGGAGCGGAGTTACGTCGAGCAACTCTATCGTGCCGAGCTCAAGCGCGATCTTCGCCTCGATGTCCTGAACGCCCTCTTCGACCGGCTCGAGGATTCAAACACTGATACGGGTCGCCAGAAGGAAATCGTTTCGGCCCTGCGTCAGCTCCTTCCCACCTTCCTGGCCCAGGGGGCGCTCTCCCATTCCGCTCGACTCCTTCAGGAGGTGGAAGAGCGACTGAAACTCGACGTTCCCCTGGCCCCGGAAGCCAGCGAACAGATTCGTACCCTTCTGGATGAATTCTCCTCTCCGGATGCCGTTCGTGAGCTGGTGCATGCGCTCGAAGACGGTGCGATTCCGGAGGACGGCGAGGAGTTGGGGCTCCTCCTGCGCCACCTGAAGCCGTCGGCGCTGGGACCCCTCCTTGCTCGCATCGAAGAGGTGACACGCCCGGAGGCGCGGAGAACGCTTCGCACGGCCACGCGCACCCTCGCCCGGGGCGAGGAGGACCGGATCGCCACCTTCCTGTCGGATCCCGATCCCGTCGTGGTGGCAGGTGCAGTTCGGCTCCTGGGAGGCCTCAGGCACAAGGCCTCCGTGCCGACCTTGGTGGAACTCCTGCGTAGCGGCTCGCCAGTGGTTCAGGGAGCGGTGCTGGATGCGGCTCGGCGCCTGCCCACCACCGCCCTGGCCGAGGAACTCGAGCGAACGCTGTTCCAGGACGAGCGGGATCTACGGGTCGGAGCCGCCAGGGTACTGGCCGAGGTGAAGTACATCCCGGCGAAGGACACCCTGGGTCGGATCCTGGAGGGGAAGGAATTCAAGGAGGCCGATCTCACGGAGAAGATGGCCTTCTTCGAGGCATACGCGGACCTGGCGGGTCCCGATGGTGTCGCGCTGCTTTCCCGAGTGCTCAACCACAGGAGTCTTCTGGGCCGGAGAGAGCTCCCCGAGCTCCGGGCCTGCGCGGCCCTGGCTCTCGGTCGAATCGAAGATCCGACGGCCGTTCAGGCCCTCGAGCGCGCCCGAGATGATTCGGAGCCGGCCGTGCGTTCGGCGGTGAATCGGGTCCTCAGCCGCGGAAACCGTGAGGAGGGCGAGGGATGATGGAGGGACGCGTCGGATCCGAGCTGGCGACGAACGGGGATCGCGGGCCGAGTCCCGATCCCACCGAGTCCATTCAGGACGTGGGACGGAGGCTCCTCACGGGGATGTACGCCGCCTTCCGAGCGCTTCGGTTCTACCCCTTGGACAACGATGTCGTCCAGAGGGGTCTGGATGAACTCCAGCAGATCGTGGCGAATGTGCTGGAGTCGGAGGGGGCGGTGGAGATTCAGCTCGTGGGTGACTTCTTCTTCATCAACGAGGAACGGCTCCGCCTGGATCTCCGGAACTACTCCACCTTCGGCTCCATCGCCGAGACGCTCCGAGGGCACGAAGTGGGGGAGATCACAGTGTACCGGGGAATCGCCCGTGAGGAATGGCCCCCCTTCCTGAGTCTGCTTCTCCGGTCTCCCGCCGAGCCCGACCCCTTCGAAGCGGTCCAGAAGGGGCTCGAGGGTGCCGGAGTGGAGCGGATCCGGATTTCGAAGATCCAGGATCGGCCTGCCACGAGTGACGACGTCGATGCGGTGGAGGGCGCCCGGCGCACGTATACGCAGGGAGTCCAGGCCGCAAAGGAGCTGCTGACCGACGTGCGCCTCGGTCGAGCGGTGAACGTGCGAAAGGTGAAGCGTGCGGTGCAGGGAATCGTCGACCAGGTTCTGGCCAACGAGTCCTCCATCGTGGCCATGACCCATCTCCGGGAGTTCGACGCCTACACCTTCACCCACTCGGTCAATGTCTGCATTCTCTCCGTGGTCATCGGGCAGAGACTGGGACTGGGACGTAACGACCTCTACGACCTGGGCCTGGGGGCCCTCTTCCACGACGTGGGGAAGATGCGGATTCCCGAGTCGACCCTGAACAAGACAGGGAAGTTGACCGAGGAGGACTGGCGTCTGCTGCGGCGCCATCCCAGCGACGGGATGCTCGAGCTCTTCGAAGTGAAGGGATTCTCCGACCTCCCCCTGCGCCAGATGCTCATGGCCTACGAGCATCACATGAAGCTGGACCTCACCGGGTATCCCCCCAGTCGGCGTCCCCGGGAAGTCGGTCTGTACTCGAGGATCGTGGCGGTGGCCGACGCCTTCGACGCCGGCACCTCGATCCGGAGCTACCAGTACCGTCCCTCTCCCCCGGACGAGGTCCTAAAGGAGATGCTCGAGAATCCCGTCCGGGGACTGGACCGGACGGTGGTGAAGGCCCTGATCACCGCCACGGGGGTCTATCCTGTGGGGACTCTGGTCATCCTGGATACCTTCGAACTGGCGGTGGTGACCCGGGCGAACCCGGATCCGGCTCGTCTGCACCAGCCTCAGGTGAAGATCATCTCCGACACCATGGGTATGCCGCTGGCCGATCCACCGGTGGTCCGGCTGGATCAGATCGATCCCCGGACCGGAGAACCACGCCGCAGCATCATCAAGACCGCCGACGCGAATCGCTATGGCATCCGCGTGGCGGACTATGTGACCTGACCTGCTCTTCGACCTCTTCCCCTCACCCAGTCTCTTGATGCCCACCTCTTCCGCTTCAGACACCTCCAGCATCGCGGCGGCCTTCCGTCTCCGCTTGGACCGGGGACAGGTCGCCCTGGTGCCGTACATCTGCGCCGGATTCCCCGATGCGGAGACCAGTCTGGCCATGATGCACGCCGCTGCCGAGGCCGGGGCCGACGTAATCGAGCTGGGAATCCCCTTCTCGGATCCGCTGGCCGATGGTCCCACGATCCAGAAGGCCACGTTCCAGGCCCTCGAGGCCGGGATGTCGGTCCGGAAAGCTCTGGATCTCCTGCGACGGTTCCGTCTGGAACGCTCGACCCCGGTGGTGCTCTTCACCTATCTGAACCCGGTGCACCACTTCGGCGTTGAGGCCTTCGTGTCGACCGCCCGGGAGGTGGGGGCCCAGGGGGTTCTCCTGACCGATCTCCCCGCCGGGGCCGACCCGGCCCTCGAGGAGGCGGTCCGGGCAGG
>SKKH01000078.1 GCA_007121555.1 Gemmatimonadota bacterium | reverse complement strand
CGCACCTGGTGCGTCTGAGCGCGGGCTCCGTGGCCGCCGCAGTGGGCCCGATGGCGGAGGCCCTGCAGCTCGGCAACACAGGCATCTCCCGGAAGCCAGCCTCGTCATCGTCGCTTGGACGAGTGGAATCGTCGACGAAGCGGCAGCGGTCCGAAGAGTCCGGGAGGGCCGCCTCCGAGGCGTTGACTTCGACGTCTTCGAGCAGGAACCCCTTTTCTTGCCGTGACCACGGCGACCCCCATACTGTAGTTGTAGTGGAACTCCGGCTCGTTGACGACACACCAGCCTTCCGGCCCTCCAGCGGCCGAACGGGCGGGAGTTGCCCCATTGAGATTCTTGGATTGGACGCGGCCGGAGCGCAGGCTCCTGCCGGATGCAGTTCAGTGCGGGTCTGGCCAGGGAGGATGCCTCCCGGCAGGTCGCCGGCACTCAAGGAGGGTTCAATGCCTGGACGAACAAGACGGGGGCGGGAGCCCGCCCTGGAGCATCGCAGCGGCACGCTGGCAGATCCTGGCATGCTGCATTCCATCCAACTCGCCGCCGGAAGATTGGCGCCGCCCGGCTCGGCACGATTCCAGGGCTATCTGGCCATGGCGGCCTGTCCAATGCCGCCGCTGTTTCGCGAGCCGTGGGTGCTGGACACCGCGTGGGAGGTCCTGAGCGGCAATGAGAAGGCGGCCCTGGACCTGAAGGATCGGATGCTCGGTCTGCTGATACGGGAGCTTCAGGACGACGATCGGGCGCAGGCCGTGGAACGGTTTCTGGGGGCATTCGCGCGGCTGGCGGTGCGGCGCGGGGTGAGGGTTGCGCCACTCCGGCGCGACGACATGCTTGCCATGGCACCACGCCTTGCATCCGATGTCAGGCGCGTGCGGCGCTTGGCATCTCAACCGCGAGGACGCCCCGTTTGGCCCGGAATCCATAACAAGGGGGCCGATGCGCGCCGCCGCGGGCCGGTACCCCTGATCGAAGATGGGATGGGCGAGGGCCTGGCGGCCGATCGCGTCATGCCGCTCGGCCTGGCGCTCATGCAGATCGCGGATCCGCCTGAGGAGCTGGCCTTGCTGGTGAGCGCTCAGGAGCTGGGCCTGGCCGGAGCCGGCCAGATGCACGCCATGCATGCGGCGGCGAATCGCTCCCTGGAGTCCGGCGACCCCGAGCCCTTCCGCAGCATGTTGATGCTGGCCGGCGATGAGTGCGGCCCGGATGATGGCCCATGGCGTGATCCCTTCACCGGCATCGAGCGGCCGGAGATTCCCGGCGTGGATTTCATGCCTCCGATTCGGGATCCGGAGCTGGCGGAATGCCTGGTGCGGGGTGCGCCGATGATTCCTGTGGGGCGGCCCACCAGGGCGAACAGGCCGGTACTGGAGGCCATCCACCCAGCCCACGCCTGCCCCGGGCATCAGGTCACCCTGAACGGAAGCAACTTCGGAAGCGAAACGAGTGTCTGGTTCAGCGCCGGCGAGGGCCGATCCACCTCGGCGCAGGTGCTGTCGCGTGAAGAGGATCGGCTGATCGTGCGAGTGCCGTCCGATGCCGTGGCGGGGTCGGTGCGCGCGGCCAATCCGGGCCCGGGCTACCGGCGCTGCGGCCAGTTCGTGCCCGGCGTGGTCTATAGCAACGAACTGGATTTTTCCGGTGGTGCGACCGTCGTGCACGACCTGCGCGTCGAGAAGAACGGCCAGGTCATCGGCTGGGCGGAGCCGGGCGAAGTGGTCCAGGTATCGTGGTCCGTCTCGCCGGCCGACGCGGAGGTGCAGCTGGCGGTCAGCGAGCCCGATGGCAGCGTGATCTTCGTCCAGGATGAACTGCCGGTGGAAGGCAGCGTGGACGTCGAGCTGCCCGCCCTGCGCACCCGGCGCAAGCTGCAGGTTCGCTTGATGTCGACCGGCTCCTGCGAGACGACTTCCGAGACCCTGGAACTGCCCATCGACGCCAAGGCGCAGCTCACCATCGAGGCGATGGAGATCACCCAGGGGATCCAGCGGTTTGCCATTGCCCAGGACGGCCCCAACGACGTGGAGCTGGTGGCCGGCAAGGGCACCGTCGTGCGCGTATTCGTCAGCGCCGATCGCGACGGTCTGGATGACGATATCGTCCCGATCCACGGACGCCTGTTGATCGAGAACGTCTCGTTGGCGCCGACGAACGAAGTGCAGACGGACCCCGACGAGGACGAGTACGTGGATCTCGCCGAGGGCGACCATGTCATCAATGCACGGCCCGCGGCTGAGCTGGACCGCGAGGAGAGCAACCACAGCCTGAACTTCTACATCCCCGCCTCCCGCGCCCAGGGCACGCAGGTCCTGCGAGTGAACGTCTGGCATGAGAACGAGATCACGGGGGAGTCCTCCGCGATGCGGGTGCGTTCCTGGACGTGGCAGCCGGAACGGAAGCTGAGCGTGCGCTGGACTCGCGTGCGTCTCGATGCCCATGATCTGGCGCGGCCTGACGTCACGGACACGCAGTACAGCCTGGACCGCGGGGTGGAGCTGTTGCCCGCGAGCAATGAGGATGTCGCGCCGGCTCCGGTCTCCACCTATTCCTCCAACCGCGGTCTCACCAACGGCGCGTCGCGGGCCTTCTTCGTCTCCGGACTGCGCTCCACACGCAGGACGTTGATCACGCTCTACGACATGTCCAGCGACGCGATCTATACCGCCGTGGTGCCGCAACTCTCCGGGGCTTCTCTGGGTCAGGCCAATGGGTCCTCCGTTGCCTGGGCGCAGGTCCATTTGCCGGAGGACGGTCCAAACTCCGATCGACGCGTCACCACCGGGCACGAGTTCGCCCACAACCTGGGCTTCGGGCATGTCGACCTGTACCACAACAACGAACCCAGCGGCACGGAATTCCATCCCAACGACGGGTATCTGGAAGAGGTGGCCTTCGATCCGGGGTATCACACGACGATCACCAAGGCGATGGATGGAAGGGCCGAGGGAGTCGGCGACTTCATGAGCTACTACCGGCCGCGCAGGACCTCCATCTATCAGTGGAACCGCCTGCGAGATGAAATCTAGCGGCACCCGCTGTCCGGTCCGGAAACCAGAACCAAGACGAGTATCATGAGTGATAGAGATCGACCCGACCCTTCCCGTTCAACACAGCCCGGGCTCCACTTCGAAGGCGTCATCGACGAACGATTCCAGTTCGAACGCTGGCCCGGGTACGAGCTTCCGCGATACGAGCCGACCCCCGAGGGTGACGGCACGGTGGAACTGGAACTGCTGGACAGCGCCGGCCAGATCGTGGCCCGGACCTCGCCCGTGATCGATTTCGCGGAGTTCCGCTGCCAGGATCGATCTCCCAGGCACGCGCTGGTGGAGGCCAATGTGCCCTTCCCTGCCGAGGCGCGAGTGGTCCAGCTCAAGGCCCGTGGGCGGGTCATCTTTCGGGAACCGATCCCCGAGGATCCGCCGCGGATCGAGGGGATCCGGGTCGCGCCCTTCGAGGGAGACCGGATCCCGCCCGCCCGCTTCGGCCGCTTCGGGAGCGGGCTGGAGATCGAGGCGCGAGCCGATCCGTCGCGGGATGAGGCGCAACTGGTGATGGCGGACTGGAGGGCGGCGCCAGGCTCGAGGGCCGACGTCACGGCCGACATCCTGCTGCGCAGGCCGGACGGCGAGGAGGGGCTGGTGGCGCGCGGCCTGGAGGCGGGTCCCTACGTCTTCGACCTGGCGGGGGTGGTCCATCGTGAGGTGGAGGTGGTGGTGCGTGTCACCGACTCCGTGCGCTCGACCTCGAGCAGCCAGCGGGTCCCGGTCCGGCCGGTTTCGCCCCGCGTTCAGGTGATGTCGCCGGTGACCGGCACCGTCCTGGAGGCGGATACCCCCTTCGATCTGCGAGTCCACCTCACGGGGGCAGGGGGAGAGCGGGATCCGGAGAAGAGCCTCGCCTGGTTCATCGACGGTGAGGAGGTGGGGCGCGGCCGACTCGTGCCAGCTCCCGGCCTGTCACCGGGCACGCACCGCGTGGAGGTCCGGTTCGCACCGGGGGGTAGGGTCATGGCCCGCGCGCACGTGGACATCGAGGTGGAGGAGCGCACGGAGTCCCAGAAGCGATGGCGGCGCCGGGTCGAACGCCTGGACGCGACGAGGTGAGGGTTCGCATCCCGAACCCGGGCCGGGGGGACCCGGCTGGCCCCTCCATCCCTTCTCCTCCGCCCACATCCGGGCCTCTGTTGGGATCCCGGTCGAACCTTTAGAATGCGACACTCGAACATGACTTTGAGGTCGACTCGAGCCCTGGCGGGGAACCTGTTCGTATTCATGGGATGGCCGTCGGGGTCGACCGATCGTCCAACCCCCTGATCCGGAGACCCACGTGACCCCGACGGATGCGCAAGCAGTTCTGCCCCACTACATCGCCGGCGCCTTCCAGAACGAGACGTCCGGGGAGACCTTCACCGACGTGAACCCGTCGGATTCCCGGGACGTGATCGCCCGTGTCCCGGCGGGAGATCCCGAGGACATGGCCCGGGCCGTGGACGCGGCAGCCACCGCCCTCACGGGGTGGCGACGTCGGACTGGATCGGATCGAGCGAACATCCTCTACAGCTGGGCCGAGGCCATCGATGCCCGAGCCGAGGAGATAGCTCAGGCCGTCTGCCGCGAGGTGGGAAAGCCCATCCGTGAGGCCCGGGGAGAAGTGGGACGCTGCGTAGTGATCCTTCGGTACTACGCGGGCGACGCGGTGCGGAGCAAGGGAGAGGTGGTTCCGGCCATGAAGGAGGGGGCCCTGCAGTTCACCCTCCGGGACCCTCTGGGGGTCGTGGGGCTGATCACCCCATGGAACTTCCCCGTGGCGATCCCGCTCTGGAAGGCGGCGCCGGCGCTGGCGTTCGGGAACACCGTAGTCCTCAAGCCGGCCGAGCAGTCCTCGCAGGTGGCGATCCTCCTGGCCGAGACCGCCGAGAAGGCCGGCGTGCCCGCAGGAGTCTTCAACGTGGTCCTGGGGTCCGGGTCCGTGGTGGGCGAAGCCCTCGTCCGCGCCGAGCCCGTGCGGGGCGTGAGCTTCACAGGATCGGTGGCGGTCGGCTCGCAGGTGGCGGCCATCTGCGCCGAGCGCAACATCCGGTACCAGACGGAGATGGGAGGCAAGAACGTGGTGATCGTTCGCCCGGACGCGGACCTGGACCTGGCCGCGGACCTCACCGTGGCCGGCGCCATGGGATACGCGGGCCAGAAGTGCACCGCCACGAGCCGGGCCATCGTGGACCGGAGGGTGGAGGAAGACTTCCTGGCCCGCGTACAGAAGCGAGTCCAGGGCCTGGCCCTCGCCCCGGTCACCGACGCGGCCGTCTCCGTTGGCCCCGTCATCAGCGAGGCATCCCGGGAGCGCGTCCGTTCCGCTCTGGCTTCCCCCAGCGGCGACCGGGTGGTGGGTGGCGGAGATCTCGAGGGCGACCCCTTCGCCCACGGGTTCTTCATCGAGCCCACGGTGTTGCGGGGCGTGGATCCCGACTCCGAGGTGGCGCAGGAGGAGCTCTTCGGTCCGGTGCTCTCCACCTTCACGGCCGACGACCTGGACGAGGCCCTCTCGCTGGCCAACCGGACCCGGTACGGGTTGAGCGCATCCCTTTTCACCCGCGACGTCGGAGAGATGCTCTCCTACATCGACCGGATCCAGGTGGGCCTGGTGCGGGTGAACGGCGACACGACCGGGGTCGACCCCCACGCGCCCTTCGGTGGATTCAAGAGCTCGAGTTCCGGGAGCCGGGAGCAGGGGAGCGCGGCGAGGGAGTTCTACACCGAGGTGAAGACGGTACAGGTCAACCCGTGAGACCAGACCCGTCCACCGCCGCACCCCCGAGGGAGGAGGCGCCCCCCTATCCCGAACGGATTGGGGTCGTGGACACCCACACCGAGGGGGAGCCCACCAGGGTGATCGTGGACGGGTGGCCGGAGCTCCAATCGGACACGCAACGCGAGCGTCGCGAGGAGCTCCGGAGCGAGTGGGATCACCTTCGGCGGGCCGTGGTCTGCGAGCCCCGGGGCCACGATGCCGTGGTGGGCGCCCTCCTCACCCCTCCGGTCTCCCCGGATGCGCATCTGGGGCTCGTGTTCTTCAACAACGTCGGGTACCTGGGAATGTGTGGCCACGGGCTCATCGGCGTCGCCCGGGCCCTGGAGTACCTGGGGCGGCTTCCCGCCCGGGAGTTCCAGGCCGACACCCCGGTGGGACGGGTCTCCGCTCGCGTGGAGGACGACGGGTCGGTGACGATCCGCAACCCGCCCGCCCTCTGCCACAAGTTGGATGTTGCCCTGGACGTCCCCGGGGTGGGGCGGGTCACCGGCGACATCGCCTACGGGGGCAACTGGTTCTTCATGACCGGCGATCCGGCAGGAGGCATCACCGCCGACCGCATCCCCGAGCTTCGTCAGATGACGCGGCGGATCCTGGCGGCGCTGGACGCGGAGGGGATCCAGGGGGCCGACGGGGCGCGGATCGATCACGTCTGGCTGAGCTCCCCGTCGCCGACCCCGGAGGTGGACGCCCGCAACTTCGTCCTCTGCCCGGGAGGGGCGTACGACCGGTCGCCCTGCGGAACCGGCACCTCGGCGCACCTGGCCGTGCTCCACGAGAGGGGACGGCTGGAACCCGGCGAGCCCTGGCGCCAGGAGAGCGTGATGGGCGGGGTGTTCACCGGGTGGCTCGAGGCCGGCGACGGGGCGCTCCACTCGCGGATCCGCGGGCGGGCGTGGGTGACGAGCGAGTCCACCCTCATCCTCCAGGCCGACGACCCCCTCCGTTCCGGTTTCCCGTCGGCGCCGGGCTCCGACCCCTCCTGACCTGTGGATCGAAGCCCGGACGTCGTCATCGTGGGCGCGGGGATCGTCGGCGCCGCAGCAGCCCACGTGCTCACTGCGGAGGGACTTGCCGTGGACGTGGTGGACCGGGGCGCGCCGGCCTCCGGGGTCACGGGCGCGGGGATGGGCCACATCGTCGTCATGGACGACTCCCCGGCGCAGCTCCAGCTCACGGCTTACTCCCGTCGGCTCCTGGACGAGCTGGCTCCGGAGCTGTCCGCGTCGTGCGAGCTGAGCCGGTGCGGGACGCTCTGGATCGCCTCCGGCGAGGCCGAGCTGGAGGCGGTGGAGGCGAAGCAGGGGGCCTATGCCGAGGCCGGGATCGCCTCCGAGGTGCTGGACGGTGACGATGTGGCCCGCCTCGAGCCGGAGCTCCGGCGACCCCTCTTCGGCGCGCTCAGGGTCCCTGGGGACACCGTGGTGTACCCGCCCGGTCTCGCGCGCTGGTTCCTGGATCGGGCCGTCGAGCGTGGGGCCCGTCTGCACCTGGGGACCGAGATAGACTCCCTGGGGCCCCGTGAGGTACGCGCCGGGACGACCACGATCTCGGCCGGGGCGGTGGTGAACGCCGCAGGCCCCTGGTCCGGCCGGCTCTCTCCCGGCCTCCCCGTCACGCCCCGGAAGGGTCATCTCCTGATCACCGGTCGCTACTCGGGGTTCTGCCGCCATCAACTGGTGGAGCTCGGCTACCTGGCCAGCGCCCACGACCTCTCGCAGGATTCGGTGGCCTTCAACCTCCAGCCGAGGCCGACGGGCCAGATCATCATCGGCTCTTCGAGGCAGGCCGCCGGATGGGACGGGGCCATCGATCGATCGGTCCTCCAGAAGATGGTGGCGCGGGCGGTGGAATTCGTTCCTGGGCTGGCCGGGCTGGACGTGGTCCGCACCTGGACGGGGTTCCGTCCAGCCACCCCCGACAAGCTGCCCCTTATCGGACCCTGGCCCGACGAGGATGGGCCCTGGATCCTCTCAGGGCACGAGGGGCTCGGGATCGCCACCGCACTGGGAACCGCCCAAATCCTTGCGGACCTCATGCTCGAACGCCGTCCAGAGCTGGATCCGGCCCCCTTCAGGGCGGCGCGGGCATGAGCGTCGAGTCGGAGGTCGGCCTCACAGTCGACGGGGAGACGGTCTCCTCCGCGGCCGACATCACCGTAGCGGCAGCCCTCCTGAACCTGGGGAAGTGGCGCTTCAGGCGGTCCGTCTCGGGCAGCCCCAGGACGCCGCTCTGCGGGATGGGGACCTGCCACGAGTGCCTGGTCACCGTCGACGGGGACCGGCACCGCCGGGCCTGCATGATTCCGGTGCGCGCCGGGATGCGGATCGAGACCGATGACTGAGTGGGCCGCCTCCGTCGTGGTGGTCGGCGCCGGCCCGGCCGGGATCGCGGCGGCGATCCGAGCCGAGGGAGCGGGACGGAGCGTGATCCTCATCGACCAGGCTCAGCGCCCTGGAGGCCAGATCTGGCGTCACCGGGACCGGGCCGCGCTTCCCCGCCAGGCCCGGAGCTGGCTCCAACGCCTCGACCGCTCGAGCGTCCGACTGCTCACGGGAGCGTCGGTCGTGGACGCGGAGCCCTCCTCCCGGCTCCGGGTGGACCTCGGCGGGCGTCCCCTGGGGGTCCGGTGGAACGACGCCCTCGTCCTCGCCACGGGTTCCCACGAGAGGTTCGTCCCCTTTCCGGGCTGGACGCTCCCCGGGGTCGTGGGGGTGGGGGGCGCCCAGGCCCTCCTCAAGTCCGGGATGGACGTGGCCGGCATGGAGGTGGTTCTGGCCGGGAGCGGCCCCCTCCTCCTTCCGGTGGCTGCGACGCTTTCCCGTGCGGGCGCGAACCTCACCCTTGTGGCGGAGCAGGCCCCCCTGGGCCGGGTCATCCGGTTCGGCGCGGCCCTGTGGCGCTCCCCATCCCGTTGGCTGGACGCGGCCCGTTACCGGGCGGGGTTCCTCCGGACGCCCTACCGCACGGGAACGTGGGTGCTCCGGGCCGAGGGGGAGGACAGGGTCCGGGAAGTGACGCTCACCGACGGCGATGGGGAGCGGACCCTTCCCTGCGACCTCCTCTGCACGGGCTTCGGACTCACCCCCGCCAGCGAGCTGGCGCGGCTCCTGGGGTGCGCCACCGACGGGTGGCGGGTGAAGGTGGACGGCGTCCAGGCCACGTCCGAGGACGGCGTCTACTGCGCCGGGGAGGCGTGCGGGATCGCAGGTGCCGAGATCGCCATCCTTGAGGGTGAGATCGCCGGGCTGGCGGCCGCCGGGGACCGAGCTGGGGCCGAGAGGTTGGGCCGGCGTCGGCCCCCCCATGACCGGTTCGTCGCCGGGCTCGCTCAAGCGTTCCGGCTCCGGGAGGAGCTGAGCGCGCTCCCGGCGGGCACGACGCTGGTCTGCCGGTGCGAGGACGTGCCTCTGGAGCGCCTCCGGGACTTCGGCTCCACCCGGGAGGCCAAGCTCCACACCCGGGCGGGCATGGGTCCGTGCCAGGGGCGGATCTGCCAGCCCGCCCTCCAACACTTCTTCGGATGGGGGATCGACTCGGTGAGGCCACCGCTGTTCCCCACATCGCTCTCGGTTCTGGCTGCACCGGAGGAGGACGAGTCTCCGCCTCCGCCCACATCCATCACATGACCACCATCGACGGAGAATGAATATGGAAAAGCGCGACTGGACCGGAGTGTTCACGGCCATCACCACGCCCTTCGACCCGGACGGCTCCGTGGACGAGGAGTTTCTGGCCCGGCACGTGGAGTGGCTCCTGGACCACGGGTGCACCGGGATCGTGCCCCTGGGGTCGCTGGGCGAGGGAGCCACGCTGACCTTCGACGAGAAGGTGAGGATCCTCGAGGTCTGCAAGGAGGTGACCGCGGACCGGGTCCCCCTGGTGGCCGGCCTCTCGGGGCTGAGCACCGACTACTGCGTCGCCCTCGCCGAGGCGGCGGTCGGCGCCGGCTGCGACGGCCTCATGGTGCTGCCCCCCTACGTGCACCGGGGAGACGACCGGGAGACGTTGGCGCACTTCTCCGCCGTCATCGAGGCCACCTCGCTCTCGTGTATGCTCTACAACAACCCCATCGCCTACGGCATCGAGCTCACCGCGGAGCTGACCAGCCGCCTGGCCGAGCAGCATGAAAACGTCCACGCCCTGAAGGATTCGGGGGGCGACGTGCGAAGGCTCACCGAGATCCGGGAGACCCTGGGTGATCGGCTGGCGCTCTTCGCCGGTCTCGACGACATGGTCATGGAGACCACGCTCATGGGCGGGGACGGATGGGTGGCCGGAATGGTGAACGCCCTGCCGGGAGAGTCCGTCCGGCTCTTCGAGCTGGCGCGAGACGGAAAGGTGAAGGAGGCGTGGGAGCTCTACGAGTGGTTCCTGCCGATTCTCCGGCTGGACACGGTTCCGAAGTTCGTCCAGCTGATCAAGCTGGTGCAGGCCGAGGTGGGGATGGGTGAGGAGACCGTGCGTCCGCCCCGGCTCCCCCTGGAAGGCACGGAGCGGGAGGAGGCCCTGAAGCTGATACGGTCCCGGCTGTCCCGCGCTGAGCGGTAGGGGGCGCTGAGCGCTCTGAGGGACGTCGAGCGTCGGAGGTCGCCGCCTACCCCAGGAGGAGGAAGAGGAAGTGGGCGAAGACCCCCGCGCTCATGCCCCCGATGAAGTGCGTCCCGATGGCGACCGTGGTGAGTTCCCGCTCCCGTAGTCCGTCCATCATGCCGACGTGGGTGCTCAGGAATCCGGCGTTGCAGATGCCGATGGCGGTGAGCACCGCCACTTCCTTCGCGCCGATGATGCCCGTTTCCAGAAACTGGGGGATCATCCCCAGCGCCGCTCCCACGGAAGCCCACGAGGTCACGGGGAACGCGATGGCCCGGGGGTCCGCGAACCCGAAGAGGGGCTCGATGATGAATGAGAACTGCCCGCCCAACCAGGGGAAGAAGGCGATGCCCTCGTAGGCCTCGCCGGTGTATCCGCCCTCGGGCGCCCCGTAGGAGAGCATCATGACCAGGGTGCAGATGATCACCACCCCGGGCATGATGTCGAGCCCCATCTTCACGCCCCCGGCGCCCCCGTCCAGGAGCGACTGAAGCGTCCGCTGGGCCCGGTTCCCGGGGCGCACCTCCCGGACCTTCAGGGGGTTATAGCCCTCGTCCACGAAGGGCATGGCCATGGCGTCGCGCCCGTACTTCCGTTTCCCGAAGAACCCCATGGCCCGGACGCTCACGATCCCGCCGAGGAGGGCGCCGACGTTTCCGATGAGGACCGCGCGCCCCAAGGAGAGATCGCCCACGGACTGGGCCAGCATGAACGTGGTGACGATGAGCCCCATCCCGAAGACGGTACCCAGGTTCACGAGGGTGGCGACCTGCCACTGGCGGAAGTACTTGAGGAACCCCCGGTCCGTCCCCAGGGGCATGATGGCGGGGTTGTCCGACAGGTAGGTCGCGACCACCCCCACCGAGGTGGCCCCCGGCAGCCCGAAGAGGGGGCGCATGAGGGGGGCGAGGGCCCGGTTGGCGATGGCCACGATCCCGAACTCGGCGATGAAGGCGGTGAACGCCCCGGCGATGATCATCACCCCCATCAGGAACAGGACCGTGTTCAGGATGAGGTCGTGGGCCGTGGCCATCATGGTCTTGAAGGTGAAGGCTACGCCCATCTGGGTGGCGAAGAGCGCGAAGACCGCCGCGCCTGCGAGCAGTGCGATGACCGTCTCCGCATTGACGGCCGGAACCAGCTTCGCCTCCCGCTCCGTCTCCGCGGATTCCCGCTCGTCCTTTGCACCGAACGCCATCGCCGCACCCCGCTGGAGGATTGGTCGGACCCCGCGAGTACGGGGTGGCGGCATCATGGCGCCCGGCCAGGAGGAGCGCAACGGGAGGAGCGCCGGTGATCCCACCGGAGATGTCGCAGATCGGCCGACCTCGACCCACCGTTGCGACGCCACGGCCCGCGTCCCATGATTCGTCGACTGAGGCCCCTTCCAACGGGAGAGACTCCATCAACGTTTCCAAGATCATTCACGCCGTCGACGCCCACGCCTGCGGCGAGCCCGGTCGGGTCATCGTGGGAGGGGTCCTGGACGTCCCCGGCTCCAGCATGTTCCAGAAGATGCAGTGGCTCGAGCGTCACGCGGACCACATCCGCACCCGGATGCTCCGGGAGCCCCGGGGCTATCCGGCGGCCAACTGCAACCTGAT
>SKKH01000120.1 GCA_007121555.1 Gemmatimonadota bacterium | reverse complement strand
TTCGCCGGTTGAAAATCGGACACCCGGCGGGAGGTGACGAGCCTCAGGACGTCGGTGGCTCCCGACGCTTACGCGTCCGTGTGGGGGCGGGCGTCTCCGCCTCCTGAGCTTGGGAGTGCAAGGTGTTCCAGAGCTCGATGTGCTGACGCATGCGGTAGCTATTTCCCCGGATGTTGACGATGTGGCAGTGGTGGAGCAGGCGGTCGATCAGGGCGCCTGCCATGACGTCATCTCCGAACACCTCGCCCCACTCCTCGAAGCTCTTGTTGGAGGTGAGGACCGTGGAAGCGCGCTCGTAGCGGCGGGTCATCAGCTGGTAGAAGAGCATGGCGCCGGTGGAAGAGATGGGGAGGTAGCCGATCTCGTCGACGACGAGGACGGGTGGATAGGTCAGGGTCTTGAGCCGGTGGGTGAGGCGACCGGCGGCCTGAGCCTCCTCGAGGGAGGTGATCAGGTCGGCCAAGATGCCGTAGTAGACCTTCCGTCCGAACTGGGCGGCCGCGATGGCGAGATGGGTCTTCCCGACGCCCGGCGGACCCCCGACGCAATGCTCATAATTCACCGATCGAGGTGCGGTATCCTTGGCATCCGCTGTGCGGCGCCGAGCTCGAGGTTGAGCGTAGGCGCCGACGCGGAGAAGAGCAGATGTACGTGGTGGTGCTCCCGGACGGGACGAAGAGCGAGGTGCCGGAATGGATGACGGATGCAGAGGCAGAAGGGGGAGCCGAGCTCGTAGCATCGCCCAGGGTATCGGTGTCCGCTCTCCAGGCGCTGCGGCGGCTCGTTGACGCGAAGACCCAAGGGAAGGAATCTGGGCTTGGCCCAGTTGTCGCCCCTCCCCCTGAGTCTGGAGAGCTGCCATGAAGGAGAAACAGCGGTCCCTATCCCTCGGGTTCGGCCCCGTCCACTGGGACGGCCTCCCGCCAGAGACCCGGGCTCGAGTGCTGGATCTGTGGATCCAGTTGCTGCGGGACCACGTGGAGCGACTGGACACGGCCTCTGGAGCCGAGGAAGCTCCATGAACTCGGCCAAGATCCGCCCCGAGCACCTGGAGCGAGCCGCATACATCTACGTCCGTCAATCCACCGCGACGCAGGTGCAGGATAACCTCGAGAGCCAGCGTCGGCAGTACGAGTTCGCGGATTACGCCCGTTCCCTGGGCTGGGCCCGGGTCGAGGTCATCGATGACGACCTGGGCCGCTCCGGATCGGGGCGGGTGGAGCGTCCGGGGTTCCAGCGGGTGGTATCGGCCGTATGCCTGGAAGAGGTGGGGGGAGTGTTCGCCATCGAGGCCTCGCGTCTTGCCCGCAACAACCGGGACTGGCACCATCTGGTGGATCTGTGTGGGCTCACCTCGACCCTGCTGATCGACGCGGACGGGATCTACGACCCGCGGGAGTTCAACGACCGGCTGCTGTTGGGCCTGAAGGGGACGATGAGCGAGTGGGAGCTGGGGGTCATGAGGCAGCGGTCGCTGGAGGCGCTGCGGCAAAAAGCCGAGCGCGGGGAGCTGTACACGACCGTTCCCATAGGCTTCCTCCGCACCCGGGACGACCGCTGCGAGCTGGATCCGGATCGCCGGATCCAGGAGAGCCTCCGGCTGATCTTCGAGAAGTTCGAGGAGTTGGGGAGCATGCGACAGGTTCTGCTGTGGTTCCGCGAGGAGAAGGTCGAAGTCCCGGCCGTGGAGTATGGGCCGTTCGGGCGGTCGGTGGTCTGGAAGCTGCCCGTCTACAACTCGGTCCACAACGTCCTAACGAACCCGATCTACGCGGGCGCCTACGCGTACGGGCGGACGAAGACGGAGACGAGCGTAACGGGTGGATCGGCGTACAGGCGGAGCGGCATTACAGTGCCGCAGGAGAAGTGGGCCGTCCTGATCCCGGATCATCACGAAGGCTACATCGACTGGGATGCCTATCAGGCCAACCAGAAGCGGATCGGAGAGAACGCACAGATGAAAGGGCTGATGAGCCGGGGCGCGCCTCGCAACGGCGCGTCCCTTCTGGCCGGGCTGCTTCGGTGTCGGCGCTGCGGGCGCCGACTTCACGTCACGTACACGGGCAGCGCCGGGCGGGTGGTCCGCTACAGCTGCCGGGGCGCGGCGATCAACCACGGCGCGGGTAGCTGCATCGGGTTCGGCGGGCTGGCCGTGGACCGTGCCGTGGAGCAGGCGATCTTCTCGGTGATCGAGCCGGGGGCGATCGAGGCGGCGCTTCAAGCCTCCGAGGACGCCAAGGCGGTCCAGCGGCGGGCTCTCGAAGTTCTGGACCTGAAGTTGGAGCAGGCCCGCTACGAGACCGAACGGGCGCGGCGGCAGTACCACGCCGTGGATCCGGAGAACCGCCTGGTGGCTGCGGAGCTGGAGCGACGCTGGAATCAGGCGCTGGAGATGCTGGGGGCGCTCGAGCGGGAGCACGCCGTCTTGGAGTCCGAAGGCGAGAAAGGGCCCAAAACGATCGACCGGGAGGCTCTCCTCCAACTCGCGGAGGACCTGCCGGAAGTGTGGCACGACGCGAGGGCGGACATGCGGCTCAAGAAACGGATCGTGCGAACCCTCATCGAGGAGATCCTGGTCGACGTCGACGAAGAGGCGTCGCGGGTGCAGTTGATCGTTCGGTGGGCCGGGGGCCTGCATAGTCGGCTCTCGGTGAAGAAGCGGCGCCCCGGCCAACATCGCCACACCACGGATCGATCGGTCGTGAAGATCGTTCGCGAGCTTGCCACGCTTCTTCCGGACGGCCAGATCGCCCGAGTGCTGAACCGGCTGGGGCTGAGAACGGGCCGTGGCAACAGCTGGAACCAGGGGAGGGTGGTCAGCCTCCGCAATTACAACAGGATCCCCGTTTACAACGCGCAGGCCGCCGAGCGGGAAGGGCTCCTCACGCTGGAGCAGGCGGCCGCAGCCTTAGACGTGAGCCCCACCGTAGTGCGCAAGCTGCTTGGTCGCGGCATACTAGCCGGCCGACAGGTCGTCCCCTATGCTCCTTGGATCATCCGAGCGCAGGATCTTGAGAAAGCGGAGGTGCAACAGTACGTCCGCAGAGTTCAAGAGGGGAAGAACCGCCCGCAAACTGGTGATCTCGAACAGCTAAGTGTAATCGACACAGACACATAGAAAGGTGGTGCATTATGTCACCCGACCGGGCGGCCCCAGGAAAAGGACGTTTTCGCCCTGATGGAGGAACCGCAGGGTGGCCAGTTCCCGCACCGTGTCCCGGGGCACCTGGGGCTGGGCGTCGAAGTCGAACTCCTCGAGGGTCTTGGGCCGCGGCAGACCGG
>SKKH01000164.1 GCA_007121555.1 Gemmatimonadota bacterium | reverse complement strand
CTGAACAGGGAGCGAGGGGTCACCTTCATCTTCTGCACCCACGACCCTCGGGTGATGCGCCGAGCGCGGCGGATCATCCGCCTCGTGGACGGGCACGTGGAGCGGGATGCGGAGAAGGAGTCAGGAGATCTGCCCTCGTGGGTCCTCGAACCCGTCGAGACGTGAACGTCGTCAGGCACCGGCGCCCCCGATCCCTGATGGCCCTTCTCCTGCTGGGGGTCGTCCTGCTGGCCCCGTCGCCGTCGGAGGCCCAGTTGGGCCCGGTGGACGGTTACTACCTCCATGCTGCGGCCGGAAGCGAGTCCTCCCCCTTCTCGGCTTCGGGAGTCCTCGACGTTCAGCGCCTCCGCCTCATGATCCGGCCCACCTGGGGTGCGGCCCGCTTCGACATCGCGTGGGAGACGACCCTGAGCCTCCGCTCCGACGACCTCGCGCTGGGCCGCGGCTTCGAAGGGACCGAGCCCGCCGCGCCCTGGCTCGACCTCCAGGGACACCTGGTGGATCGCCGGAGGGTGGAATGGACCCACGGTCTGGACCGGATGAACGTCTCGCTTCAGGCCGGACATCGGGCACGGCTCACGGCCGGTCGACAGCCGATCTCCTGGGCGACGACGCTGTACTTCACCCCTGCCGACCCCTTCGTGCCCTTCGATCCCACCGACCCCTTCCGGGAGTATCGGGCCGGTGTGGACGCGCTCCGCGGGGTCCTGTTCACCGGCCCATTCTCCGAACTCGACGCCGTGATCCGGCCCGCTCCGGCCCCGTCCGGGGGGGAGACGTGGACGGCGCTGCTCAGGGGCCAGAGGCTCGTGGCGGGGTGGGACGTCTCGGCCTGGGGTGGGATGCTCCACGATGAGGCGGCAGGAGCGGTGGCGGCCGCCGGGTCCATCGGCGAATGGGGAATCAGGGGGGAAGGCTCCCTGCGCGACACGGACGATGGAGCGGTCCTCCGGGCGGCCCTGGGTTTGGATCGGCTCTTCGACCTCATGGATCGCGATCTCCGGGCGGTGCTGGAGTTCCAGCGCGACGGATTCGGTGCCGCGCGGGCCACCGACCTGCTGGACACGGCCCTCTCGGCACCCGCGGCCCGGGGGGAACTCTCGGTCCTGGGCCGCGACGCCCTGATGACCAACGTCGGATGGCGGGTGACCCCCCTGATCGAGGTCAGCCTCCTGTCCCTCGTGAGCCTTCAGGACGGGAGCAGCTTGGTGTCACCGGGGCTGAACTGGTCCCTGGCCGATGAGGTCTCCCTGCGACTTGGAGCGTTCGCGGGGATCGGGCCGGGTGCGAGTGAAGCGAAGCTCCGATCCGAACACGGGGCCACGCCTCTCATCGGATTCGCCGCCCTCGGCGTCTTCTTCTGAGGGCTGATCGCCAGAGCCTACGGACGATCTCTACACCCCGGCGAAGGCGCCCCGGACCATCCACTTCTTGGAGGGCTTCTCATGCACTCGCTTCCTTCCGGGCCCCTGGACCGACCTTCGCCGGAGGCACGCTCAGTTCGAGCCGCACTCCTCCACTTCTTTGACCTCCCGGGCTGGCGGCTGTGAGGGGGTCCGGTGGCGGCGCTGGGAGGGGCCGGGCCGGTCTTCTGGTGGCCGGCGCGCTCGTCCTCGGGTGTGCGCTGACGGTGACGGCGGTGTTCCGATCCACATCGAAGGCCGACCACGAGCGAGTGGAGGGCCGGGCGGCCATCGTCTCCTCGCCCTGGGGGCCCCTCGAGTACCTGGAGGGTGGAGCGGTGGACGGCCTCCCTGTGCTCCTCATCCACGGCGCGGGCGGCGGATACGATCAGGGGGAGCTCATGGCGGCGATCCTTCTGGGCAACGACTTCCGGTGGGTTGCGCCATCGCGCTTTGGCTACCTGGGCTCCACCGCCCCTCCCGACGGGACCCCGGACGAGCAGGCCCACGCCTACGCTTGGCTCCTGGACCTCCTCGGCATCGAGAAGGTGGCTGTCGTGGCCCTCTCCGCAGGTGGTCCTTCGGGGCTTCTCCTCGCCCTCCTTCACCCGGAGCGGGTCACCTCCCTGACCCTGGCCTCGGCAGGGGTGACCCCGGTCGGGATACCCGATCAGGCGGCCGCCGATCGGAAGGGTCGCATGCTGGTGCGGCTCTTCGCTCGGGAGTTTCCCTACTGGGCGATGACTACCCTTTTCGAAGGTCGCTTCATCGAACTCATGGGCGCGGACCGGGAGGTGATCGTCGGACTCACTCCCGAGGAACGCACCTGGGTGCGTCGCCTCATTGAGAGCATGAGGCCGGCCTCGATCCGGTCCCAGGGGGCTCGATTCGACAACCTGGCCCCAGCTCCCGGAGACCGGATCGCGGGCATCCGGGCTCCCACCCTCGTCATCCACGCCGAGGACGACCGCCTCCAGCTCTTTGAGAACGCCCGGTTCGCTCAAGCCACCATCCCTGACGCTCGCCTCCTCCGGTTCGAGCGTGGGGGGCATCTCGTCATGATCCTGGAGGCGCCGGCGGTGCGTCAGGCGATCCGCTGTCACCTCATCGACCACGGAGCGGGCCGTTGAACTCGGCCGGAAGCTCCTCCACGACCCGGAGATCGGTCCCTATGACCTCCTCTCGCCTGATCTGCCTGGTTCTCCTGCTCGCCCTGGCCGGTGCAGCGGCAGCCCCGCTGGAGGCGCAGGACCGGGACGTCCGTTCCAGGTGGAGCATCTCGACGAGCCTGACCTTCCCCCTCGTCCGGATCTACCAGGTGTACTTCAACTACCGGGTCGACGACCGGAACGAGATCTCCATCGGACCAGCCTTCCAGAACTACCGGCACGAGAGCTTCACGGCCAATGCCTACACCCTGATCCTGGGCTACCGGCGCTACCTCACCGACGAGCTGAGCGTGGAAGCGGAGATCTATCCAGCCTACAACCGGATCTATTCCCATGTCACCGAATCGTACCACCCCGGGTGGGAGCTCTGGGCCGAGGCCAAAGTCGGGTACACCTGGGACGTGGCCGGTGACCGCCTCTTCCTCCATCCAGCTCCCGGGCTCGGATTCGGGATCTTTCAGTCGAACCCGCCACCAGAGTTCTTCGACGAGATCGAGTCACCCATCTTCGTCCCGCAACTCCTGGTGGGGGTCAGGTTATGAAGTGATCGCCTTCTGAACCCGCGCCGATGCGACGGGGCCGATCCTCGCCGCTTAAGCGAACGATAATCGCCCCTGCTCAGACTCCTCCTGTGCACCAGAAGGCTGAGGAAGAACTCAAGGAGGAGTCTACGACCATGCATTCCAATCTTCACGGGGCGTTCGGTCTCACCCGGACCGGAGTCGCGCCCGGTCCCAGTAGGACCATGTCCCAGCGGACCCGTCTCCGGAACGCAGTCTTCGGGCTGTGTTGCGTCCTGATCGTCGTCTCATGCGGCGATGACCCCACCGCTCCCACCGACCCGATCTCCGTCACGACCCTCAGCCTCGCCGAGGCCATCGAGGGCCTGAGCTACGGTCAGCAGCTCGAAGCCACGGGCGGGAGCGGCCCATACGGCTGGATCCTGGCTGCCGGGAGCCTCCCATCGGGGCTCACCCTCGCACCCTCGGGCGCGATATCGGGCACGCCGGCCGCGCCCGGGAACTCGAGCTTCCGGATCAGGGTGACGGACTCCGGGGGCCGGACCGCCACGGCCGACCTCACGCTTTCCGTGGTCCACTCGCTGGCGCTGCACACGGGGACGCTGCCCGAGGCGGTGGTGGGATCGGGATACTCGGCGCAGCTCCAGGCTGTGGGGGGCCGTGGAACCCACACCTGGAGTGTGACCGGGGGCGACGGGTCGGCCTGGCTGTCCATTTCGTCGACGGGCCAACTGTCGGGGGCGCCTGCAGCATCAGGAACCTATGCCGTGACGGTGGCCGTGACGGACGAATCCGGTCAGCAGGCGACGCGTCACTTCATCCTCAGCGTCCTCGATCCCCTTGCTGTGGCGGCGACCCACCTTCCGGTGGCCACCCAGGGGCGGCTGTACGCGACCCAACTGGTGGCCACCGGTGGCGATGGCGTCTACAACTGGGAGTTGGAAGCAAGCGCGTTGCCTGCAGGCATGTCGCTGGGGAGCGTGGGGGAGCTGACGGGAACTCCCGAAGAGGCCGGAACCTTCACCTTCACCGCCCGGGTCATCGATCGCGGCGGTCGGACCGCCGAGGGCACTCTGACCCTAAGGGTGGAGCGGGCACCGACGATCCAGACCATCAGCCTTCCGCCGGGAGAACCCGGACAGCCCTACGCTGCGCAGCTGATGGCTATCGGGGGGACCGGTACGTACGCCTGGATGGTGACGGAAGGGTCCCTCCCGGATGGGCTGACGCTTTCGGCGGCCGGGGCCGTTTCCGGAACTCCGACCACGGTGGGCAGCAACCCCTTCACGGTTCAGGTCACCGACGAGGCGGCCGCAACCCACGCCCGCGCCTTCAGCATCGAGGTCGCCTCGGTCGAGGCGCTGGTGAACGGCAATCCGGTGACCGGGATCGAGGGCGAGGCGGGGCAGGTACGGTACTACAGCATCGAGGTGCCCGCGAGTGCCTCTCGACTTACGGTCACCATTTCAGGCGGCGTGGGCGATGTGGACCTCTATGCCCGCCGCGGGGCCTTGCCCGCCCAGTACGTCTACGACTGCCGTCCCCTGCGCCCGGGGAACGAAGAGATCTGCACCTTCTCACCCCCGTTCCTGACCGCCGGCCACTGGTACGTCATGCTCCGCGGGTACACGGTCTACGAGGGTGTCAGCCTGCTGGCGGACCACGACGGCTAGGGCACCGCGTCCACACGATCCCGCTGGGCACTGGGTGGGGCCGAGGCGGATGGCCCCCTGAGGACGTTCCGGCGGGAGGTTGAAAAAAAGGCCTCACCCCCGGGCGAGCGCGAGGAAGAGCGCTCGCCCGGGGATGAGGTCCGAGGTCGGTATTCGGGCTCAGCGTGCGGAGAGGAGGATGACTCCGTGAAGATGTCCCGGCCCGAAGCGGTAGGTGGCCTGGGCCCGGTCCAGGAAGGTGATGGAACCGATGTTCAACGGATCGATCTGGCGAAGGACCTCGGGCCCCCCGAGGCGGGCCCGGTCCAGGTAGACCAGGAGCTGTTCCTGCCCGGCTTCCACCGCCACCTGTCCCCCGACTCCCGAACCCCGGGCGGCCTCACCCACACTCTGGGCACCTCGAGGCCTCAACCACGCCGGACGCAGGCTCTGGACCAGGTCGTAGGTATTGGCGTAACGGCTCTGCTCCATCTCCTCCAGCGTGATCACCGAATGGGCCGATGGTCCCGCTCCATCGCCGCTTCCCACCACACCACCACACCCTGCGGCTATGAGGGCGGTGAGACCCAGGAGGACGACTCGATGGATGATTTGCATGGACTCCTCCAGGTAGGGGGAAGAGGTGGGCAGAGCTGCCCCCCCCGACGAAGATGTCGGAGGGGGCGACGTTCTGCATCACCGCGTCGTCACGACGGGCTTTTGTCCCCCGTCAGGGTCTGTCCCACCAGACGCGACCCTGGAGGCTCACGTCACCCTGTCGCTGGACCGCGGCGTTCACGCTCGCCTGGTTCAGAGAGGTCTCCAGCGCGGGGTAGGGGAAACGCCTCGGAATGTTCGGTAGCACTACTTCGGGCCCCGGAGTGAGGTTGGGATACCCGGTCCGTCGCCACTCGGCGAACGCCTCCGTCCCCTGGCCGAAGAGAGCCACCCACTTCTGCGTCCCGATGAGCTGCAGCTTGTTACCCGCAGCGGCGAAGTTGTTCTCCGGCCTGGCCAGGAATGCGGATGCGGCCGCTTCGCTGATCCCATACTGGGACATGGAGGCCCGGACGGCGGCCTCGTACAGGTCCTCGGCGCTGCCTCCCGCGTTCCACCCTCGCTGAGCCGCTTCGGCCCTCAGGAAGAGGACCTCCGCGTGACGCTGGAAGAACACCGGGGAGGTCTCACCAGTGAACCAGTTCCCCACCTTCGACCGCTCGGTGAGCGGGGCGCTCCCGGTGATCCGCCCGTTCTCATGTCCGATGAAGGACACGCCGTCGGACTGAATCGGGTTGGCGTAGATGGGAAGCCTCGGGTCCTCGGTGGCGATGAGGTGGTTCACCAGAGTGGCGCTGATTCGATGGTCATCCCGGGTGAGCTGGTTCTGGAAGAACGGATTCCGGTTGGTGCCGGCCAGGTAGGCCAGGCGGGCCTGATCCTCCTCCGCCTGGAAAACTCCACCTGGGCCCGCCAGAGCCGCCTCGAATTCGGTCCGGGCCGTACCGGGCTCCACGTCCGACAGGCGCATGGCCAGCCGGAGCCGCAGGGAGTTGGCGAACTTCCGCCATTTCTCCATGTCGCCCCCGTAGATCAGGTCCACGTCTCCCATTCCCGGCTGGGCCGGGTCGATCATCTCCGCGGCCTGTCGCAGGTCCGCGAAGAGAGTGGTGTAGACCTCCTGTTGGGTGTCGTAGCTGGGGGTGAAATTCCCGGCCTCGCCCCTCACCGCCTGCGTGAAGGGGACATCTCCCCACAGGTCCGAGATGATCCCCACATTCCAGGCCCGGAGGATCAGCCCCATGGCGACGTGGTTCGGCCGACTCTCCTCCTCACCCTTCTGGATGATGGCCTGGATGTCCCGGAGGGGGCCTGAATACCATCCATCCCAAAACGCCTGCATCGTGCCATCCCGCACCAGGAACCGGTCCTCGTCCGGGTACTGGATCTGGGCGAAGTGCTGCGCCCAGAGTCCCGCGTGGTTCCACGTCATCCCAACCCCCATACCGTTGGTTGCCGAGCCGGTGATGGCCGGCCGGATCAAGAGGGTGGCGGGGACGTCCGTGGGGGCGTTGGGGTTCTCGTTCAGATCGGTAAGCCCCTGCTCACAGGCGCTGGTGGCGAGGATCAGCATCATCGCCACCGCCCCCGGAACGAACCGTCGGATGATCATCGTTCTGCACTCCGTCGTGAAGGCGTTCATGGCGTGACGCTCAGGAAGAGCCCGAAGCTGCGGGCGGACGGAAGGGAGCCGAACTCCAGCCCCTGCACGTTGCTGGCGTCGAAGGAGACCTCCGGATCGATGTGAGGCATCGGCGTGCTGAGCCAGAGGTTCCGTCCCACCAGAGACAGGTTGGCGGAGGCGACGCGCAGCCGGTCGGTGACACTCATGGGGAGGTTGTACCCCAGCCGGAGTTCACGAAGCTTCACGAAGCTTGCATCCAGGACGAAGGGCTCGTGGAGCCCGAAATGCGCGGGCCAGAAGTCCTCCGCCGAAACACGGGTGGTGTTGGGCGTGCCGTCGGCGTAGACACCGTCGAAGAGCAGCCCGTTCACCGCGCAGTCGGCGGCGCCCACGCACCGGCCTTCCAGCGTCTCCTGCAGCACCCCGGCGTACGTCCCGAAGTACTGGGTCACGGAGAAGACCTGCCCACCCTGCTGGGTATCCAGCATGAAGCTCAGGTCCAGATCACGGAACCGGAAGGTGTTGCTCAGGGAGCCGGTCCAGTCGGGGTTGTAGTTCCCGATGACTCCAAGGGGGTTCTGGTTCGTGTTCAGTGGGATGCCGTTGGGTCCCACCACCACCCGGCCCTGGTCGTCCCGCACGTACTGCCTTCCGAAGAGGGCACCGTAGGGCTCGCCGCGCCGGGCCTGCACCTGGAGACTCCAGTACGTCCCCAGAACCAGCGTCTCCAGGTCATCGGCCAGGCGCACTACCTCGTTGGTGTTCTTCGCGTAGTTCGCCGCCACCTCCCACCGGAAGCCGTTGGGGAGATCCACCGGGGTGAAGGTCCCCAGGACCTCAAAGCCCTTGTTGGACATGAGCCCCGCGTTCATGACCCGGCTGGTGTAACCGCTGGTGGCGGACACCTGGACCGGGACGATCTGGTCGAGACTCTCGGAGGTGTAGTAGGTGAAGTCCAGCCCCGCCCGATCCCGGAAGAAGCGCAGATCGGCCCCCACCTCGACGGAGGTCGTCTGCTCCGGCCTGAGGTCCAGGTTCGGAAGCTGGGTGGGCACGGAGAAGTTCGGGCTTCCACCCCAGGGCGCGGCGGCGGAATAGACCAGATTGGTCAGATACGGATCCGCGTCGTTCCCCACCCGGGCCCAGCTGGCCCGGAGCTTCGCGAAGGAGAGCGCCGAGCCCTGGATCGCCGGAACGATGTCCGACAGAATGAGGCTCGAGGAGACCGAGGGGTAGAAGTAGGAGTTGTTCCCGTCCGGAAGGGTGGAGGACCAGTCGTTGCGACCGGTAACGTCGACGTACAAGAAGTCCCGGAATCCGAACTGGGCCTGTCCGTAGAGGGAGTTGATCTGCCTCTCTTCCAGCCGGTTGAAGAAGGTCGGCGTGGTGGAGGCGTTGGAGAAGTTGTACACGCCAGGAACGTTGAGCTGGTTGGCCCCCATGTCGTTGAATCGGGCCCATCCCATCCGCCGAGCGGCCCCGGCGTTGGCCGAGACGCTGATGTCGGAGGAGAGCTGCCGGTCCGCCGTCAGGACGAAGTCGGCGTTCGTCTCCTGCCGGGAGGTCTGCTGCTCGTAGAGACCGCCCTGCTGGGCAAAGCCCAGCCCGGTGTTGCCGTGGGCGTACTGACGGATCCGGATGTCCTCGTACCAGTCGGTCCCCACACCCACTCTGGCACCCAGCCATTCGTTGATCTGATACTCCAGTCCCACGTTCCCGATGACCCGGCCCCGATCGTGCTTGTTGGAGTTCTCCTGGGCCATGAAGAAGGGGTTGCCGAAGTAGTTGTGGTTCCAGTTGAAGATGGAACCGTCTTCATTGCGGTAGTTGCGGAGCCTCTCCGTGTCCACCTGTCGACCGAACCAGATGAACTGCTGCATGGGATTCGTTCCCAGGTACCCCACGCCGGGCTGGTTCCTCCCGGCGCGCCGGATGTACTGCACGGAGGCGGTCGCCTGGAGCTGATCCATGAGGGAAGCCCCCCCGCTCAGGGCCGTGGTGATCTGGCCCAGTTCCATCTGCGGGTACATGCCGTCCATGTCCAGATTCGTGATGGAGAGGCGGACGTTGGAATTGTCGGTGGCCGCCGCGAAGGAGACGTTCGTGGTGAGCGTCCGCCCCGTCTCGAAGAAGTCCTTTACGTTGTTGGGACGAGGGACCCAGGGCGTGGGCTGGCAGTTCCCAGCGCCGTCCCTGGGGCTGTCGAACTGGCAGATGAGCCGTCCGTCCATGGGGGGGCCCCAGCTCTCGTCCACTCCGTCGTACAGACCGCCTCCCCGGCCGTCCAGGTAGCCGAACTCCCCTCGACGACCCTGACCGAAGACGTTCTGGTAGTCGGGAAGCCGGAGAGGGCTTTCGAAGGTCACGTTCTGCGAAACGGTGATCATCCCGCCAGGCCGGCCCGCCGCAGAACGGCCGGTCTTCGTGGTGATCACGATGGCGCCGTTGGCGGCCCGTGATCCGTAGAGGGCCGCGGCGTTGGGCCCCTTCAGGATCGTGATGCTCTCGATGTCATTGGGGTTGATGTCCGACGCCGCGTTCCCGTAGTCGATGGCCCCGGCGCTTGTTCCTGCACCGGCTCCCCCCGTGAGCCGAGGCGCCGAATTGTCGATGGGCATCCCGTCCACCACGAAGAGGGGCTGATTCTCGCCGGTGAAGGAGCTGGCACCCCGGATCACCACCCGCGCGGAGCCCCCCTGGGTTCCGGTGCTGCGGACCTGGACGCCGGCGGCCTTCCCTGCGAGCGCAGACACGATATTCGTCTCCCGGGCCTGCTGGAGCTGCTCCGGCTGCACCGTCTGAACGGCGGACCCGATCGCTCGCTCCTGGCGGGAGATCCCCATGGCGGTGACCACCAGCCCCTCGAGTGCAACCGCACGCTGGATCATGGTCACATCCAGAAGCGAGGTCTCGTTGGGGTTCACCGTCACCGCGCTCGTGATGGTCTCGTACCCGATCATGTCTATGCGGAGCGTGTATTCCCCCGCGGGAACGTTCGCGATGCGATAGCGCCCCTGGGCATCGCTCAATGCCCCGAGGCGGGTCTCAGGAATGCTCACCTGCACCCCCCACATGCTCCTTCCACTGGAATCCTGCACCGTTCCCGCAATGGTCCCAGTCTCCTGCGCCAGAGCTTCCGACGGGGCCGTAACCGCCATCAGAAGCCCCATGGCCAGAGCCAGGGTGCCCACACCAAGTCCGACTCTCATGGTCTTTCCTCCAATTCCGGAGAGAGATTTCTTCCGTATGTCATCAGGGTGCCCGCAGAGGGGATCCGACGATCCGCTCCCGGGGGACGCACTCAGATTGAGCGGATAGGGACCTCCTGTTGGGGTGGAGGCGCGGATTGCGCCGAGGGACCCCCATCGCGATCGTTGGTGACGGGGGTCAACAGCGCTATCTTACAGAGTGAGGGTTACGTGAGAGTCATCTGACGGTCACTTGCCTGAGGAATCCCGATCGTGTTCCAGCTGAGTGTGTTCGGAGGACTGTCTCTGGCCGAGGACGGCGCGATGCTCGAAGCCGCTTCGGAGCATCGGAAGGCGATGCTTCTCCTCGCCATTCTGGCGACAGCGGGCAAGAAGGGGGTGCCTCGCGAGAAGCTCCTGGCGCTCCTCTGGGGGGACAGCGAGGAGAGGCGAGCCCGCGGAGCGCTCAAACAGATGCTCCACACCCTCCGCCGACGACTCGGCACCCCCTCGGTGATCCTGGGCGTTGCCCAACCCCGCTTGAACCCCGCGATCATCTCGAGTGATCTGAGTCGATTCCTGGACGCCCTCGGGCGCGGGGATCTCAGGGCGGCCGTAAGCGAATATGCCGGAGCCTTCCTGGACGGGGTTCGCCTCGGAGGTACGAGCGAACTCGAGCACTGGGTGGACTCGAAGCGAGGCCGCTTCCAGGCCGAGTACATGGAAGCAATGGAGAACCTGGCCAGGCGGG
Organism: Gemmatimonadota bacterium; assembly: GCA_007121555.1. Classification (GTDB taxonomy): domain Bacteria; phylum Gemmatimonadota; class Gemmatimonadetes; order Longimicrobiales; family Gaopeijiaceae; genus PWLA01. The sequence continues at coordinate 1,217 of SKKH01000164.1, read as the reverse complement.
CAGCTACGTCGGAGGATCGGCTGGAGGCCCTGCACTGGTGGCAATCGCTCCGGGATGCCGATCCCCTGAACGGACGGATTCGGGTCGGACTGATGCACGCGCTCGCCCGCGCGGGTGACCGACCCGGAGCTCTGCGGGAAGCCCGACTCCATTCGGAACTGCTTTGGAAGGAGTTGGAAGCCGAGCCGGATCCCGAAGTCACCTCGTTGCGCGACGAACTCCAGAGATGCCGACCGCACGAGGTCCAGCCCGCTTCCGAGTCTCAGATTTCTTCGTCCTCCCGGTGACCGCTCCGTGCGTCCCTGGGGCGGCGACCCGCCGCCGGGATCCAGGGCACCAGGCGACCGTCAGCTCGCCCCCAGAACCGCCGAAAGCCCTCCGTCCAGCATGGCCAATTCCGCATCGTGGAACGCTCGGTGGTCCTCGGGAAGCGGCCCAGTGACCCCCACCCGCAGATAGTCCTCGGTCAGGGCCAAACGCCCTTCCCCCTCCAGCACCACCCGCGCCCTGCTCCCGGCCCGCCGCCGACGGTACGCCTCCCCCTTGGCCTGGACGAGTTCGCGCAGCTCCTTGCTCCTCTCCCCCGCCACCCGCTGGGGCACGGGCATTTCTTCCACGAGATCGGCCGCCACCGTCCCCTCCCTCGGCGAAAACGGAAAGACGTGGAGGTAGGTGTAGGGCAGCTCCTCTACAAGCGCGACCGTCTGCGCGTGGTCCTCGTCGGTCTCCCCCGGGAACCCCGTGATGATGTCCGCGCCCAGGCCGAGGACGGGGGCCCCGTCGGAGGTAGTGGGACCGCGGGCCGCCGTCGCTTCGAGGATCTCCAGCGTGCGGCTCCGATACATCTCCCGGGTGTGCCACCGGCGCATCCGCCGGAGCACCGGATCGGCGCCGCTCTGAAGGGGCATGTGGAGGTGGGGAGTCACTCGTCCCCCTGAGGTGACCAGAAGCTCCAGGAGGAGGTCGTCGACCTCGGTGGCCTCCACGCTTCCCAAGCGGAACCGCACGTCGGGCACCGCGTCCAGCAGGCGGGCCAGGAGCCGGCCCAGGGTGAGGTCGGAATCCAGATCCATTCCGTAGTGGCCGATGTGGATCCCCGTGAGGACCAGCTCGGGATGAACCCGGGCCAGGGTAAGGGCCTCCCGGATCACCTCGTCGGGAGGGCGGGACCGACTCTCCCCTCGGGCCAGACGCGTGGCGCAGAAGGCGCACTTCCG
>SKKH01000229.1 GCA_007121555.1 Gemmatimonadota bacterium | reverse complement strand
GGCGTTCAAGCGTGGAAATGCCACGTCCCGGGCCCCGATCTGCAGGGGAACCACGTAGTTGAAGAACGCCACCGCCATGGGCATGGCCACCAGGAAGATCATGGTGGTGCCATGCATGGTGAAGAACTGGTTGTAGACCTCGGGCGTGATCAAGCTCTGTTCTGGGAACATGAGCTGAACCCGGATCGCCAGCGCCTTCAGGCCCGCGATGAAGAAGAAGACCGTCGCGGTCACGAAGTACATGATCGCGATCCGCTTGTGGTCGACCGTGGTGATCCAGCTCCACAGCCCGGTGTCCTCCTCGTGGGAGGTCTCGTGCGTATCGGGTACTACGGTGCCAACCGACGACATCTATCGCTGTCCTCGCGTCCGAGGTGAGGCCGGAATGATCACTTCAGGCTGAGGAGGTAGGCGGCGATGGCCCCGACCTCCTCGTCGGAGAGACCCGTGGCAGGCCAGTTCCCGCCCGCGTAATCCGTGCCGGGCATAGCGGCCGCGGCCTTGATTCCCTGAGGATCGATGATCCATCGGACCAGGTTCTCCTGGTTGTTCTCCATGATGCCCGCGCCCAGGGTCTTGCGGGCGCCGAAAAGGGTCAGATTCGGGGCGATGATGCCCTGAGCCGAGGTCCCTTCCACCGCGTGGCAGGCGATGCAGGTGGCGTTCAGGAACGCGTCGCGGCCCATGGCCACCAGGGGATCCTCGTCCTCCGCGACCTGGACCCCGGTCCCCTCTTCCTCCTGCACGACGCCGGCCATCTGGAGCTCGGCCTCGTCCTCCGCCTCCTCCTGAACCTCCGGAGCCGCGGCGCCTTCGGACGCAAACCATCGGTCCACCCAATCATCGAATCCCTCGTCGGACTCGACGATCACCCGCATGGCCATCAGGGCGTGGGACTGGCCGCAGAACTCGGCGCACTGGCCCATGTAGACCCCCGTCTGCTGCGGGGTGAAGTAGAGCCAGTTGTATTTCGGGTCCTGTCCCTCCCGCACGGCGGGAACCGGGTTCAGGTCCCGCTTTCCCCCCAGCTTCGGGACCCAGAAGGAGTGGATCACGTCGTTGGACGCCAGACGGAGGTTCACCGGCCGATCCACCGGAAGCCAGAGCTCGTTGGCCGTGGTGATCCCCTGCTCCGGGTAGTGGAACTCCCACCAGAACTGGTGGCCGGTCACCTCCACCACCATGGCGTCGTCGGAGACGGGGCGCTGTGTGGCGAAAACGGCCTGGATGGTGGGGATGGCGATGGCGATGACGATGAGGGCCGGCCCCACCGTCCAGGCGATCTCCATTCCCAGGTGGCCGCGGATCTGCCGCGGCTGCTCGTCCTCCGATTTCCGCCGGTACTTGACCAGGACCCACGCCAGGAGAATCCACACCACCGCCATGATGAGCATCGTCCACCAGAAGATGCTCACGTAGAGCGAGTGGATGACCTCGGCGAAGTCGGTATGGGGATTGATGGACGACTGGGGATACTCGTCGGCGCATCCCACCATGAGGATGGGAAGAAGCAGGCCGACCAGAAGTCGTGCCCCGAGACCGGTCGAGGTCGAGGCTCCTCCGTCGTCGGACGGCGATCTATGTGGTGCAGGGTTTTGCATCAGGCGCATTTTCCTACCCGATCTCCGCTAGCGCCGTGGACCTCCGGCCGCACATATCCCGATTCGAATCTTGGGGGGTGGGGCGGGGGCACGGTCGTGAGCTGTACCCGGGCTCGCGTGAACCAGGGAACCGTAGGTCCAGGTCAGGTGTCCAGAGGAATGGCTTCGTCCAGGAGCATGACGGGGATGCCGTCGCGCACGGGGAAGAGAAGCTGACCGTCGGCCCGCAGGAGACCTTCCTCCAGGGGCTGTTGAACCTCTTCTCCACCTCGGTTGCGGACCTCGCCGTCGGCGATGGAAGCGTTCAACCGCTCCAGCACTTCGGAGTCGGCGAGGTGAACCGCTTCCTTCGTCTCTGGACAGACCAGAATGTCCAACAGATCAGGATCCAGCATCTCACTTTCGCATCTTGGTGTCAACCGAATCGTCGGCCCTGCGGACCCGGATTCCAACCCGGAGACAGGGGGGGGGCGGTTGCCCCTTTCCGGCAAAGGCTGCTTAACTTAGCACAAGCCCTCGGGTGGCGCGACCCGCGCCTCCGTTCATCGCTTCGCCGCCATTCAACTGGAATCGCATGCTTCGAATCACCAGGCTCGCACCGCTTCTGATCCTTCTCCCGTTCCTTCTGCCCGTGGCGGGCTGCGGAGGCGACAACGACGCCACCTTCTCGGCCGCCGAAGCCGATGAGGCCCGTCCCCTCCCCCCGAGGGGCTCCGCCTGGGTGATCTTCGACTCCGACACCGTCCTGGCCGAGGTAGCCGCCACTCCCGAAGCCCGGGAGCGGGGACTCATGCACCGGACCGATATCCCCGACGGAACGGGAATGATCTTCGTCTTCGACGACATGGGGACGAGACAGTTCTGGATGCGCAACACCTACATCCCGCTGGACATCGCCTTCCTCGACATGGAGCAGCGGGTCGTGGACATCCAGCAGATGGAGCCCGAGGACGAAGAGTTCACTGAATCCAGGGCTCCGGCCATGTTCGCCCTGGAGGTCCGGGAAGGCTGGTTCGAGGAAAACGGGATCGAGGTGGGCTCGGAGGCCCACATCGTGTTCGGGCGCCGCTGAACCCGGGAAGCATCAGGGCTCTTCGCCGAGCCGCTCCAGCGCGGGCCAGTGCGCCCAGGCGGCGAAGAGCCCGTTCCCGAACCAGACCCCGACATACCCCTCCTCGACAGCCAGTCCAGGATCATTCAAACCGAACGCGGCCGCCACGAAGTCGGCGCAGTTGGCCAACCCCAACCCGTGACTTCCTCGGCTGAGTCCCTCTTCGAACAACCCCTGTGGCTCGTCGCCCAGTTTGTCCGAGAGCCAGGCCTGGTTCTCGTCGTCGATGGCATTCACGACGAGCCATCGGACTGCATCCGGTTCGACGGGATCGATCTCCAGGCGAACGCGGGGAGCCGCAGAGGCACGGAGGGCGTTGTTCGCCAGGTTGAAGATGACCCGATCCAGGGCGGAAACCTCCAGGCAGCAGGTGGCCAGGAGCCCGTCATACCGGCACCCCACCTCGACACGCAGCTCCTCTCCGTCGTCGGGACGAAGGTACCTGAAGTCGGTCCACTTCCGGACCACGTCGTCCATGTGGTGCGGGTGCTCGTCCTCAGTCTCTCGCCCGGCCCGACGGATCGAGCCACGGGAGGGCGTTCCGCATCATCTTGGCATGGTCCCTGGCCAGGAGAACGGCGGACCGGATCAGCTCCCGATCGCCAGGGTCTTCCTCCAGC
>SKKH01000171.1 GCA_007121555.1 Gemmatimonadota bacterium | reverse complement strand
CCGCACAACGGGGACGGGAAGCGCGGGTGCGCGAGCCGACCGAAGGCACCTTGTTACAATGCGATCCGCTCACTTCCAGATCTACTCACTTCACGCACCATCGAACAGGTCTTTATGCCCGAAGGCTGGAGAAGGTCCATCGAGGAGGAGAAGGGATCGCACCCTTCAGCGGAGACTGATGGCGCTGGGCATGCCGGAGGGGTGGGTCGGGACCCGAAGACGCAGGTGCCTTCGTCGGACCCCTTCCTCATCGAGGACTACCGGCAGGTCTACGATGGAGTAGCCCTCCCGGTCCTGATCATCGATCCGGTTTCCTGGCTTGTCCTGGCCGTCAACGACGCCGCCCTGAAGCAGTACGGCTACGAGCGGGAAGAGTTCGTCGGCCTCCCGGTGTTGGAGGTGCGGCCTCCGGAGGGCCGGGCCGAGGCTGAGCGGATCATGTCCGAAATCCCCCACGGCTTCTGGAAGACCGTTGCGGTTCGTCACTGCCGGAAGGACGGATCCGTGTTCGCAGCAGACGTCTGGTCCCGGGACACCGTGGTGGACGGACGACCCGTACGGATCGCTACCATCAGCGAGGTGACGGAGCGGGTCCAACTCCAGCAGGAGCTGCAGCAGGCCCAGAAGATGGAGGTCGTAGGTCGGCTGGCGGGCGGAATCGCCCACGATTTCAACAACGCCCTCAGTGCCATCCTCGGTGGTTCGGAGCTCCTCATGGACCAGCTTCGGGACGACCCGGAGGCCAGAGTCGACCTCGAGACCATCCAGCAAGCCGCTCGCCGGGCAGCACTCCTCACCCGATACCTCCTGGCCTTCAGCCGGCAACAGACCCTTCGTGTCGAGGTCTGCTCCCTTGCCGCGGTGGCCGAGCACAGCGTAGCCCTGCTTGAGCGAGTTCTCGAGGACCACATCGAAGTCCGGACCAGGATCGACCCCGAGAGTTGGCCGGTGCGAGTGGACGCGGTCCAGCTCGAGCAGGTGATCATCAACCTCGCGGTGAATGCCCAGGACGCCATGCCCGGGGGCGGCACCCTCCTGCTCGCCACGGACAACGTCTCTGTGTCCCCCAAGAAGGCTCGGGAAGCCCCTTCGGTGGCCCCCGGGGACTACGCAGTACTGACCGTCCAGGACACGGGAATCGGGATGGACGAGATCACTCGCGCCCGGATCTTCGAACCGTTCTTCACGACAAAGCCTCCGCCTGAAGGTACAGGGCTCGGGCTCTCGATGGCCTACGGAATCGTCCGCCAGAGTGGGGGCTTCATCACCGTCGACTCAGCCCCGGGCGCCGGAACGACCTTTCGGATCCTCCTGCCCAGGGCAGGCCAGGCTCCCTCGGAGGCCACGCCCCTCGTCGAGGGTGCGCTGCCCGGAAACCGGAGGGTTCTGGTGGTGGACGGCGACGACGCGGTGCGTCAGTCCACCGGTCGCGTCCTGGAGGGCCTGGGTTGCAGGGTCATCTCCACCACCACCGCCGAGGCGGCCCTGGCCGCCGTGAAGGCTTCCGAGGAGACACCGGAGCTGCTCGTGGCCGCCCTGAGCCTCCCGGGGATGGCGGGCAGGGAGCTGGCGGACCGCCTGCAGTCGTCTCACCCCGAGCTCACCGTGCTCTTCCTGTCGGGCTACGCCCTCGAGGGCGACCAGAACCTCAAGACCCTGGAAGATGGCCGGGCTCTTCTGCGAAAGCCCTTTTCGGTCGAGTCGTTGAGCGAGGCCGTGGGTCGGTTGCTGGCCGCCTCCTGACGGCAGCGGGTGGAAGCCCCACGGAGACACCGCCGTGTCAAAACACCACCCCGACCATGCCGTAGCCGAAGGTCCGGTTCCGCTCCAGACCCCGGAGCTCCTCGAGGGCGGGACCGGTCCACACCCGGCTCAGGCCGGCCTCCACGTTCACCCCGCCGCGGGGGCGGTAGGTCAGGACCAGATCCAACTCCTCTCCGAACCGGGCCGAGGGGAGATCTCCCCGCTCCACGACCCGGAACCGGTGCCCCTTCACCTGAAGCTCCGTCCCGAAGCCCAGGTCCGTGGTGGCGCTCAGGTTCAGGTCCCCGAACCCGCGATCGCCGGCGTTCTGGGGAAGCGAGGTGAAGAGGTCGGCGTAGCCGTGAAACCCGTGGTTGGATCCCCGGAGGCGATCGAAGGACCCGAGGCGGTCATCACGCGCGTCGTCTCCTGAGTAGTTCTCGTAGAGGAGCTGGGTTCGAACCCGGTCGAACGTGCCGGCCACACCCGAGGCGAACTGGTAGGCCGAAACGGAAACGCCGTGGCGCTCTCCCCGCTGGAGATATCCCTCCAGGATCCAATCGACTCCGCCCGCCGCCACCCGGGCGTGGCCCCCTCCGGTATAGTGGAATCTCCCGGCCCCTCCGCCCTCCCGATCGTGGAGAGCGTAGAGATGGAGGGACTCACCTCCCGGTATGGGAAGGGCCGCGTGGGCTCCATGGAGCCAGCGGCCTGCATCGCCCCCCGCCACCCTGGCCGAGAAGAGGTCCGCTGAGACGGCCTCCCCGCCCCAGAGTAGACGTACCGCGTCGAAGCGCTGGCCCCGATGTCCCCAGTTGTTCCGGCTGACCAGCCGCTCGTTTCCGAGGGAGATCTCCTGCCGACCCGCCCGGACCGCCGTTCCGGATCCCAGCAGGTCGGACAACTCCAGGAAGCCCACGAAGAGGTCCGGGGCCGGATCCCATCCGGAGTCGGTTCCCGCGCCCCCAAAGGAGATCACGTCCTGGACCATCACCCGCAGGGCCAGGGACTCCGAAAGCCCCGACGCCGCGCCCAGGCGGACCCGCATCATCACATCGGCGGCCGACGGCGAGGGGACCTCAGAGGTGCGCTGCTCGTGACGGGGACGGAGCTCACCGATGAGCCGAACATCCTGGGCGACAAGGGGGAATGCCAGGAAAGCGTCGATGAAGAGGAAGCTGAGGAGGAAAAGAGGGGGACGTGGCCCGGACAAAGGGATCTCCGGTGAGGCGTGTGAAGGATCTGGGATGTCGGGTTCGACCCGTCCGGGGCCCATCATCCGGAACGCGAAAACCGCAACAACCCTTCTCCTCCCTCCAAGGTCCGTGTTCAGCCTGCTCTGCGCCTTGGCTCGCCGAGTTGGAAGCCTCGACAAACGAAAAAAGCCCCCTGAGCCCAAAGGGCCCGAGGGGGCGGAAAGCGTTGGGGTACATAGCGGAGGCGGAGGGACTCGAACCCCCAAGGGCGATGAAGCCCGCCGCATTTCGAGTGCGGTGCCTTACCAATTAGGACTACGCCTCCAGAAAGCTGGTCTCCTGGTCGGAAGAACGATCGCCCTTCATCGGAGCCGGGCGGCCTCCTACAGTCGGGGCGCCCGGATTACCTCGCCCGTGGCTCGGTGGTCTCCGTTCGCTCCCTTCGGTCGCTCTCTCCGGCTCGAACCTCCGGTTCTCATCCAGTGCAGCGAGCCGGGCGGCCTCCTACAGTCGGGGCGCCCGGATTCGAACCGGGGACCTCTGCGACCCGAACGCAGCGCTCTACCGGACTGAGCCACGCCCCGAGGGTTCGTAAGAAAGCGGACGGGGTGGGATTCGAACCCACGCGGGCGTAAACCCACACGATTTCCAATCGTGCGCCTTAAGCCACTCGGCCACCCGTCCTTGAGTTGTACGGAGGGGGTGGGATTCGAACCCACGCGGGCCTTTCGGCCCAACGCCTTAGCAGGGCGCCGCCTTAAGCCACTCGGCCACCCCTCCAGAGTTGCCCCTCCTGGGTTCGAACCAGGACTCTCCTGATCCAGAGTCAGGCGTGTTGCCAATTACACCAAGGGGCAGTGATCATGTTCAATTTCACCCTGTCCAGGCCGCGGGTCAAACCTCAGGCCGATGGGATGGCCGCAGGCCAGAGCCACCAGTCGGAATCGAACCGACGACCCCGTCATTACGAGTGACGTGCTCTACCAACTGAGCTATGGTGGCGGCGCAGTGGAGCCGAGGGGAGTCGAACCCCTGACCTCTAGAGTGCGATTCTAGCGCTCTCCCAACTGAGCTACGGCCCCGCAGGAACAGGGGAACGGAGACGCCTCTCGAAACGCGTATGCGGTCGAGCTGGCTCATCGCACCCGTACCGGAAGCGACTTCGCATCTCATGGTCCCCATTACAGTGGGCGCGAGAGGATTCGAACCTCTGACCTCTACGATGTCAACGTAGCGCTCTAACCAACTGAGCTACGCGCCCTCTCGAATAATCGAGCCATCCTGCGATTCCGTGAGGTCCCTGATGAGGTGCGCCCGGGAGGACTCGAACCCCCAGCCTCTTGATCCGTAGTCAAGCGCTCTATCCAATTGAGCTACGGGCGCCCTGCTCCCGGAGGAGCGGAGGAATGCCCACGACAGGACTCGAACCTGTACGCCGTTTCCGGCACTGGTCCCTCAAACCAGCCTGTCTACCAATTCCAGCACGTGGGCAATTCGCTTCGATGCCCTACAAGACACCTCGGCTTCGAATCCGTCCTGGATTCGCCGGCGACCATGAAATGCTCGGGGAGGGATTCGAACCCTCACAGGGTTTCCCCCACAGGATCCTGAATCCTGCGCGTCTACCAGTTCCGCCACCCGAGCCCCATGGGGCTGCCGGAGTGGAGCCGAGGGGAATCGAACCCCTGACCTCCTGAATGCCATTCAGGCGCTCTCCCAACTGAGCTACGGCCCCAATTCCAACCAGAAAACCCTAACTTTCAAAAAACCAAGCGGGGCTGACGGGACTCGAACCCGCGACCTCCGGTGTGACAGACCGGCACTCTAACCAACTGAGCTACAGCCCCTTCTCGACCAACCACCTTCCCAATTCAACCGCTTATGCCCCCACGGGGAATCGAACCCCGACCGCCACCTTGAAAGAGTGGAGTCCTAGCCGTTAGACGATGGGGGCTTTCAGCTCCACCACATGTGGAGATTCGGGCCTCTTCCGTCCGCCCGCTGGCACCCGACTTCCTACAGGCCCGGAGGGACTCGAACCCCCAACCGCCGGTTTTGGAGACCGGTGCTCTACCAGTTGAGCTACGGACCTATCGGCCGAGGTCCAGCGCCGCGGCGTTCGGACCCCGCTCATTCCAGTGGCCAGGGGCGGAATCGAACCGCCGACACCACGATTTTCAGTCGTGTGCTCTACCAACTGAGCTACCTGGCCAACGAAAAACCGCCCGTCCCTGATCTTCGAGGGCGCGGGCGGGAGTCGAGTCCGGAGACCGTTCGTCGATCTCTACCGGAGTCCCCCACCCGCCCGGGCTGGCAGGCTAGACCAGGTGTCCGCCTCAAGCCAGGTCGGCGCCCGATGGCTCGGAAAGGCCGCACCCTTCCGGAATCGATCGGACAACCTTTGAATTCTCATGGGCACCGACTCCCTGGGCGTTGGGCGCCTTCTCGCGGGGCGCGTTCCGCTTCCCAGCCTTTCCTATAATGTGCAAACGCCGCCTTAGGCGGCGCTCACCTTCCAGTTTCGAACGAATAGCGGGGGCGGGATTCGAACCCGCGACCTTCGGGTTATGAGCCCGACGAGCTACCAGACTGCTCCACCCCGCAGCAAGGACACCCATTATACCCTGGGGCCCGGGGGGTGTCAACCCTCCCCCTGCGCCCTCTCCTCAGGCGACGATTCCGCCCTCCGCCAATGGAAGCCAGAAAGGTGCGCCACCCCCTGTGGTCCACGTAAAGCGTTATATATCAGTGGCTTATGAATTGATACCCAACTCTTGAAAAGCCTTCTCAGTCCCGGCGAGACGAGGTCGACGCAACATTTTCGAGGGTTCCGTCGTCCTACTTCATGAAACCCAGACCGACTCATGCCAGATTCAGGCCCCACAGCGAGTGTTGGCTGCAGAGCCACCTTGCCCTCCTGGGTCCTGCCCTCTCGCTGAACGGACTTCATCAGAGACACTGTCCCGGTGCAACCAGCCGCCGGCGACTTTCTTACACGAGGAGACACGAATGACCTTGGCGACCGGGACGTCGGAAAACGTGAAGTCGAGACCCAGCTTCGTGGATCGGGGAAGCGAGACCGCGCCCCTGAACAGAGCTGACATGCTTCTAGTAGGTCTGGAGAGGCTGGCGCCTCCGTTCATCGCAGGGTTCGAGGCGGAGGGCCTTCGCACGGTGGCGGCCGAGAACGAGGAAGAAGGCTTGAGCCTGGTGCAATCGCACCGCCCCAGCGTCATCCTCGTCGGACAGGAGCTGGAGGGTGATCCCCTCGTGCTTCTCCACGATCTGAACGCCCTTCATTCGGACGGATTCATCCTCTACCTCACTCCCAGCAGCGAGGCCGGACCCGCCCTGGAAGCGCTGGCGCACGGAGCGGACGATGTGATCCCACCCCCCCACTCCGTCTCATCGGTCCTGCTTCGCGCGCGGATCCTCAGACTCAGAGGCGATCGGTCGAATTCTGCGGACGGACGTCCCAGGTCGAACGGGCAGCATCGTCTTGTCGTGGACCGATTCTCTCGAACTCTGATGGACGGTGAGGAGCCAGTGACCCTGACCCGTCGGGAGTTCGAACTCCTGGATCGCCTTCTTGCGGCCAACGGCCAGGTTGTGCGACGAGAACAACTCCTCACCGACATCTGGGGAGCCGGCCAGAACAACGAAGCTGTGCTGGACGCTACGGTGCACCGTCTCCGCCAGAAGCTGGAGCGCGACCCCGGGCAGCCCGCCATCCTCACCACGGTTCGAGGAATCGGGTATCGCCTGGCAGTGAAAAGAATCCGCGTCACCGGAGGTTGAGCTGGCATCTTGAGCAGGCCCGGCATCGCCGTTAGCTTGTTCAGCCTCGGGACGTGGCGCAGTCCGGTAGCGCACTGCAATGGGGTTGCAGGGGTCGCCGGTTCGAATCCGGCCGTCCCGACTCTTCAGAGTTCTCAGTCTGAGAACGGCAAAACCCCGGAAGACCAATGAAGACAAGGCCCGGCAAGGCATTTCGCCTTGCCGGGCTTCTCGTTTTGAGACTCGAAGGCAGCCGGAAGGCCTCGTCTTGAGAGCCGATCTCGTCACAATCCGTCACAGTGGAGTAGCCTGCCCCACCCATCCCTTTCGGCGCTTTCATGGACTGCTGATAGGTGCGGAGGAAGGCCATCTTGTAGGCTGAACTTCGCTGTAGATGCGGTCTTCATCCCGGCTCGATGTTGTGATTCCGGCAGAAGAGGTTTCCGGGGTCCCACTTCGCCTTGATGCGCGCCAGCCGCGTCAGGTTCGCTCCATACGCGTCGGAGATTCGGTCGGCCTCGTCATGGCTCATCAGGTTCATGTACACGCCGCCCATTGCATGGCGCGCCATCGCATTGTGAAACTCGCGCGCCCACTCGCGCATCGCCTCGTCACGAGTGGGATCGGTCCAGTCGGCCACCAGGTGGAAGGAGTACGCCTTGTCGCGGTGCGGATACGCGGTGGCCTGGGGATCGACACGGTTGATCGCACCTCCCTGCGGTTCAAAATAGGCGGCGGTGGCCTCGCCCTCGAGCGCTTCCGACCATCCCAGCAGGGTGTCGATCGTCGCGGCGTCGATCTCCCCGAAGAACTGGGCCTTCGAGTGACGCCGGGTCCCCTTCGGCATTCCCGCATCGAACATCGTCTGGGCGGCCGCGTAGGGCATCGGATCGACACCGCCGAAAAGCGGCGTCCCGAAGTCGAGGATCGGCTCCACCACCTCGCGGCCCCGGTCGAGGTCGCCCACCCAGGCAACCACGAAGATCAGGATCGTCCGTCCGTGATGCGCCTCGGGGAAGGGCTCCACCGGCGGAGCCTTCATCAGAAAGGGGTAGCAGGCCAGCTCGTCGGGAGCCCCGGCCATCAACTCCTGATAGAACGCCAGGCCCTCCCGCGCGCCCTCGAATGGATGCACGACCTGGCCCGCCAGAATATCCGGTCCAACTCGGTGCATCCGGTACTCGAGCGAGGTGACGATTCCGAAATTCCCTCCCCCACCGCGTAAGGCCCAGAAGAGCTCAGGGTGTTCGGCTTCGTTCGCCCGGACCAGATCGCCCTCGGCCGTCACCACGTCGAGACTCATCACATTGTCGACCGAGAGCCCCCGACTCCGGGCCAGATGCCCGGTACCCCCACCGAGGCTGTAGCCCGCCACCCCCACGCTCGAGACGGTGCCTCCGGTAGTGGCGAGCCCGAAGGCCTGCGCCTCATGATCAAACTCGCCCCACACCACACCCGGTTGAACTCGCGCTCGACGCCCCAGGGGGTCCACCCGGATCCCCTTCATGAGGGACAGGTCGATCATCAACCCACCGTCGGGAAGGGAGTTTCCGGCAAAGTCATGTCCTCCGCTCCGCACCGCAAAGCGGTGCCCCCCTTCAGCCACGAAGCGCACCGCGGCCCGCACGTCGGCGGCTCCCAGGCAGCGCGCGATCGCAACGGGCTCTCTCTCGTAAGCCGCGTTCCAGATCGTGCGGGTGCGATCCCAACTCGGGGCGCCCGGCTCGAGAAGCGGGCCTCGCATCTGGTTCCGAAGGGGATCGAGGGCGGTAGGCGAAAGGGCGAAACCAGCGTGCGTCATGCGTTCTCCTGGGTCGGGGCTCTAGCAGTCTGATCGGGTGGCCGATGGGGCGCTCCAACGCCCCCTACCGCCCGCCCCTCGGCACATTGAAGACCTTGAGCATGTTCTGCGTATGCGGATCCGGTACCTCGGAGACCCACGCGTAGCGGCCGGGTTCGAGATGCGCGCTCAGGTACCCGATGGCCGGAGCCGAGCCGGCGAGCCCCTCGGGGGTGAGGATCGTCTGGACCCCCCCGATGAATGATGCCGGTGCGGGAGCAACGAGGCCATCCGGGGCCATCCAGTTCATCCACCCTCCCAACTCGGCCACATTGTCTTCGGGGCCCATCCTGACCAGATGGAGGTCGTGTCCCAGAAGGTGATCATAGAAGGCCTGATCTTCGAATACCACCTCGACCATGTGCTGGCCTGCGGTCACCGGGCGATCGAACTGAATCCCGTCGGTCGACGAGACCGACACCCGCATCGTGGGCTCCGGTTGCGAGGCATCGTTCGCCTCCTCGGTTACCTCGATCCGCTCGAGCATTCCGAGATAGGAGTGGAACTGCCCGTCCTCATCCTTCACGTAACAATCCAGGAAGTATGTGCCGGGCTCCAGGTGCACGGTGGCCTCCGAGCTGGTCCAGGCCCCGGTGAATCCAGGGCCCCCGCTCGACTCGACCTGGCCGTACCACTCGGCCAGCTCCGAGTCAGGCACCTTCGAGGGGTCGATGATGAAGTCCATGATCTCCTGGAAGGGCACGGTCACCTGGTCCCGCCACTCCTCCATCGTGATCCTCGAGAGCTCGTCGGGCACCCGCAGCAGGAGAATGAAGTGCTCCGCGCCGGACTTGTTGTCGAGAATGAAGGTCGTCCAGCCCGAGGGGATCTGGCGGTCCTGCGCGGTCACCTCATCGGGGAGTTGAAACTTCCAGCCGGGGCCGCCCTCGGGGTGCCCTGCGTGGGCTCCGATACGGACGATCCCCGCGTCCAGATCGGTTGCCAGCGCGGCCATGGGAGCCGCATCATGGGTCGAGAGGGCGGGTGCGTCGGGCGCGGTGTTCGGTGTGCCGTCGCAGGCAGCCAGCGCCCCGAAGACCACGAGCAGCACTGCGACCAGGGTGGAGTTCAGGTACTTCATCGTGAACCTCCGGTCCGAATTGGGAGTGTTTGGCGATCTTACGCATCCATTCTGACGACCCCCGCTCAACCCCGTCTGGCTCCACCGTCAACAATTCATCAACCGGGCATTGGAATGGTCGAGCTGGAGCTCCTCGGAACCGCGGTAATCAAAGACGCAAGCGGGCCGATCACCGGCCCGGCCACCCACCGGCACTCCCTGGCACTGCTGGCGCTTCTGGCTTTGGAGGGCGCGGGAGGGATAGGCCGCGGGCGCCTCGTCGGATACCTCTGGCCCGAGGTCTCCGAATCCACCGCCCGAAATCGCCTTTCCACCCACTTGCACCGCGTGCGGGGACGGATCGGGGCCGAGACCATCCGCTCCACCTCAGGCCGACTGGAACTCGACGAGAACCGGGCGACGAGTGACGTGGCGGCGTTCCTCGAGGCCCTCCGCGCCGAGCGCCCGGAGGAGGCCGTCTCCATCTACAGGGGCCCGTTCCTCGAAGGTTTCTTTCTGGAGGGGGCCATCGAGTTCGACCGCTGGATGGAGGCCGAACGGCAGCGACTCGCCCTCGACTATCGGAGTGCCCTCGAGACCCTCGCAGCCCGCAGCATGGAGCGTGGGGATGCCGAAAGCGCGGTCCGGTGGTGGCGAGCGTGTCACTCCGAAGCCCCGTTCGACTCGCGTCTCGTCGCAGGTTTCATGGAGGCCCTCTGCGAGATCGGCAACACCGCGGGCGCCCTCGAACTCGCGGGGCGTCACATCGAGCTGCTCGAACGGGAATTCGGAGCCCCCCCACCCGACGAGATTGAGGCACTGGTGCGCCGCGTTCGGAAGGCGCGCACCGCCTCGCGCGACGAAGATGTGGAGCTCGATCCGCACGCAGTGGCCATCTTGCCCCTGGCCACGATCGGCGACGACCCCGAGGCCGCCCACTTCGCCCTCGGGCTCCGCGACGACCTGCTGACCCGCCTCTCGAGGAGCCGTGAGATCCGGGTGATCTCGATGGGCTCGGTCGACCGATTGTGGCACAGGGAGCGATCGATCGGTGAACTGGGCCGGGAGCTCGGATGCGGGACGGTCGTTGAGGGAAGGGTGCGTAAGGCCGGCGAGCGCGTGCGGGTGAACGTCCACCTGGTCGACGTCGCCGAGGACACGCACCGGTGGGCCGAGAGCTTCGATCGGCAACTGACGATCCACGACCTCTTCAGGATCCAGGGCGAGCTGGCGCGGCGGATCGCGGACAGTCTCGAGGTCGCGCTCGACCCCGAGGTGCGAGGGGAAGAGAGCGGATGGCCCGACACCGACGACCTCGAAGCCTATCGCCTGCGCGCTCAGGGCCGGGCACGTCTCGACGAACGAACCGAGAACGGAATGCGGCAAGCCGAGGCGCTCTTCCGCAAGGCGCTGGATCGGGACCCCGGATACGCGCTCGGATGGACCGGGCTCTGCCATGCCCTGGCCCTGCTCTACGAATACGGGTACGCCGATGAGGAGGTGCTTCAACCTGCCGAGGCCGCCGCCCGGCGGGCGGTGGAGCTCGACCCCGGATCGGGGCCCGCGCACACCTCCCTCGGATTGATCCACGAGGCCCGGCGCGAGGGGCCCGCGGCGATCCGCGAGTACGTGCAGGCCGTACGGCTGCAGCCCAGTGCCGCCGACGCACTCAACTGGATGAGCTGGACCTACCAGAACCTCGGCCGGGCCGACGAGGCGCTGGCCGCGTCGCAGAAGGCGGTCCCGCTGAACCCCCTGGCCCCCGAGACGGTGGGGAACCTGGCGATCTCCCTGCTCATGACCGGCCGTCCCGACGAGGCACTGTTCGAGGCACGCCGCGCCCGCTCGCTCCAGCCGGACGAGACCACCGCGACCTTTTATGAGGCGCTTGCCTTGCAGCGGCTCGGGCGGTGGAGCGAGGCCGGTGAGCTGCTCGAGGACCTCGCGGTGCCGTGGGCAGGCTCGGGTCCGAGGTGCACCCTCGCCCTGGTGCGCCTGGAAGCCGGGGACGAATCGCGCACGCTGGAGATCGTGGGGGAGTTCGAGGGGGCCGAGGGTGGGATCGACCACGCGTCCGCTGGAATCGTGCGGGCCGCCCTGGGCGAGATGGACCCCGCCTTCGAGCACTTCGACGCCGTGGACCGGTGGCCCTACTGGCCCACGATCCCCCTGCACCATCACTTCCCACGGCTCCTTGCCGCGCTGCGGGCGGATGCACGGTTCGAGCGCCTGATCGGCCGTGTCCGCCGTGACTGGGGACTGAACGAGGACGGCAGCATGCCAGGAAAGGAGGGGCCGAACCGAGGGGCTGAGCCGAAGCACTGACCCGCCCCTTTCATCTCCGCTCCCGCACCGGCTCGCCGACCCACCGCCCCACGTCCCCTCTGAACACGGTCCTCGCCGTGGCCTTCGTGGTCGTGGGTCCGGCTCTTCACCCGCCTGAGGAATCCCCGGAGCCGTCGCGGGCTTTCCCCCCGGAACCTGAATCCTGAGTCGCGCCGGCTTCCGATCGTCGCCCCACCCCTGAGACCAGGTCCGCGAGCGACAGGCCCGTGTACCCCGAGACCTG
>SKKH01000137.1 GCA_007121555.1 Gemmatimonadota bacterium | reverse complement strand
CCGGGAGGAGCTCTCCTCGGGCACCTTGAGTTCGGTCTCGATCTCCCTGAGAGAGCCCTTGAACTCGCGAATTCCCTTCCCCAGTGACGAACCGATCTCCGGCAGCCGCTTCGCGCCGAAGAGGAGAAGGATCACCATGAAGACCAGTACGATCTCCCACATCCCGAATCCACCAAACATGAGCCAAGTCCTCCGTTGAGACCGTAGGGTCAGATCAGCGATCGGGCCACGAGAGCCACGATCAGCACACCCACCAGGGTGAGTACGTTGAGGGTCAGGGTGAGGGGCCCGAGGGTGAGGGCCACCGCCACCAGATCCAGATGGATCGGTCCCAACGACGCCGCCACCGACGTGGTCAGGAAGTCGCGGGCCGCGCTGTCGGGCAGGAACAGCTCACTCAGAAGCGTGAACAGCCCTCCAAGGAAGAGGCCGATGACCAGGACCCAGAAGGTCCGGCGGCCCGCTCTCTGCCGTTCGTTCCGGAGCCCGTTCATGACAGTCGACCCCCGGGTCGACCGTTCTCTCCGCGATTCATCATACGAAAGTTAATAGATGTCTCCCCCGGGACCAGCGCCCCGATCTATCTGCTGCGTTCGATGGCATAGGCAATGGAGGCCCTCAGGGCCTCTACAGCCTCTCCGTCCTCGCCTACCTCGTCCAGGGCCGCGGTGGCCTCCGCGGCGAAAAACTCGGCACGGTTCCGGGCGTAGTCCAGCCCTCCCGTCCCCCGCACGATCTGAACGATCTCCTCGATCTCGGTGTCGGAGGGGTCCACAAGGGTGAAGAAGTCCCGAATTCGCGCCCGCTCCACTCCCCCCACCCGGCGCAGGGTTTCCACGAGGGGAAGGGTCACCTTCCGCTCTCGGAGGTCATGCCCGGTGGGCTTGCCCGTCTCCTCCTCGCTACCGGTGTAGTCCAGCAGATCGTCGGCGATCTGAAAGGCCATCCCCAGCGCGTGCCCGAACCGCCGGAAGCTGTCCCGGTACTCCGATGCCCCGACCAGCGCCCCGATCTCACAGGCTGCGGCCATGAGGGAGGCCGTCTTGCAGGAGATGAGCCGCTCGTAATCCGCCTCCGAGAAGTCGAGGGCGTCATAGGAGGTCAGCTGACGAAGCTCCCCTACACTCATCTGGCTGGAGGCATGGGCAAGGGCTGAGATCGCCTCCAGGTGACCCAGGCGGGCCAGCTCCGTGATGGAGCGGGCGTAGAGGTAATCGCCGGTAATGATGGCCACCTGATGGGTCCAGAGGTGGTTGACCGTAGGCATTCCCCGTCGAAGGACCGAATGATCGACGGCATCGTCGTGGACCAGGGTGGCCAGGTGCACCATCTCCACCACTGCAGCCAGGGGCAGAGCATCCTCATGGGAGCCCGCCCCGACCTCATTGGTGAGGAGGAGGAGGGTCGGACGGAAGAGCTTGCCCCTCATCTTCAGAAGGTAGTCGTTCACCTCATCCTGCATGTCGAAATCGGTGAGCAGGATCCGACGGATCTCGTCTACGACACCGTCGAGGCGCTGTCGGACGGGACCCTGGATACGGGCCAGATGCGAAGGCCGAGGGGCGGCGGGAGACTCAACGTTGGTCATCGGTCGTCGGAGAGGCGGGAGGGGGGGAGAGGGGCTGCGCCTCCCTCGGTTCACCTGAGGGCCCGAAGGCGCTCGGTCACATCCATGAAATTGATGTCGAGAGAGAATACGCGTTCGTAGAACTCCCGTGCAGACTCGGGGTTCCTTACGGCCTCATGGGCCTGAGCCAGGTAATAGTAGATCCCCAGAAGCTCGTCCTCCACCTGGTAGTCCGCGTCCAGGGCCCGAGTGAGGCTCCGCACGGCCATCTCGGGCTGGCCCTTTTCCAGGAAACACTGACCCATCATCTCGTACGAGGCCAGGTGCCCGGGCCGGGCCCGGATCGCCTTCTGGAACTCGGTGATCGCTTCGTCCAGAAGGCCCATCTCCTTGAAGGCGGCGCCCAGGTCGTAGCGGGGAGTCGCGTCGTCGGAGGGAAGGTCCCGTGCCACCCGCTCCCTGAATTGCGCCAGCATCCGGGCAAAGTCCGCATCCTCGTCGCCCGACGGGTCGGCGTCGGCCACCTTCCACCGGTAGGTGGAGGGAGTGGCCTCATCCAAGACCATCCCGCCCAGATCCACGAATTCACCCCGGGGCTTGTCGTCCTCCACCTCGGGGGCGGGCACCTCTTCTTCACCTCGGGTGAGTCGGATCAGCCCCTTCTGGGCTCGAGGGTTCCTGGGGTCCAGGGCCAGCACCTGTCCGAGGACGGCCTCGGCCTTCTGAGCGGCCCCCGTGCGCTCCAGGACGTCGGCCAGTTCGAGGAAAGCGGGGACCATCAGGGCCCGGTCTCCGGTGCGGTGGGCGTACTCCACCAGCCGTTGGTGATGTGCCACCTCGTCGGGATCCAGGAAGATGAGTTCCCGCACCACCCGCATGGCCCGCTCCGGATCGCCGGCTTCGGCGTAGGCCTGATGGGACTTCTTCAGCGCCACCCGAGCCTCGTCCTCCATTTCGGCTTCCAGGAGCACCGTCGCCAATCCCCGCCACCCCGTTGCATCCTGCGGGTCCCGCATGACCTTCGCACGCAGCTCGTTCAGCCGGTCCCTGAGGGGGATGTCCTCGTCGGTCGGAGGGGACACCGGAGCGAGGGTGTCGTCGGGTTCGACGGCCGGCTCCTCAACCTCTCCCCAGGGATCAGCGAACTCGAAGGGGTCGACTTCCGGGAGGGACACAGAGTCCTCGGACGGCGAATCGTCCAGGGTCGGAAGGGGCGTGGGGTCTTCGAACGCGTCATCGAAATCGTCGTCGAACTCGCCTTCCAGCTCCTCGGCGCCTTCCTCCCAATCCTCGTCTCCAAGCATGGGAAGGGAGTCCTCGACCTGCACCGGCTCCGGATCCTCCAGGGACTCCTCATCCGGCTCGGGCTCGAGCTCCAGGTCGAATACGGTCCCCTCCAGGGGATCGGATTCAGCCTGCAGTTCCGGATCCGTCGCCTCGTCCGGACCCAGGGGGGCCTCCAGATCGAGGGGTGCGTCCAGGCTCGGCAGTTCCTCCAGGTGAAGGTCCGCCGGTCCTTCGACCGGATCCTCTTCCGCGTCACTCTCCTCGATGGCCGGATCATCCAGTTCCCATCCGGCGAACGAGGTGGCCTCGAACCCCGTGAGATCCTCCCCATCGGGCTCGTCGACGCCAGGCGGACCTCCCTCGATCGGGTCGGTTTCCGCGGTCGGCCCCGACGTAGTGCGCTGATCCGCCGCGGAATCCAGGGTGACCCCCGGAAGGACGCCTTCGGCGACCTCCTGGAGGCCAGCGGCACCCTCCTGGTTTCCCTGACGCTGGAGTTGCCGGTATGCGGCCCTCAGGTGTCGCTCGGCCTCATCCTGTCGCTCCTCCTGAGCCAGGCGCTGGGCCAGGAAGACACGAATCTCCACGTCGGAGGGGACGAGTTGAGCGAACTCCTCGAGAGCCCGCAGGGCCTCCTCTTCGTCGCCCTGGGCCGTCTGGGCGGCAGCGTAGTCGAGGAAGTCCTGACGCGCGTCCACGAGAAATCCCTGCCGGACTCGAATCTGGCCCATCCGCAGGAGGATGGCCGTTCGTCCGGGAGCACTTCGTTCCAGCTTCCGGCACACTGCCAGCGCGTTGTTCGCGAGGTCGGCCTCGAGATAGAGATCAATGGCCTGTTCATAGCTCTCCACCGCGCCCTCCAGATCGCCGATCCGGACCTGGAGATCGCCGATCCGATTGTGGAGGGCGATGTCGGGCTCATCCTGTTCCCCGGAGCGTTCCAATGCCTTCAGGTAGAGCGAAAGGGCATCGGCCCATTCCTCCTTTTGCTCGTGCCTCCGAGCCTGCACTTTGATCTTCTCGATCTTCATTCCGGCCTGCCTGGAACCCAGGATCGGTTGACAATGCACGCACCCCCTCCGCCCGGGATGGCGGAGAAGGACAGGGGAGGATAGAACACGGGAGGGGTCCGGGTCCAGCCCTGGGTCTCAGATCCAGCATCAGGGCCGATGAATTCAGCCGCCCGGAGACCGAGGAGAAGGCCACTCCTGCCGAGGGCTCAGGGCCGGATTTCCAATCTGCAGCTGGTAGGCCCAATCGAAGATGGCGATGGCCCCGTCCTGGGCAAAGCCCACATGACTCACACGGATCACCCCATACCGCCATCCGCCTCCCGATGCCGGCACACGCAATACATAGCTGTACTCGGGGAAGAGGGCGATGTCCTGGGCGGCGTAGTTGGATCCGGGGGCCTCCCGGAGGTCCAGGCACCCTGCGTCAGCTGCCGGACCGCAACGCAACTGGGTGGTGAAGTAGGCGTCCTGATGAACCTCCACTCCGGGACCGGGCACGAGCCACCATCCGTCCTCATCGATCTCCAGTCGGAAGTGGCGGTTCGGATCCGTCCCCGACACCACCGGATCCAAGGCCTCCTGCTCCTGGAAGATGAACCCGGAGGATTCGGAGACATCTTCGAAGGCGAAGAGAAACTCTCCGTGGTAATCCGGCCGGGGGGTGGCCTCCGCCAGAGCGCTTCCTTCGCTCTCGTGTCCCTGGTCGTCCACGGAGGTGACGAAATACCCGTAGGTGTTCCCGTTCTCGACGAGCAGGTCCAGGAATCCCTCGGAATCCGTCTCGCCCAGGAGGATCACGGAGCCGTCGCCCCCCTCCATGTAAATCCGGTAGAACTCGAAGTCCGAGGCCTGGCGGGCCCGGTCGTTCCAGACGATGTAGACGGCGTTGTCCAGCGCCACGGCATCGACGTCTCCCGGAACCGGTGGGGGGACGGGCTGGGGAACGAAGACCTCCACGGCGAAGTCCGAGGCGACCTCCTCGCCCGTCCGGGAGTTGAACGCCGCCACGTAGTACTCATAGGTCTGGCCGGGCGAGATGTTGATGTCCCGATACGAACAGAAGCCCCCGGAGCAGTTCGTGACGTCGGCCACCAGGAAGAAATCGGCATCCGAACTCCGCTTCCCGTATACGCGAAAGGACTCACCGTCCCATTGCGGGTGCAGTTCCCACGTGAGCGTCACCGCCCCGGCGTAGTAGAAGGCGTCAAGGGCCCGGGGAGGGGCGACGCCGCTGTTGGGCACGAGCACGTCACCTGCGTCACACCCTACCAGGACGCCGAGTACGAGGAGAACGACTCCTCCCCGACGAAACACGGAACCTGCTCCAGGACCAGCCATGACCCAACTCTCCATCGGAGGCGATCAGGAGGGGTCCGGAGTCGGGGCCCCGACGCGGACCTGACACACATCGCTCATCTCTGTCACTTGCACGACTCATGCCTCCCCATGCTTCCCTCCGATCCCGGGGAGTGGCCCCAATTTTCCGAGCCCGCCCGCTCCCCGGTGTCCTCCAGTGGGGACACAACGCCCCCGCTCGGGGAGGACGCATCCGTGGGAAGGGACGCAGCCCCATTCGGCCTTCTGGCTCACAAGCCCCCGGTCCCTCTTGGAACCGTCGTGCCCCCGCCGTCTCGCTGGCGGTAGTCGAAGCTCAGGTCCCGATTCGCCCGGAGTGCCACTTCGAAGGTGAAGGCCCAGTTGCCCTGGACCGTCTGGCGGAACCCGAAGGAGGCCTCCCACTCGTGGAGGTCCCGGATCAGGCGCACATCGTGGTCCGCGAACCGGCCGTCTGAAATGTTGTAGGCCGAACGCCACTGGGCATCCCAGTTCTGGCTCGGCGAGAAGGAGAGATCCCACTGGAGCTGTTCGTTTCGGCCCTGGAACCCGACGGCATCGTCGCCACGGGGACGGCGGAGGCTGTAGCTCATCCGTGCGCTCCACCCCTGACCTCGGGCTGCGTCCTGACGTCCATCGCCACCGGGTACGATGCGGTCGGGCTCGAAGCCATCCCGCTCCCGGCCCGGCTCCGGCTCCTCGTCTGGCAGCTCCTCCTCCGGCTCCTCGTCGGGGGTGTCGTCCGCCTCGACCCCCAGGAAACGGGTCACCGCCCGTACGAGCCCCGAGCGATGGTCGATCTGGAAGCCCAGATTCACCCGGCTCAGGTGGGGAGCAAAGCGCCGGCCCCCTCCCCCGTTCGATCCCTCGACTGCGCCACGATCCTCGAAGAGATCGTGCTCGAACGAGAGATCCAGTCCCCGGAGGTAGTCGGAGCGGACCGTGTTGCTGAGCCGGGTCGTGGTGAAGCCGTCGATGAAGCGGCCCGTGGAGTCGGCCTCCACCAGGTCGTAGGTGACGGCGTTGGTGTTCAGAGCCAGAAGGTTCACCACCTGGGAGCGGGGAGCCCGCCGCAGACCATCGGAGCGCTCCTCCGGCTCCGCCCCTGGGCTGTCCAGATCCTCCAGCGTCTCCGGTTCGTCTTCGTCGCCTGGCAGCACCCCCGCCTCGTCCACGGGCTCCCCCTCTTCATCGAGGAGCGGCTCATCGGGAAGGGGGGGCTCCTCGGCATCTTCTTCCTCCGAGACCCGGGCCTCCCAGGTCTGGTTGAACCCCACCGTCAACACCTTCCTGGGTCGGGCCACCCGGGCCCCGAAGACGCTGCGCTGGAGGTCGTCGGGCCGGACCTGAGGCGAGTAGTCGTAGGTAACCGAGGGCGTCACCTTGTGTCGCAGGGCCTCGAAGCCCGCGAAGCCTGGATAGAACCCGTAGAGCTCGGTCTGGAGCCGGGCTCCCGTCGAAAGGCGTCGCGGTCCGGCCACGAAGCTCTCCGCCGCCGGAATGGAGTCCACCTGCCGCATCTCACCCGACACGGACACCCTGGGGCTGAGTGTGGTCTGCCCAATGAGGTTGAGGCGGTAGCTCAGGCTCGTGCTCCAGTTGATCTGGGAGTCGCCGAGGTCCACGTAGCCCATGGGCATCCCGGAGCCATCGCTGCGGAGGAAGGGATCCAGCTCCGGGGGAAGGCCGTCTCCGGTCGTATACCCGCCGAAGCGTCGCAGGGCATCCAGCTCCTCCTCCGCCTCCCGTCCTCCAGGAAGAACTGAGGTTGGGACATCGGAGAAGACGCTCTCCTGGAAGTCCACGTCCGCGCTCAAAGAAAGGTCCCCGAGTCCTGCCGAGGCGTTCGCCCGGGCCCGGGTGCGGAGTTCGTCGGCTCGTGAGATGGTGAAGGCAGTGTCGGCCTGCGCGGCCCGCTGGAAGACGTCGCGGTTGAACCGGAGGCCTCCCCCCAGGTTCAGGTTGTTGTACCAGTTCGCCGTGAGGGGGGGCGCGGCGAAGAGGGTCATGGTGTTCAGGCTCAGGCTCGCGTTCGGAAGGTTCATGTCGATCCGGTCGCCCGTGAGGTGCTGCCGCCGGTTGGCCGACACCGAGAGGTTCCCCCAGTCGAACCGGTGGCTGAACCCGGCTTCCGAATCGATGGTCTGGGTCAGCTCCCGGGGATCGAAGGAGTTCTCGTTCACGAAGTCCGAGCTCGTGAAGTATCGCCCTGAGATGTTCGCCCGGGTCCGCTCCGAGATCTCCCAGTTGTGACGGGTGTTGAGACCGAGTTCCTGCTGACCCGTGTCCCTCCAGTAACGGCTCACATTCACGTCGCCGTCCAGGAACTGGGAGCGCCACCGGTAGCGCATCCGTCCCGTGAGGGCCACGTAGTTGTTGGAAAACCACTCCATCGCCAGGGTGGCGTCGGAGTAGTTCGTCATGGCCCAGTAGTAGCCCAGGTTCGAAAGCCGCCGGTTGTAGCCCGACGAGGTCCGCACCACGTCGTTCACCGAGAAGGAGGGCGTGAGAAGTCCCGAGGCCCGGCCCGTGCCCAGGTTCTGGGCGATGAAGGGCATCCAGAGCACCGGGACGTCCTCCACGTACATCCGGACGCCGCGAGCCACCAGGACCTGCCCCGCCACCACCTTCATCTGGGAAGCTTCGAAGTACGAATGGGGCGGGTCGTGGTCACACGAGGTGAACCGGGCCCGACTTCCGAAGAGCCGGCCCTGCTCCACCGAGTCCAGATTTCCCTGGACGTACCACGTGGCCCCTTCGGTATAGGTGGTCCGCGCCTCAGACGCCGTCCCCCGCTGCGAGGGGAGGTCGTAGATGAGCGCCCGACTCTCCACGGGGTCACCCTGATCCGGTGTGAAGAGGGTGGGTCCGGTGGTTCGAACCCGTCCGGTTCGGTCGTCGAAGGTGATGGAGGAGTCGGCCTCGACCAGATTTCCCTGACCCGAGAAGCGGGCCCGGGCCTCCGGGGTCCCCTGGAGGACCAATCGGCGCTCCCGGGCCTCGAAGTCGGCTCGTCGCCCCTGGTAGGCCGCCACCGAATACCCGGGAAGATCCGCCAGAGCCCTCATGATGGAGTCGGCGCCCTCTGGAAGCTGGGTGGTGGGCCTCCGCTCACGCTGGGCCACCGGTTCCATGACCACTCTCGGGGATCCCTGAACTGCAGTATCCGCCTCGACGAGGGTATCGGGATCCACGGCGTTGTCCGAAGGCCTGCTCCGCTCTCGGATGCGCTCCAGGACCCGGAGCCGAGCCGAATCGGCGACCTGGACGGTATCCCAGGTGACTGCACGGACCGCCTCGCCTCCCAGCGGAACGGTGGAAGTTGAGAGCGGAATCCCGACCGGCACCGCCGCGGCCTCAGCGGGCACGGCGATGCCGAGGCCGAGGAGGGCCGCAAGGAGCATCACCCGGGAGAAACCGACACCCATCAACTCATCTCCACCGTTCCAGGGGGGGGCTCGGATGATGGGCGCAGAGGTCCCTCCTCGCTCTCCGTCCGGCGCTTCTGGATCACGCGGGAGAGAACGATGCTCACCTCGTACAGGACCATCATGGGAGCGATCATCAGGAAGGTGGAGGCAA
Source organism: Gemmatimonadota bacterium (assembly GCA_007121555.1). Lineage (GTDB taxonomy): Bacteria > Gemmatimonadota > Gemmatimonadetes > Longimicrobiales > Gaopeijiaceae > PWLA01. The sequence goes on along the minus strand of SKKH01000137.1, from coordinate 24,203 downwards.
TGTCTCCGGGAGTGAGTGCACTGGCCAGGATCGTGATCCCGACGATGGCGTGGCGGCGCTTTTCCTTCAGAAACTGGGGTGTGATGAGACCCATGGCCGAGAGGATCATCACGACCACCGGAAGCTCGAACACGATCCCGAAGGCCAGCAGGAGTCGTACCACGAACCCCAGGTATTCGCCCACCTCGATGGCCGGCTCCAGGAACGCCTGCTGGAAGCCCGAGAGGAACCGGAGCGCCAGCGGCAGGACCCAGAAGTACGCCATGGCGACTCCGGCCGCGAAGAGGAGCAACCCGAAGTAGAGACTCGGGATGATCACCTTCTTCTCGGACGATTCCAGCGCCGGCGAAAAGAATGCCCAGGCCTGGTAGAGTACTACCGGGAACGCCAGAATGATCCCCACCACCAAACTCAGCTTCAGGGTGACGAAGAAGGGCGTCGCCGGGTTGAAGTACACCAGATCGTCGCCCCTCAGAAAGGGGCGCACGGGCCGGATGAGGATCTCCATGACGTCCAGGTAGTGGACGAACACGAACCCCACGACGGTGGCCACGGCCAGGGCCGCAAGGGACCAGACGATGCGCCAGCGAAGCTCTTCCAGGTGATCCAGGAAGGGCATTTCGCCAATGGGGTTGGGGGGACGGCGGGGAGGCATGCGCGGATCCTGTGGGGGGATCAGCTAAGAGGGAGTTCGGCCTGGTGCTTCTTCTGGATCTCCTGCCGGCCCCTGGCGTTCATCTCGTCGACGAATTCCTGGAATTCGTCCACGTCCTGGAAGTTCCGGTACACCGAGGCGAAGCGGACATAGGCGACCCGGTCGAGGGGCTTGAGACGCTCCATGACCATCTGGCCGATCACGTCGCTTTCCACCTCCACTCCCGCCTGGCTCGAAAGGAGATCCTCGATCTCGTCGGTGATCCGTTCCACCTGGGTGTGTGAAACGGGTCGCTTCGCGCAGGCCAGCTTCACGGCCCGGGCCAGCTTTCCCCGGTCGAAGTCCTCCGAGGCGCCACTCCGCTTCAGGACCTGGATGGGCCGTTCCTCCACGTACTCGTACGTGGTGAACCGGGTGGAGCAGTCGGTACACTCCCGACGACGACGCACCGCCCGCCCTCCACGGCTCGTCCGGGTATCCACCACCCGGTTCTCCGTGGAGTCACACTGGGGACAGCGCATGGTTCTGTCGGAAGGAAAGAAGCCGGTGAGGTCGAAGCCCCGCGACCCTCCGGGTCATGGTGTCGAGAGGAGCCCGGAGGTGCGGACCAGACAAGCCGATCAGCTCATCTCGTCCAGAGTCCGGCGCGCCATGGACGCCGCATCGGAATCGGGCCAGGTGTTCACGACCCGCTCCAGATAGCTGCGGGCCTCTGAGGAGTCGCCCAACTCCCGATAGAGCAGCCCGACGCGGTACATGGCATCGGGTACGCGCTCCGCATCGGGATGGAATTCGGGGACCTGGAGGAACATCTCGATGGCCTCCTCCAGGTTGTCCTCCTGAACCAGGATATCGGCCAGATAGTAACGGGCCGACGGGGTGAGCTCATGGTTGGGGAACCGCTCCACGATCTCTTCGAGGCCCATCCGGGCCGAGGTGAGGGAACCACGACGGAACTGGGTCATGGCATCGTCATAGATGTCGACCACCTCGCCGCCACCCTCCCTGTCCGGAGTTGCCCCCCCGAACGTGCCCCCTGCGGGCCGCCGGTCCATCTGATCGCGGAGACCGGCCAGTTCCTGCTGGGACATCCCGGCCAGCTCCTGAACCCGAATCAACTGATCTTCCATGTCCCGGATGCTACGAGCCCACTGGGTGCGATACTGACCGAACTGCGACGACAACGCCGCCACCGAGTCGGCCTGTCGAGCCTGTTCCGACTGGAGCTCCCTCACGAGAGCTTCCTGTTGTCGGGCCAGATCGCGGATCTCCCCCTGGAGCTCCCTCACGTCGCTCTTGGTGGCACAAGCCGCCAGAGGAAGGAGGAGAAGTCCCAGGAGAAGAAGACGGACCCCTCCTCCACCATACCGCCGTGAGGCCGATGGTCTCGAGTTACCGAGTTCTGGAGGAGGGGTCCGCTTCATCATTCGTCCCGATCTGGGTTGCTGCGTTCAGGTGTGAAGAGCCGCCGAAGCGAACTCACTCACCGCCCGGAGGGTTGATCGCCCCGGCACCGGCGGTGATCACGAACTCCACGCGTCGATTCTGTGCCCACGCATCTTCGTTACTCGCGGAGACGAGAGGACGTTCCTCGCCGTACGAAGTGGTGACGAATCGCGCCTCACCGATCCCGTTCTCCATGAAGAAGTCGAGGACCGCCTGGGCGCGCCTGGAGCCAAGGGCCTGGTTGTACTCGGCCGAACCCCGCTCGTCGGTGTGACCTTCGAGGCGAAGACGGACGTCCGGGCTCGCCCGGAGCACTTCCACCTTCTGGCGAAGAACCTGAGCCGCATCCGAGCGGATGGCCGATTCATCGAAGTCGAAGTGGACACGCTGCTCGAGGATGGCTCGCGCGTCGGCGACGGCCCGCTCACGCTCGGCACGGGCCCGCTCCTCGGCCTCCCTGGCGGCTCGGACGGAGTCCTCATACGCGCGGAGGGAATCCATATCCGGACCGGTCTCTTCGGCCGGCGGAGGTGCGGGGGGTTCGGGTGCCTCGCGGCGGCAAGCGCCGACGGCGACCCCGATCATCAGGACAGCGACGACAAGAAGTCGACGGTACATCGCGATTGCTCCTGGTGAAAGAAAGTTCTCGGAACGAACAGGTGAACACGAAGAAAGCCGACAGCCGGCCCGACCCCTCGAAATCCGCCACATGGACCGGTCAGATCCACGCAGGGCCGGGGCCAATCATCCCTGCTGAGATGTCAGGTCCAGCGCGGTCGCCGCCCCCAGACGGCCGCTCAGTGAACTCCGGGGGAAAAACTTCCCTGCATATACCGAAATTCTTGCTCAGGCGCAACGTGCATAGGCGGCGGCGACCGGGCAGCATCTCGGTGGCACAGTTCTCATGAAGAGATCCAATTATAACATCAGGAGCAGGCCGGAGGCTACTCCCGATCCTCCTCCTCCGAGTCGGCCGCGTAGCGCTGGGCCAGAGAGGGAGACCACGCGGGCATCCTTGCACGCATGCCCGAGACCAATGTCCGGGTCACACCCGTCTCCACGTCCACGATGAAGAGGGCCCGCCCCCAGCCCCGTTCACCGGCGAAGACCAGGTGGCGACCGTCAGGGGCCCAACTCGGATCTTCATTGTTTCCTTCCCGGGTGAGCTGCACGACCCGCCCGCGACGGTCCACCTCGGAGACCAGCACGTGGTGGCGCCCCCGCTGCTCGATCCGTCCGTGGTAGGCGATCCGGTCGCCCCGAGGAGACCAGTCCGGAGAAGTGTAGTACCCGGGCCGGTTGTAGACGTAGGGCGAGATGATGGAGGGCTGCCCACCACCGCGGACCGGCATCCGGTAGATCTGGGGCGCACCCACCCCGAGACGGTTCGAGTTGAAGGCGAACTGGCTGCCGTCCGGAGAGAAGGTGGGGGAAATATCTTCCCACCGACCCCGGGTCAACTCCTCGAAACAGCAGTCGTTGGCCAGGTTGTAGGTGAAGATCCCCGACTCCCTGCCGGCGTTCACCGCGAAGGCCACCCGCTGGCCGTCCGGGAGATAGCTGGGCGTGATGTAGTCGCCGGAGCGAGGCGTGGGTACGGACTTCCGCTCCCCGGTCTCGAGATTCAGCTCGTACACCCGGGGCAGCCCACTTTGGTAGGAGGTGTAGACGACCCGGCGACCGTCGGGAGACCAGCCCGGGGACATGGCCAGCGCGTATCCGTCCTCGTCCGCCCGGTCCCGGGTGATCCGCTGCAGGTTCTCACCGTCGGAATCCACCATCCAGAGGTCCTGGGACCCGTCCTCCATCCTCCTGGAGAAGACGATCCTGCTGGCGGCGATCCCCGGTTCGTCAAAGACCCACTGCACCACCGCGTCGGAGGCGATGTGGGCCGACATGCGGAAATCGGGGCTGTTCGGGTCCGGGAGGGGGAAACGACCCCGATCGCGCAGCTCCCGATAGATCACGTCATGGACCTCGACGACCAGCACCGATCCGGCCCCTCCTCCCCCCTCGACCCGACCGGTCACCAGCCAGTCGGCTCCCAGCTCATCCCAGAGTGCGTAGTCCACCTCCTCACGCGAGAAGGCGGCGGGGATGGAATCCAGCACCCGGAACCGATTCGAGTGCCGGAGATCCCGGGCCACGATGTTCTCGGCTCGCTCCGCCACCGTCCCGCCCCTGAAGGGCGCCACGGCGACCACCGGTTGGGTCCGACCCTCGTAGAGCAGGCCGAGGCTCACCCCGGGGAAGCGCTCTTCCACATCCTGGGCCCCCACTCCGGGGGCCGCAAAGAGAACGAGGAGGAGCGCGCCCAGCATGGCGCCCCAGCCCATCGTTCCCGAAGGAACCCGCCTTCGAATCACCGTCTCTCCCATGGACTCGCTCCAAAGCTCGACCCGAACTCGTGCCGGGCGTTCAACTGGTTTAAAGGCCGTTGCCTGTCTCGCGGAGCACCGAACTCCGGCGCCACCGTAGGGAACTTCCTACCTCGCTGTCCCTGCCTGCGCGATCTCCTATCTGCCGCCACCCCGGGGCGCTCCCCCGGGACTGAAGGTGAATTGGACCGGAAGGGTCTCGAACGGGAGGTCATCGGGAAGCGCGCCGAAGCGCCCCGCCCCCGCACACTCCACGGCCCCGACCGCAGCGATGTCCAACCTCGAGTTCCCCGACCGCTCGTGCATCCGGATGCTCTGATTCGGCACCGTGCCGTCGCGGACGATCTCGAACCGGAGCACCGTGGTCCCCCTGTCCACACCGGCCGGAGGCCGGAAGCAGCGCGCGATCTCCGCCTGAATTCTCGTATAGTACGAGGGGAAGTCCCGCTGCAGGCCCTCCATGCGCACCGCGATGTCCACCGACGAGGGCTCTTCCCTCGTCTCCTCGGGAGGCGGCGCCTCGGTGCGCGGCGGCGTCTCGGGCTGCGGACGGGTGGGTTGGGGCTCAGGCTCCGGTTCGGGCTCGGGCTCCGGCTCGGGCTCCGGTTCCGGCTCGGGCTGCGGAGGCGTGGGCTCGGGCTCCGGGGGCGGAGGTTCGGGTTCGGGCTGGGGCTCCGGCTGCGGCGGCTCGGGATCCGGATCGGGCTGGACCACCTCATCGGGCTCCGGGAGGACATCGGGCGCGTCCTCCAGCTCCGCCATCGCCACCATCTCCATCTCGTAGGCGATGTACTCGATGGGGGAGTCGGCCTGTCTATGGAGCCACCACGCCACCAGGACAAGTGCAAGGTGGAGGGCCACGGAGGCCAGCAGAAAGCGCTGCCCTGGTCGACGGGGGTTCTTGTTCCAGCTCTTCATGGTCAGGAAGGTCCTACACCCATTCCGCTATCGGAGTTGCCCCTGACAGCCTCATGAAGAACCGGAGCGGCCTGCGAGCGATTCACCGACGGGGTTCGGGTTCACCCAGGAGAGCCCAGCGCACGCCTTCGTCCTGAGCCGTGCGAGCCACGGTGGACAGAACCACGAACAGATCCCCGTAGAGAGCGGCCTCGTCGCCCTTTACATAGATGATCTGGGCACCGGCCGCCCGGAAGAGCTGCGGGAAGGCACTGGCGAACTCCTCCGCCGACACCGGGGTCTCGCCCACGTACACCGTACCCGTGTCATCCACGGAGACGATGAAGGGATCGTCCTGGGCGGTGATGGGCTGGATCTGGGCCCTGGGGAGCTGGACCTCGAGCCCGCCCTGGAGCATGGGTGCGGTGATGATGAAGATCACGAGCAGCGTGAAGGCCACATCGATGAGCGAGGTGACGTTGATCTCGGAGTTGATGGGGAGATCCCCGCGACGAGACCCCCTCCTGCGACTCGCGTTGGTCACACCCGCCCCTCACGAGCCAACGTCCCGATGAACTCGCTGGAGAAGCCTTCGAGCTCGCCGGAAACGGCGTTTAGGCGCGCCACATAGTAGTTGTAGCCGATCACGGCAGGGATGGCCACGGCCAGTCCCACGACGGTGGTGACCAGGGCCTCGGCCACACCCGGAGCGACGGCTCCGATGTTGGTGGACCCGGTGGCCACGATCCCCAGGAAGGCGTTCATGACCCCGATGACCGTCCCCATGAGTCCAAGGAGCGGGGAGATGGAACCGATGACGGCCAGCCAGGTGAGGCCGACGGAGAGCTCTTCGCGCTCCTCGGCCTCCTCCTTCTCCAGCGTCATCCGCAGGGCCTCGAGCTGCGTGAGGCTGAGCCCCTCTACCGTCGGCGCTCCCTCCCGGAGGGCCCCGGGACGAAGCTCGCTGAAGAAGTTCACCCCCTGCCGGAAGACCCGCCCATAGGGCGAATCCGGAAGGGAGAGGATGATACGGTAGGCGTCCTCGAGCCGCTGGGCCCGCTCCATGGCGTCCAGAAAGCGGTCGCCCTCCCGCCGGACGTCACGGAAGTGCTTCCACTTCCAGAAGATGATGACCCAGCTCGAAACGGAGAACACGGCCAGGACCAGGAGCACCACCTTGGTGGGAATGGTCCCGCCCCAGATGAGGTCCCACGCCGAGTCCGGAACCTGACGTCCAGCCTGCAGAAGAAGCGACAGCGTCATCGAACCTCCGCCGCGGCCTCAGCCTTCGAGGACCGTGCAATATGCTGGAAGGTCTCGCGAAGTCCATCCTTCAGAGAATGGCGGGGCGACCAGCCTCGGGCCGAGAATCGGGTGATGTCCAGGGTGCTGTGCCTCAGCTCTCCCTTCCGGGGTGACCGGAAGACCCTGGGGGTTCGCAGGCCCGAAACGGCCTCCAGTAGATCCGCTAATCGATTCACGCTCGTTCCCATTCCCGTGGCTACGTTGAAGGCTCGGTCGTCCAACCCACGGCTCGGCGGCAGCCCCAGATCCGAGGCATGCAGGTTCGCCTGGACCACGTCCTTGACGTAGACGTAGTCCCGGGTCTGTTCGCCATCGCCGAAGATCTGGATCTCCTGTCCCGACAGCAGTCGGTTGCAGAAGATGGCCACGACCCCGGCTTCTCCGTGGGGATCTTGACGAGGACCGTATACGTTGGAGTATCGGAGGGCAACATACTCGAACCCGTGCACCTCGCGGTAGTAGTGGAGGTACTGCTCGCCGGCCAGCTTCGACACTCCGTAGGGGGAGAGGGGCAGCTTCGGGGCCAGCTCAGGCGTCGGCCGCTCCTCGGGCTCGCCGTAGACCACGCCTCCCGACGACACATACACCACGCGCCGGGTCCCGGAGGCACGGGCGGCCTCCAGGAGGTTCAGGAGCCCGGCCACGTTCGTGGTGGCGTCCCTGAGGGGGTCCTCCACCGAGATCCGGACATCGATCTGGGCGGCATGATGGTTCAGAAGGTCGAATCCGACCTCCTGAAAGAGGTCTCGCACGGCCGGATCTCCGATGGACATCTTGTGGAAGGTGGCCCCGTCGGGGATGTTCTCCAGCTTCCCCGAGGACAGATCGTCCACGATCCAGACCCGGTCCCCCCGGGCCAGGTATCCTTCCGCCACGTGGCTGCCGATGAATCCCGCACCTCCGGTGACGAGGACCTTGCGCGGCTCCCGGCCCACGATCCCCGAACGCTGTTCTCGCTCTGATTCCTTCATGATCCCATTTTCTCCTTGGATTCGCCGTCTCCGGCGGGTTCCCCGGCGTCTCCCCGACCCTCGCCTGATCGGCGGGCGGCACGGGAAGGGCGGTTGTGGTCCTCCAATCCGTACAGGAACCTGAACGCCTCGACGAGTTCGGCCCCTCCTCCCGTGCCCATGCCCTTGCGCAGGCGCACCGTGGGATCATGGAGGAGCTTGTTCGTCAGGCGTCGAGAGAATTCTTCGACCCGCTCCCGGTCTCCGTCGGACAGGTGATCCATCCCTCGCAAGAGACGTTCCAACTCCAAGGTCCGGAGGTCCTCGGCTCGTCCCCGCATCTTCCGGATCACCGGAACGACCTCCAGGGAGGCGAACCAGGTCCTGAATTCCTCGGACTGGGCCTGGATGATCCGGTCGGCCTCGGGGACGGCCCCTTCCCGGACCCGCACCTGCTCGTCCACGATTTTCCGAAGGTCGTCCACATTGTAGAGGAATACCTCGGGGTCGTGGCCCACGGCGGGATCCACATCCCGGGGGATCGCGATGTCGATCATGAGGAGGGGTCGGCGGAGTCCCCCAGGGAAGGCCTCCCGGAAGACCCGCTGCGTCAGGATGGGATGAGGAGCCGAGGTGGAGGAGAGCACGATGTCCGCGGACCCCAGCGCCTCGGCCAGGCGTTCCATGGCGATGGCGTGCCCCTGGACCTGCTGCGCCAGGCCCACGGCCCGCTCGTAGGTCCGATTCGCCACCATGACCCCCTGCACCCCTTCCCTGTCCAGGGCCTCGACGATGAGCTCCCCGGTCTGGCCCGCGCCCAGGATCAAAACCCGCTTGCCCTTGAGAGATCCAAAGATCTTCCGGGCGAGTTGCACGGCGACGGAGGCCACTGAGGCCGCCCCCTCACCGATGGAGGTCTCGGAGCGGACCTGACCGCCGACCGAGAGGGCCATCTGGAAGAGGCGGTTCAGGACCGGCCCCGCCAGGGGCGGATCCACCGGCATGGATGCGGCCAACTCGTAAGCGTCCCGCACCTGACCCTGGATTTCGGCTTCCCCGGTGACCAGAGAATCCAGGCCGGCCGCCACCTGGAACAGATGGCGCACCACCCCTTCACCCCGCTGCTCGAAGAGATAGTCGCCCACCTGGCGTTCCAATCGCCCGGCCTTCCCCCCGAGCAGGCTCTGCCACGCCTGGATCACGTGAGGACCGTTGGCGGAGAAGAGGTAGACCTCGGTCCGGTTGCAGGTGGAGAGGAGCACGGCCTCCCGCACCTCGGTCTCGGATCGCAGTTCAAGGAGCGCTTCCGCGGCCTCCGAGGGTCCGAAGGCCATCCGTTCCCGAACCTCCACCGGAGCCGTGTGATGACTCACTCCGACCACGGCTAGCGACATTGTGTCCCTCCGCTCCATGATCGGACTCTCAAAGGAACACTCCCGTCGCGCCCACCGTGATTCTGAGCACCAGGTAGGTGGACACCACGACGCCGAACCCCACCACCGCGGCCACCGCACCCCGGTAGTCGTTTCTGCCCCCTCCGGCCCGGGCCAGGAGCACTCCGACGAAGACCAGCCAGCTCAGAACCGCCCATATGACCTTCGGGTCGGACATCTCCAGGGACCCCCGGTTCTCCACGGTCCAGGCCCATCCGAAGGCGAGGGCCAGGGTGAGCGCCACGAATCCGCCCCAGAGCCCCACCCGGGCCAGCTTGTCCAAGGTGGCGAGAGGAGGGATGAAGTGGAAGAACCTGCCCAGCCGCTTCTCCTTCAACTCATGATGCTGGATCAGGTAGAGGACCCCTGCGGCGAAGGCCAGCGCCAGCCCCTGGTACCCGAGAAAGGCGAAGCTCACGTGGAGAACGAAGCCGGTGCCCTGAAAGTCCAGGGCCATGGGCGATGGCTGAATCCCCAGGATGAGCGCCACGGCCTGGACGATGATGATGAAGGGGAGAAGGGCGATGGCCACCCGCCCCACATCCCTGAGAGGGAGCATGGCCACCAGGGCCAGCCCTCCCACGAAGGCCAACGAGGAGAGCGCAGCGCCCGGGCCGACCAGGGGCAACTCACCGTAGCGAAGCCAGAAGTGTCCCAGCGCGACGGCGTGGACGAAGACCGCCACCCCGGTGACACCCGACGCCAGAAGAGACGCCTGCCCGCGGGCTCCGCGAAGGAGGAGGCGGACCCAGAGAACGAAGGCTCCGCTGTAGAGAAGAAGTGGAAGCAGGTGCGTCACGCTGCCCCGGACCCGCGAAGTGAGAGGAGCTAAGGCATCTTTCGATCGAGGACCACTCGAAGCCCCGTCCGGACGGCGGTGGGGGCCTGGGAGGTCAGGATCCGAACGGTGGAGTAGTCCTCTTCCACCCGGATCACCTGGAACCGTGCCACCTGCTCCCCGGTCCATCCGTCTTCCCGTCCGGCGATGCCTGCGAACTCGTCGCCCACGGCCACGCCATCGTCCCGTCCCAGATCCACGAAGGCCTGGTCACCGGGAAGATAGATCTCCTTCCGGTCCCGGAATCCCACGAGGGTTCCGCCAAGTTCGATCTCGGTGGCCGACGGATGTACGCCAACCGTGAGCGGAAAGGTCCGGGGTCGGGTGACGTGGTGGCCCAGCTCGAACCGGTCGAAGGCGCTCTGGACGCGGACGATGGCGCCAGAACCCTCGACACGCCGGACCTCGAGGACTCCCGACGGGGCCTTCACATCGCCGAAACCCTCGACGTGGCCCACCCGGTGGAAGGCCACGAGAACATCGCCTGGCGATACACTGGACGGATCGTCCAGCGAGACCTCCAGGTCGTCGTACACCTGAATCGCCGTGCGGGCCACCCGGAGATCCTGGTCACCGGCGAAGGCCTGAACCCGACCGATGGCGGCGGGATCGTCGGCCTCCCGGGAAATCCAGGCCGCCGAGGCGAATGTGGACCGGGTCACCGCCAGGGACTCTCCCATCCCCGAGACCACGACGCCGGGGCGGGTGGGCGAGCGGGAGGTGGCGGGCTGAAGCGACCCGTAGAAGACCGTCCGCTCTCCGGCGGACTCGGGCACGCCTCGGGGCACGAAGGGACGGGTCCGAAGCAGTTCCCTTCGATCGTCCCGATCCACGACTTCGGGGAGATCCACGGTATCCCGAAGCTCCCCCTCGAGGACCACCCCGGTCACATCAGCCAGAGGCTCACGGTCCCCACCCCGGATCACCTCCACGCCGGGATCCGGGCGGGCGGTTTCGGCCAATCGGGGTGCGCCTTCGGCATCGGGGATCCGAAGCTCCATCCCGGGGCGGATCCGATCGGGATCGGTCACTACGTTCCGGTTCGCCTCGTAGATCCGCTGCCAATGGGCGGCAGAACCCAGGTAGGTCCGCGCGATCTCGGTAAGGGTCTCACCCTCTCGGACCACATGGGTCTCCGCCGCGGCCTGACGAGGGGGCTCCTGAGCCATCCCAAGAAGGGGCACAGCCAGCAGAGCGACAAGAACCAGGACCGCTGCTCTCATGGGATTCATGCCGACTCCTTGGACTCCCTGCGGCGGATGTGAAGGGCCAAGATGGGGCTCCAGGGGGCCCCTCGTCTCCGCTCTCCCTGTGAGACTCGAAGATATCGGCGGGATCCAGTGGGGTCAACGATCTTGACGCCAAATGTTTCCCCATTTGAAGCCGATGTGAGCGCTGGCGTGACACCCGCTGCGGGGTCCTGCGACTCCGGGTGGGATCGAACCCGAGGTCCTCCGCCGGCCGCCGGCCTCAGCCCAGATTCTCCCTTCGCCACCGACGGGCGAACTCCCGAGCCCAGTACGTGACGATCATGTCCGCGCCGGCCCGGCGAATGGAGAGGAGGGCTTCGGTCATGGCCCGGCCCTCATCCAGCCAACCCAGCCGCGCCCCGGCCATGATGGCGGAATACTCCCCGGACACATGATAGGCCGCCAGGGGCACCGGGAACCGTTCCTTCACCTGGTGGATGATGTCCAGATAGGCCAGGGCCGGCTTCACCATGATCAGGTCGGCCCCCTCCGCCAGGTCGGCCCGCACCTCCCTGAGGGCCTCGTCGGCGTTGGCCGGATCCATCTGGTATCCCCTTCGATCCCCGAATGCGGGAGTGGAATCCGCGGCATCCCGAAAGGGTCCGTAGAAGGCCGACGCGTACTTGGCCGCGTAGCTCAGGACCGGAATGGCGGAGAACCCCTGGGCGTCCAGGGCCCTTCGAATGGCTCCGACCCGCCCGTCCATCATGTCCGAGGGTGCCACCATGTCGGCACCGGCCTGGGCGTGGCTCACCGCCGTCCGGGCCAGGAGGTCCAGGGTGGGGTCGTTCAGGATCTCGTGCCCGTCGAGAAGGCCGCAATGACCATGGGAGGTGTACTCACAGAGACACACATCGGTCATGACCAGGAGGTCCGGGCACGCCTCCTTCAGGGCCCGCACCCCCTGCTGCACGATCCCATCGGCGGCCCAGGCGCCGGAGCCCTCGGCGTCCTTCCGGCCCGGGATTCCGAAGAGGATCACACCCCCGAGCCCCATCTCCACGGCCTCCCGGCCATCGGCCACGATCCGATCGGGCGAGGAGCGGTGGACGCCGGGCATGGACGGGACTTCGACCCGGAGGCCCTCCCCCTCCTCCACGAAGAGGGGAAGGATCAGCTGGCCCGGCTCGAGGCGGGTCTCCCGGACGAGAGACCTGAGTGCGCCGGTGCGTCGAAGACGACGACCACGAAAAAAGGAGGAATCGGCCATGGAACCGCCTTGGCTCAGCTTGGGGTGAGGTCGAGACGCAGGATCTGGGCGTCCTCCAGAGGATTCCGGTAATAGTCGCGCCGGTGCCCGACCAGCTCGAACCCTCGGCTCCTGTAGAGGTCCTGGGCTCCCTCATTGGACACCCGTACCTCCAGGAAGACCCGAGCCACTCCCGAACGGCCCGCCTCGTCCAGGAGGTGGTCCAGGAGGTGTCGAGCCACCCCCCGCCGACGAAACCCCGGCTCCACGGCCAGGTTGGCCAGCTCGGCTTCGTCCTGCACCATCCAGAGAATCCCGTGGCCGACCACTCTCCCGTCCAGCACCCCGACGCGGAAGTACACCCCCTGCCCGTCCCGGGGCAGAAGGGTCTCGAAGGCTGCCCCGCTCCAGGGCGACGAGTAGGCGGCCTGCTCCACCTCCAGGACCCGGGGAAGGTCTGCGGCGCGAGCGGGGCGGACCAGGATGGAGGACTCGGACGCATCCCCTGACGCATCGGGCCGCGGAGAGCTGTCCACCGAAGCGCTCACGAGACCAGGGGGCGAGCCGAAGAGGAGCGAACGTAGTGCGGCTCCCAGCGGTCCTCCGGAGCGAAGGGAGGGGCTCCGGGATGGAGTCGATGCACCCGCATGAGCCCCTGCGCCGTGGGAAGGCCCGCCGGAAGGGGAAGCACCCGGTAGCCCCGGTCCTCCAGCTCGAGGGCGTGCCGTACCGCCCCGTCGCCGCAGAAGAGCACGTTCCCCGGAAGCTCCTCCTCCAGGACATCGTCCAGGGTGCCGGCCCCGGGCGGGACCAGGGTTTCGAGACGGCCGGGGAGGAATCGGTAGCAGGCCTGGTACACCCGCCGGCCCCGGGCATCCAACAGGACATAGCGGGGCCACCCGTCGGCCTCGTCGGGAAGGTCCAGCTCCGAGCTCTCCCCGAACCGGCTGGCCAGCGCCGGAGGCACCTCGATCCTGTGGGAGGCGGCCGCCGCGGCCAGCGAGGACCATCCCCAGACCGGGACCCCCAGACCCGCGGCGAGTCCCCGTGTGGTGGCGGCGGCGATCCGGACCCCGGTGAAGGATCCGGGTCCAAGCCCCACCACGATCCCCTCGATCTCGCTCCGGTCCACCCCGCTGTCGCCGAGCGCCCGGTCGATGGAGGGAACCAGCCGGGCCGCATGCTCCCCCCGGTGGGGCATGATCTCGGCGGCCAGGAGGCGGTGACCCCGGTAGAGGGCCACCGAGCCGACCGAGGTGGAGGTTTCCACCGCCAGAAGCAGAGGATCGAGGGTCATGGGACGCGAGTCTCGAGACGAACGGGAAATCCTGGAAGATGGGGAGGCGATCCCACCCGGTGGACCTGCACGATCCGAAGGCTCGAACCGGGCTCCGGCGCCACCAGGTGGATGTCCCAACGGTCTCCCGGGAGGTGCTCCCCGGCCCGCTCGGGCCACTCCACCAGGACGATCTCAGGACCCGTTCCCAGCTCCTCCCAGCCCAGCTCCCAGAGCTCGTCGGGTTCCCGGAGGCGGTAGAGGTCCATATGGACCACCTCCACCCCCTCCCCTGCGGGATATCGGAAGAGGAGGTTGAAGGTGGGAGAGGGCATGGCCCCCTCCACCCCGGCGCCCCTGGCGATGGCCCGGGCCAGAACGGACTTTCCGGCCCCGAGCTGCCCTCGCAGCCCCAGGAACATGGGCACGTCGACCTCCTTGCCCACGAGTTGGCCCCACCGGACGAGCTCGCGCTCCGTGAGCGTCATCGCTTCGCAACCTTTTTCTTCTTCGAGCCCTTCCCATCGCCGAGGCGAGTCTTGAGCTCGAAGAGTTCGTCTCTGAGCAGCGCCGCCCTCTCGAAGTCCAGCTCCGCCGCCGCTTCTTCCATCTCGCTCTCCACCGCCTTGATGAGCTCCTCCAGATTCACCTCATCCTGATACGTGGCGGCGTCCTCCGCCACCCGGGGCACCGGCAGCTCCCGGGCGTCGGCCACCCGGGTGGAGAACTCGATCTCCTGGATGCTCTTCCGGATGGTGGCCGGGGTGATCCCGTGCTTCCGGTTGTGCTCGAGCTGGATCTCCCGTCGCCTTTCGGTCTCCTCGATGCACTGGCGCATGCCCCCGGTCATCCGGTTCGCGTAGAGGATGGCCTGCCCGTTCTCGTTTCGAGCGGCTCGTCCGATGGTCTGGATCAGGGAGCGGGCGTTGCGGAGGAACCCCTCCTTGTCGGCGTCCAGGATGGCCACCAGGGAGACCTCTGGAAGGTCCAGCCCCTCCCTCAGGAGGTTGATTCCCACCAGCACGTCGAACCGACCCAGGCGAAGCCCCCGGAGGATCTCCATGCGTTCGATGGTATCGATCTCCGAGTGCATGTAGCGCACCCGGACCCCAACGCCCTGGAGGTACTCGGAGAGGTCCTCGGCCATGCGCTTGGTCAGGGTGGTGACCAGGACCCGCTCCTGACGTTCGGTCCGGGTCCGGATCTCGGCCAGGAGGTCGTCGACCTGCCCCTTCACCGGCCGCACCTCCACCGTGGGATCCACGAGACCGGTGGGACGGATGATCTGCTCCACCACCACGCCTCCTGAGAGCTCCAGCTCCCGCTCGGCCGGGGTGGCCGACACGAAGACGGCCTGGTGGAGCAGGTCTTCCCATTCCTCGTATTTGAGGGGTCGGTTGTCCAGCGCCGAAGGGAGGCGGAACCCGTGCTCTACCAGCGTCATCTTCCGGGCCCGGTCCCCGTTGTACATCCCCCCGATCTGGGGGAGGCTCTGGTGGGACTCGTCCACGATGACCAGAAAGTCATCGGGGAAGTAGTCCAGGAGGCAGGCGGGCCGGTCGCCCGGTCCCCGTCCCGCCATGAAGCGGGAGTAGTTCTCGATTCCAGGACAGGTCCCGATCTCCAGCATCATCTCGATGTCGAAATTCGTCCGCGACTCGATGCGCTGGGCCTCCAGGAGTCGGCCGTCGAGCTGGAACTGCTTCACCCTTTCGTCCAGCTCCTTGCGGATCTGGGGCACCGCGTCCTCGATGGTGCGGCGATGGGTCACGTAGTGGGAGGCCGGGTAGATCGCCGTGCGTTCCAGGTTGGTGATGAGCTCCCCGGTGAGGGGATCAAACCGGGTGATCCGCTCCACCTCGTCGCCCCAGAACTCGATCCGGATGGCCTGTTCCTCGTAGGCGGGGAGCACCTCCACCGTGTCGCCCCGCACCCGGAAGGTGCCCCGGTCGAAGACCATGTCGTTGCGCCGGTACTGGATGTCCACCAGCCCCCGGAGGAGCTCGTCTCGCCCCATCTCCTCCCCTACCGTGACCTCGAACATGAGGGCCTGGTACTCCTCGGGGTTCCCCAGGCCGTAGATGCACGAGACCGAGGCCACCACCACCACGTCCTCCCGTTCAAAGAGCGAGGAGGTGGCCCGGAGCCTGAGACGGTCGATGTCCTCGTTGATCGCCGAGTCCTTCTCGATGAAGGTGTCGGTGGCGGGGACGTAGGCCTCGGGCTGGTAGTAGTCGTAGTAGGAGACGAAGTACTCCACCGCGTTCCGGGGAAGGAGCTGCTTCAGCTCCCCGTAGAGCTGCGCCGCCAGCGTCTTGTTGTGGCTCATGACCAGGGCCGGCCGGCCGTGGTTCGCGATGACGTGGGCCATGGTCAGGGTCTTCCCCGTTCCGGTGGCCCCCAGAAGGGTCTGGAACCGGTCGCCCCGGTCCAGCCCCTCTCCGAGTTCTGCGATGGCCCGAGGCTGGTCGCCCTTGGGCTCGTACGGAGCTTCGATGCGAAAATCGGGCATGGGAGAGGGCCGTCAGCCTCCGTCCAGGTCCAGGAGATCGGAGTCGCCGAAGGACTCTCGCCGCTCCACCGAGAGGACACCCTTGATCTGGCTGATGCGCTTCATGACCCGGGCCAGGTGGGGCAGATCCTGGACCTCCACCACGAACTCGCCCAGCATCCCTCCGTCCACGGCTCGGATGTCCGCGTGCTGGATGTTCGTGCCCGTATCACTGATCGCCTTGGCGATGTCCGAGAGGATGCCGCGCCGGTCCGAGCCCCGGGTGTAGAGCTTCACGTAGAACCGGTCGCCCTGCTCCGCGGTCCACTCGATCTCCACCCTCCGCTCCGGATCCTGGGAGAGGTTCAGGACGTTGGGGCAGTCCTTCCGGTGGATCGAGACGCCCCGGCCGGCGGTCACGTACCCGATGACGTCGTCGCCGGGCACGGGCTGGCAGCACTGGGAATACCGGACCATGAGGTTGTCGATCCCCTGGATCCGGACGCCCTTGTCCGTGCGGCGGATCTTCCGGGCGATCCTCTGGAGGGGCGAGGACGCCTTCTTCCGGGCCTCGGCCACCTCCTTCTCGGGGAAGAGCTCCTTGATCACCGCCGACGGTCCGATGTCTCCACGACCCAGCGCTGCATGGACGTGTTCGAAGTCCGGGTAATCCAGCGCTTCGGCCGCTTCGGCCAGAACCCCGTCGCCGGGAAGGCTCACCCGGAGCTTCTTCATCTCCCGGTCCAGGAACTCCCGGCCCAGCTTCACCGACTCGTCGTGCTCCTGCTGACGGATCCACTGACGGATCCTCTGACGGGCCCGCGAGGTCTTCACGAAGGCGAGCCAGTCCCGGGACGGGGACTTCCGCGGACTGGTGAGGATCTCCACGGTGTCGCCGTTACGGAGCTCCCGGGAGAGGGGCGCGATCCGTCCGTTCACCTTGGCCCCGGCGCAGTGGGAGCCCACCTCGGTGTGGACGGCGTAGGCGAAGTCGATGGGGGTGGCGCCCACGGGAAGCTGCTTCACCTCCCCCTTGGGAGTGAACACGAAGATCTCGCCCAGGAAGAGGTCCATCTTGAGGAATTCCATGAACTCCTCGGGCTCCGAGGTCTCCTGCTGCCACTCGAGCACCTGGCGGAACCAGGAGAGGGCCTCGTCCACCTCGTCCGACGCGCCGCCGCCCTCCTTGTAGCGCCAGTGGGCCGCGATCCCGTACTCGGCCGTCCGGTGCATCTCCTCGGTCCGGATCTGGATCTCGTAGCGGCGTCCCCCGGGCCCGAAGACCGTGGTGTGGAGCGAGCGGTACATGTTGGACTTGGGCGTGGCGATGTAGTCGTGGAACCGGTCCTGAATGGGTGTGAACTTGGAGTGGATGAGCCCCAGGGCTGCGTAGCAGTTCTGGACCGAGTCCGTGATCACCCTCATGGCCATGAGATCGTAGATCTCTTCGTAGGGCTTCCCCCGGTTCTCGATCTTCCGGTAGATGGACCAGAGGTGTTTGGGCCGACCGGTGACCTCATAGGGGATCCCGGCCTCCTTGAGAAGCTCCTCCACCGGCCGCTGCACCTCCAGGATCTGCCGCTCCCGCTCCTGCCGGCGCTGCTGGACCATCCTCCGCAGCTCCTCGTACTCCTCGGGCTCCAGGAACTTGAAGCAGAGATCCTCCAGCTCCCACTTCACCTGGGCGATCCCCAGCCGGTGGGCCAGGGGTGCGTAGATCTCCCGGGTCTCCCGGGCGATCCGGATCTGCTTGCCCCGGGGAAGGTATTCCAGGGTCCGCATGTTGTGGAGCCGGTCGGCCAGTTTGATCAGGATGACCCGGGCGTCCTCGGCCATGGAGAGGAGGAGCTTCCGGTAGTTCTCGGCCTGCCGCTCGGTCTGGGACCGGAACTGGACCTTCCCGATCTTGGTGACCCCGTCCACGATGGAGGCCACCTCCTTGCCGAAGCGCTCCTCCACGTCCGTGAGGGTGAACTGCGTGTCCTCGACGACGTCGTGAATCAGGCCGGCGATGATGGAGGCCGAGTCCAGCTTGAGCTGACCCAGGAGGGTGGCCACCTCCACGGCGTGGGTCACGAAACCCTCGCCGCTGGCCCGCTTCTGACCCTTGTGAGCCTCTTCCGCCAGCCGGTACGCCTCGAGGATCCTGGGCACGTCCAGGCGCTGGGCGTACGCCTCCAACTCCCGGGCCAGAGCCCGGGGGAGGCCCCGGATCGTCGGGGTCGAGGAAGACGCGGTGCCGGTCGGAAGGGTCATGGTGGAAAAGATACCCGTGGAACTGGGGGAAGCTCCGGCCCTGGACTCAGCGGGAGCCGATCACCAGGGGCTGAGGATACTGGATGGGCCCGAGCCGGGTCTGGATCGTAGGAACCGCCTGGAGGCGGACGTCCACCGGGTCTCGCTCCACTCCACCCAGGGAGAGGGCCAGCTCCACCAGGTCCCGGGCGCTCCCGTCGAAGAACTCGATGAGGTCGAGGCGAACCGCGACCGGAACGTCGGTCCGGGCACCCGAGCTCAACCGGAACTCCTCCGAAAGACTCCCGCTCACCGTCTCCCGGTCCCGGAGAAAGAGGGTCCAGTCCAGCTCGACCAGCCGGGCGTCCGGATTCCCCTCGGGGTTGTCGGCCCCCACGTGGAGGGTGGCCTCCAGAGGGAGCTGCCGGTTCACCAGCGCCGAACCGATGCGAGCCGCCTGGATCACCGTGAGATCTTCGTACCCCTGGATCTCATCGAGCTGGACCCCGGCCAGGCGAACTCCGCTGACCCCGTCCAGAGCGAACCGGACCTGGGAGAGGGCCGTGAGCGACTGGAAGGCCGCGCACGAAGGCAGGACCAGTAGGGCGATCAGGATGGGGATGAGGCGGAGCGTCGAAATTCGCATGGCCTCGTTATCCCCGGCGGCTCCCGGGAGGTTCCTCACCGGGATGGGAGTGGACCCTCATGGAGCCCGGACCCCCGGAGGAGATGCGTCCCCGAGCGATGCCTCAGGGGAGTCGTCCCCGGACCGGAGGGGGCGGCGGCATCAACTCGCCGTGGCCCACCTCCCTTTGCCGATGACCACATGATCCAGCACCCGGATTCCCACGGTGCGGCCCGCCTCGCTCACCTGCCGGGTCACGGCCCGGTCCTCGGGCGACGGGGTGGGATCTCCGGAGGGATGGTTGTGGACCAGGATCACGGCCGCCGAGTGGGCCAGGATAGCGGGCCGAAAGACCTCCCGGGGGTGGATGAGGGAGGCGTCCAGGATGCCCCGGGTCACGGTGACGTCGCGGAGCACCCGGTGCTGGGTATTCAGAAGGAGGGCGTGGAACTCCTCGTGGGCCAGGTCCCGCAGACGGGGCCCCATGAGCCGGTGTACATCGGCCGGCCCCCGGATGTGGGGCCGGTCCGGCTCGCCCTCGGCGGCGGCTCGGGCCCCCAGCTCCAGCGCCGCGATGACCCGTGCCGCGGTGGCCCGTCCCACCCCGGCGATCACCTCCAGCTCGCCCGGTTCGGCCCCGGCGAGGGAGCGGAGCCGCCCTCCGCCGTGGGCCAGGATCCGGTCGGAGATCTCCAGGACCGAGGCGCCGTGGCCCCCGGAGCCGATGATGAGCGCCAGGAGTTCTCTGACCGAGAGGGCCCGGGATCCAGCGTGGACAAGCCGTTCGCGGGGCCGCTGCCTAGAGGGAAGCTCCTTCACCGAGAGCGACGGCAGCGGGTCGTCGGAGCCGGAAGATCCCGCAGGTGGGGTGAGGTGCGAGGGTGAAGAAGGGATACGGCAGCCTCCGTCGGGAATGGACGTCTTCGGAAACCTGCCTCCGCCGGACTCTTCTGGCGATGGCGAGATCCGCCTCCCCCATGCCGGGTGGCGCCTTCAATAGGCCGTGGAAGGCTTGACCCCCATCTCGCGCCGTTCGAGCTTCTTCCCAGTCCCCGCCCGTTGCTGCGGCTTCCCCAGCTACTCCCTGTCTCCGTCCCGGAGCCCTTGGCCCCCATGCCCGCTCACCCCGCCGCCACCCTTCGAACTCTGCTCCGCTTCCGAGCCGGCCTGCTCGGTCTCGGGCTCCTGTTCGGCGTGTGGGTGATCGCGGCCCCGAAGGAGGTGTGGGGGCAGGCCCCCGAGATGGGTCCTGAACCCGCGGTGCAGGGCTCCCTTCTCGTCGGTAGCCGGGGGCTGGGCAGCCGCGCCCACCCCTTCGTGGGGCTGGAGGGATCGGTCCACCGGGACCGCTTCGGCGTGGCCGCCACCGGGCATCTGGGATCCGGAAACGACTACCGCTCCACCCTGCTCGGCCTCGGTCCCTCGGTGCGCCTCGTCACCGCGGCATCCACCCGACTCTCGGTCTGGGCCGGGGTGAGTCGGTACCGGGAGGAGCTGGATGGGGACCTGCTTCCCCCCGGATCCGGCACCGCCGACCGGAGCGTCACCGGAGGGATTCTCGGCGTGACCCTTCGCCGTCCCCTCCCCTGGGGCTCGGTCTCCCTCCACGCCACCTGGCTCACCGGCCGGCTGGACGACGAGGATCTCGTCGTCCCCCATCGGGTCCAGGGCCTCAGACTCGCCGTGGGACTCGGTCGATGACGCGCGCACGGGGATGGTCCGTCGGCCTGTTTCCCGGCCTCCTTCCCAGCCTCCTCCTGGCCCTTGCCCTCCTCGCCACGGGGTGCGCGGACGGCGACCCCCTTCTCTTCCAGGAGGGCGTGGCCCTGGAGGAGCTGACCGCCTCGGAGGCCGAGGGCACGGTGGGCGAGGCGGTGACCCCCCCTCCCCGGGTCCGGGTCGTGGACAGCCGGGGCAACCCCGCCCCGGGCGTGGAGGTGGTCTGGTCGGTCCAGCGGGGCGACGGCGCCGTGGAGCGGGAGCGGGTGCGGTCGGACCGGCGCGGCGAGGTGGAGCCGGGAGGTTGGACCCTCGGTCCTGTGGCCGGCGAGCAGGAGCTCTCGGTAGCGCTGGCCCGGGGCGACGGGAGCGGCTCGGAGCGCGTCCACTTCCGGGTGCTGGCACAGCCCGGTGACCCGGACAGCCTGGCCGCCAGCCGGATCCCCCAAGCCGCCGCGCCGGTGGGCTCCCCTGTGGATCCCCTGCCGCAGGTGACGGTTCGGGACCGGTTCGGAAATCCGGTGCCCGAAGTGATGGTGGACTTCCAGGTGATGGAAGGCAACGGAACCCTGACCGGGTCCGAGGCCCAGACCGACGAGGGGGGACGGGCCGATCTGGAGGCCTGGACGCTGGGAACCCGGTCCGGACTCGAGCGGGTGGAGGCCCGGGTGGGCTCGCTGACTCCCGTGAGCTTCGAGATCGAAGCCACCCCCGCCGAGCCCGACACCCTGGTCGTCGAGGAGCCCGACCTCGCCTCGCTCCAGGTCGGCCGGACGCTCCCGCCCCTCGACGTAGAGGTGCGGGACCGGTTCGGAAATCCGGTGCCCGACGTGCAGGTGACGGCCCGGGTCGTGGAACGAGGCGGCACCGTTGAGCCCACCGGCGCGCGCACCGACGCGGAGGGACGGGTGAGCCTGGAATGGACCCTGGGCACCACCGCGGGCCCCCAGAGCCTGGAAGTCGAGGCCGCCGAGCTGGCCCCCCGCCTCCTGGAGGTGGACGTCCGCGCCGGGCCTGCCCACCGGATGGACGCCGTCGCGGAGCCCGAGAGCCCCACGGCCCCCGGCGCATCGATCACGCCGCCGCCTGCCGTCCAGCTCCTGGACGAGTTCGACAACCCGGTGGAGGGGAGCGAGGTCACCTTCCACGTGGTCGAGGGCGAGGGCGAGGTGGAAGGATCTCCGGCCCACTCCGACGCTACCGGGGTCGCCGCACTGAGCGACTGGATCGCCGGGCCCGAGGTCGGCCCCCAGCGGGTGGAAGCCCGTCACGGGGAGCTCTCCCCCGTGGCCTTCGAGGTGGAGGCCACGCAGGAACGGGTGCGAGAGATCCGGATCGTCCAGGGGCAGAACCAGTCCGCTGTGGCCGGCTTCCCCGTCGACGAACCACCGGGCGTTCGCCTCCTGGATGGAGACGGGGCTCGGATCTCCGGAGAGACCATTACCTTCACCGTGGTCACCGGGGGTGGCTCGGTGAGCCCGTCGCAGGTCACCACCAACTCCCAGGGCCGGGCCACGGCATCGGAATGGGTCCTTGGGTCCGAGCCGGGAACGAACCGGATCCGCATCGACGCCGAGGGCGCCCCCTCGCGCACGGTCTCGGCTGAAGGACTCGACGGCTTCCAGATCCAGGTGGACGCCGTCCACCTGAACCAGGGCAACCAGAGCTATGACGGTTCGGTCCCCCTCGTCGAGGGCCGAGGGGGACTGCTCCGGGTGTTCGTCCGGGCCAACGCCTCCAACGACCACACCCCCCGGGTCCGGGTCATCGTGTACAACGGCTCCAGCCAGATCCTCTCCCACTCCATTGCCGCCTCCGCGAGCTCCGTTCCCACCAGCATCGACCCCAACGTGCGGAATCGGTCCTGGAACGTGGTGATCCCCGACCACATGGTCCGGTCCGGACTGGGCTACCGGGTGGTCGTGGATGAGGCCGAGGAGGTGGAGGTGCTGGACCGCTCGTTCCTGAGGTGGCCCGCTGGCGGGAGCATCCACCGCCCCCAGGTGCTGGACCCCGAGCCCTTCCGGGCCACCTTCGTCCGGATCGAGAGCACGGATCTGGGCACGGTGGCCGACCTTTCGGCGGGGAATGTGGACGAGTACATGACGATGACCCGGAACGTCTTCCCCATCGCCGACTTCGATGCCCGGGTCCGCCCGGAGACCTACGTGACTTCAGCCAGTCCCATGTCGGGACCGGACCAGGGTGAGGGGTGGCTCGACCTCCTGCAGGAGATCCATCTGCTTCGTCAGGACGACGGGGCCACCGACCCGTCGCTTCTCGAGCGCTACTACCACGGCATCGTCGGACGCTCGGGGGCGGGGATCGCAGGGATCGCCTACATCGCCGAGTCACCGAACTCCCAGTATCTGGCGGCCCTCTCTCACGACGACCCCGGCACCCGGGCCTACATCGTGGCCCATGAGTTCGGTCACAACTTCGGTCGCCGCCACGCGCCCTGCAGGGTGGCCAGCAACGACCCCAACTACCCCTACGACAACGCCCGCCTCGGTCAGCCCGCCTACTCGCTCCAGACCGATCAGCTCATCTCCGCCGACGGCAACGCCCGAGACATCATGAGCTACTGCACACCCGCGTGGTCCAGCGACTACACCTTCGACGCGATCCTCCGGCTGCGGGATGCACGGCCCATCGGGGTGCCCGCACGGGCCGCGGCGCCCGCCGAGGGGATCGTGGTCTGGGGCAGTTGGGGCCGGGATCGGGGGCCCCGCCTGCGGCCCCTCCTGGAGATCCGGGCCCATGAGACCGCCCCGGTCCGGACCGACGCCACGATTCGGGGCTACGACGCCGCCGGGCGGATCCTCTTCGAACGAGGTGTGCAGGGACTCAAGCTGGACCACGCCGAGGACGAGACCCTCCGGCACTTCACGGAGGTGATCCACCTCCCGCCCGAGGATCGGGCCGCGCTGGCCCGCGTGGTCCTGGACTCGCCCGAGGGTCGGGCCGAGCTCAGGGTGGACGCCCCCGGGGATGCCCCTGCCGGTGCGCCGGGCCCCGACGCCGAGGGCACGGATCCGGAGCTCCGCCTCGACCTGGTGTCGTGGGAGCCGGAGGGCCCGGCCGCCGCCTCGGGCACGGGCCGACTCCGGCTGCGCTGGAACCACGGCGCGTACCCCCAGGCGGTGCTCCGGGACGGGCCCGACGGCCCCATCGTGGGCATCGTGGAGGGCGGCGACATCACCCTTCCCCCGCCCCTCTCCAGCCGACTGGCCGTCCAGCTCTCCGACGGGGTGCGGTCTCTTCACACCACCCTGACGGTGCCCTGACACGAAGCTGGTCCGCTTGCCCGGTCGGGGATTCAGCTCAGAACCGCACCCGAACCCCCATGCCCTCCAGGTTCCGCACCTGGAGGTCAGCGTGATCGTGCATCCGGAAGAAGAGGTCCAGTCGTGCCGAGCGGGCGGTGGAGAGGCGGATGACCGCGCCGAGCCGACGGACCCGCATCTCGTGATCCACGCGGACCAGGAAGCGCGTGCCGTCGACGTCGGGCCCCTG